>JBOEHE010000046.1:0-143117 GCA_050633785.1 Arenicella sp.
ATGAAATCTACGATCAATACTCATTCCATACTACCGTTTGCTGATACCTGCTGATGTCATAATGAATTCTTTTTCGAGGAAATCCGAGATAATATCGTTCTATTATAGCCGACTAAATACGGATCAGGTTTAACCAGTTCCTCGTGTTCCCAGACAACCTGAAATGACGCATCTTTTGTTGCCAGACCAATTCTGGGGGTCAAATGAACATGGTTAGTCTCACCATCGACCCAAACCTCCCCCTGAGGCGTATCGATGCGCAAATCTCTCAATGCAGCGGATAAGCTGTCCACATCATATTCATCACCACTAAGTTCCATGGCTTTGGCAAACAAATAAACCTGAAAATAGGCGGTTTGGCTATAAACACTGGGCTGACTGTGTTCACCGTATTTCTGCTTAAATAACTCAATAAAAGCGTCATTTTCTCCAGAATGGATCGTATTAAAATACGACGATGAGGTGATATGCCCTTGTCTGGCTTTTTCATTCATCAACACCAGCTCGGCCTCGCTGGTGGTTAAGCTTGCGATGGGTGAAGCATCAACATGTTGCAGAACATCAGCATATTCTTCATAAAAAACAACCGTATCCTGCCCAACGACCGTCGACAATACCGCATCGCATTGACTGTTCCTGATTTTTTCAGCAACCCGCCTGTGAGCGGATTTATCAGCACCTAAGGCAACATATTCCTCTCCGGCCAAGTGACCACCACTTTCCTCCAGAAATTCTTTCACAATTCGGTTCATTTCGTGTGGATAAATATAATCAGACCCCACCAGAAAGATACGTTTACCGCAATTATTAAACAGATATTTGATCAAGGGAATGACCGTCTGGTTCGGTGAAGCACCGGTATAAATAACGCTGGGAGAATACTCAAATCCCTCATAGAAAGACGGATAAAACAACATACAACCAAAACGTTCAACCACAGGCAACACCGCCTTTCGACTGGCTGAAGAGCAGCAGCCAAAAATAGCAGAAACACCACTATTTTGAGACAATAACTGGGTGGCCAGAACCGTATATTGGCTCGGAGAAGACTCAGGATTTTCAATCAAGGGCACCAGGGTCTTGCCTAGAACACCGCCATTGGCATTGATCTCACAAATAGCCAGCAAAGTTCCCTCAAGATGGGCTTTTTCAGTGACAGCCATAGAACCGCTGTGTGAAAACAGAACTCCCACAGGTATGCTGTTATCGTTTGAATCGTTGTTTATATTGTTATTATTCATTACTGTTAATTGTCGGAACCAGAAATAATGGAAGCCTATCTAAAGCATAGACTAAAGACTGTCGTTAAGCCTTGGCTTTTCTTTGTGCCAATCAGTCATGCTCTGAATAGCA
Source organism: Arenicella sp. (assembly GCA_050633785.1). Classification (GTDB taxonomy): domain Bacteria; phylum Pseudomonadota; class Gammaproteobacteria; order Arenicellales; family Arenicellaceae; genus CALKZN01. Next base: position 1,354 of record JBOEHE010000046.1, read on the forward strand.
CCGCCTAGGCGCAATAAATGTTTGTCACTGCCAGCGGGGCCAATCAGGCTCATGCCTACAGGCATACCATCACTGGCATTACCGCAGGGAATCGATAATGCGGGCAAATACGTGAAATTAGCCAACCAGGCCAGATAGGTCATAGCATCCTGCGAGCTGACACTGACATTGGAAAACTGCACTTGCTCGTTATCAGCCAACGGCGCAGTTATCGGCAGTGTGGGTAAGACTATAATATGGTTGTTAACAAACACTTCAGCAATAAGGCCATTGAAAAATTGCCGATATTGATGAGCTTTGACATAGTTGGTAGCTGGAATATATTTACCCGCCTCAAGATGATTACGGACATTTTCCGAAAACAGTTCAGCATTTTCTTCCAGAGCAGCACTATGATAAGTTGTCGCCTCCACATGCAAAATCGTATCCCAGGCCGAGAAACCATCCACCATGGCATCAACCCTTACCGAACTGACTTTAGCACCGTTGCTCTGCAATACCTGCAAAGCAGCATCAAACGTTTTTCCGACCTCATTGGAATGCTCCAATCGTTCACCCTTCAGTACAGCAACCTTTAACCCGGACAGATCATGACCAAGACCAGTCCACAGATCTCTGCCTGACATTAACCCTCTATTGGAATGACTCGAGTTGCAGGTGTCCTGCTTTATGGCATCGTACATCACTGCAAGATCATTTACAGAACGAGCCATGGGTCCAGCAACGTCCATCGACCAGGAAAGTGGTAATACTCCATCGGTACTGATTCTGCCAAAAGTCGGTTTCAAACCACAAACACCGCAGGCGGAAGCGGGAATTCGTATTGAACCTCCGGTATCACTCCCCAGAGCAGCGGGCACCAGACCCGCCGCCAAAGCAACGGCCGAACCGCCACTGGAGCCACCAGATATACGCCGGGTATCCCAAGGATTTTTCACACGGCCTTCGCGTGAGATTTTATTCGTAGCTCCATAGGCCCATTCATGCATATTAGTTTTACCAAAAATGACGGCTCCAGAGGCCTTCAATTTAGCAACCACTGCCGAGTCTCTAGTGCCCTGTTTTTTATCCCGTGTTTGTGAACACGCTGTCGTGGGCATACCATTCACCAGATAATTATCTTTGACCGCTACGGGAACACCGTGCAAAGGTCCCAACCATTTTCCATGATCCCGCATAGCATCCAATTCAATGGCCTGATTAATCGCGTGGTCTGCGTCGACAAAAGCGAAAGCATTCAATTGTGGGTCAAACTTGTCAGTTGCAGCAAGACAGGATTCAACCAATTGTTGTGAAGACACCTCACCTGCATGTATTAAACGTCCAAGCTCATGAATGCTGTAAGCAGATAATGTCTCAGTTGTCATAATCTGCCTCCCATACTGGAACTGTCAAACCCGGTTCCAGATGACTGACATCCGGAACCTGAGCAAGTCTATGACAAAGGTCCTGCACAATAGCAGCCACCGTTTCAATACTGTCATCACCGCTTTTCTGGCCTTGGGTAAACACAGCGTACTGCTGCAAAATTTCAACGGAAGTCATCATTATTCTCCTGTATTCAAGCTACACACCCAACAATTCGCTGACCAGATTGCTGTCTTGCAACAGCTGATCTCTGGAGACTGTTTGCGCCACTTTGCCTTTGTCCATAACATAAGCCCGTTCACAAAAAGTCAAAGTGAAATCCAGGTTCTGTTCAGCCACCAGAATTCCCAAGCCTTCTTCTTTGTTCAATTCCAGCAACATATCGGCAATATCATCCACAATCGATGGTTGAATGCCTTCGGTGGGTTCATCGAGCAGCAACATTCTGGGTCTGGTTGCCAATGCTCTGGCAATGGCCAGTATCTGCTGTTGTCCGCCACTTAAACTTCCTGCCATCTGATTCGGGCGCTCCGCCAATAGAGGGAATTTGTCAAATAAACGCTCGACCTCACGATTTTTGTCATGGCCACAGCCAGCAGCAGCGGCCACGATATTTTCGGTGACCGTCAACCTTGGGAAAACAAAGCGACCTTGCGGCACATAGCCAAGACCGCAACGGACACGTTTCGTCGTTGAATCGGGTAATGACTTCCCATCAATCAACACAGAACCTGAAAACGAATTGACTATACCCATAATATGTTTCAATAACGTCGTCTTACCAACCCCATTTCTACCGAGCAAAGCAACAGCTTCGTTAGTCTCAATAGCCAGATCAACACCATGGATAATCTCTACCTTGCCATAACCCGCACGGGCATTTTCAATCGTTAACATCAGCTTTTTCTCCCGAGGTAAATATCCAGAACTCGTTCATTCTGTTTCAGTTCTTCCATAGTGCCCTGAGCAAACACCTCTCCCTGATGCAGTACTGTTACTTTGCCATTCAAAGATCGAATAAACTCCATATCATGCTCAATCACAATAACCGTTGCGCTGGCTTTGAGTTCAGTGATCAAAACCGATAACTGATGCGTTTCCTCTTTGGTCATGCCAGCCGCAGGTTCATCCAGAAAAATCACGCTGGGCTTGAGGCACAATACCATAGCAATATCCAACCATTGCTGGTTGCCGTGGGACAATTCACCTGCATTTTTATCACCATAACTTTTCTTGCCTAACAAACGCAGAGTTTTATCCGCTGTTCGATCAGCAGCTTTTTTACTGCCACTTCGACTGTAGGCAGCTACCCAGAGGTTTTGTCTGACGGTGAGTTCATTGAAAATCTGTGCAACTTGCATTTTGATGCCGATGCCCGCCTGTACTCGCTTGAACGGTTCCCAGTCTGATATATTCTGTTTTCCATAAAAAATATCACCTTCAGAAATTTTATGCGTTCCAGTACAGCACCTTAAGAAAGTACTCTTTCCCGCACCATTAGGCCCTACCAGGCATTGCACTTCACCATGTTGGTATTCGAGCGACACCAGGTTAACCGGTTTAACGCCACCAAAACTCTTGGTGATTTTGCGGGTGCTGAAGCCCCTTGTTGAGGATAAACAGCCCTTGCGAATATCTGTCAGAACTTGTGTATTGATATTGACCTGACTATCGGGGGCACTTAAGTTCGAAGCAGTATTATCATTCTTTGCAGGCCTGATTTTTTTCCACAAATCAGCAAATATGCCCACCAGACCACGTTCAAAAAACAACACCAACGCAATCAGAACCAAACCAAGAATCAATGTTGTTTGACCTCCAGCTGCTCCGCCGCCCAACCAGAACGACAAACCGCCGACCAGCAACACACCAATGAAAGGACCAAATAAGCGTGCTTTACCACCAACCAAGACATAGATCGGAATTAATAAAGCTTCTGGAACACTGAATACGGAGGGGCTCAGATAGTTGGACCAACTCGCATATAAGGCTCCAGCTAACCCGGCAATGCCACCAGCCATAACAAAAAGAATCAATTGATAACGACGGACATCATAACCAATCAGTTCAGCCTTGAGTGCATCCATCCGAATACAATCGATTACCAATCCAAAAGGCGACCGCATCACCGCTGAAGCAAAAATGTAAATAACAGCACACACCACAAGTGCCACCAGAAACATGCCTTTTTCTTCCAGCGCTTCAGCGTTTTCACCAAAACCAAGGACCATTCCGGGAATATCCGACATACCATTATCACCACCAACATAGGCATCGCCTACATTGAGAGAAAATGCAATGGCAATGGTCCAGAGAATCAGAGTAAAAGTGTATGTCAGAATTGTGGTTTGCAAATCACCCAGACGGCCATAAAAAATGACGAAACCAATCAGGCCGGCTGCAATAACACCTGCCAAAGCACCAAAGGGCAAAGACCAGATCAATGTATTACCGGTTAATTCGGCAAAGTTGATAGCTGCAATGCTGCCAATATACCCACCCAAGCCGTAGAAAGCGGTCTGCCCAAGACTCAGAATGCCGCCTCTGCCCCAAAGAATATTGAGGCTTAATCCCAGAATGCCAAAGGCAACCCAGGAAGTTGCTAAATAAGCGATATACGGATCTATGAATATCGCGCCAAAAGACAATGCTGCTGCTATGGCAACAACATTCATCCACCATACGTTTTTTTTAATCATGCTATACAATCCCACTGCGTTACTCTGGTAACGAATGTCATTAATGTCAGACGTGTGTCTTGAACTCATTTTCTTACTCCTGCCCACCAATCAAAGCTTCATACGCCATTTTTCAGAGATGCCTCGTGGGAAATATCTAAGCACGCAAATCGTTATAAAGAAGAAGACAATGTCACCAAAAGCCGTTGACCAGAAACTGGATATCGCATTCGTTATGACACCCAGACCACCACCCGCGATAACTGAACCGGTCAAAGTCACCGGTCCTGCGGCAACCACAATCAAAAATGCTTTAATCACAAAGGCAAAGCCCATGGTTGGTGTTGCTGGAATTGCTGGCACCAATATAGCTCCAGCAAAGCCTGCCAGCGCAGCACCCAGACTGAAGGTCATCGTGTTAACATGTTTAGATTCGATTCCAACTGCCTTGGCCATTTGCCCATCCTGAATCGAGGCTCTGGCCATCACGCCATAATTAGTTTTGGTCAACAAAGCATAAGTCATAAGTGTGATAACGACCGCCACAACAATCAAAAACAACATATAGCTGGAAATACTGTACTGCCCAATGCTGACATTAGACACAGGCATGCCAATGCCTTCTGTCACAGAGCCAAACATCAAAACCGCACCTTGATACATCACCATGCTCAAGCCCCAGGTTGCCAGCATCGTGTCAAACAGACGACCATAGAGTCGCCGGATAATCAAACACTCGACAATCGCACCAAATAAGGCCGTTGATAGCGTTGCCACGCAGACTGCCACTGGAAACGGGATCCCAGCTTTGACAGCAAACAAGGTGACATAAGCACCAAACATAATAAATTCGCCGTGCGCCAAATTGATGACCCCCATCAAACCGAACACTACTGCCAGCCCCAGGGTTGCTATGATCAGCACCGAGGCGCTGGAAAAAGCGGATAATGCGACGATGGCAATATAATCTAAACTCATCTGAACCTTCCTTCTTTAGTTTGGCGACCAACACTCGCTGGTCGCCTTTTTCTTTATTAATCTAAATCTTATTGAACAGGCACAAAGTGTCGCTTCAACTTCGGATTGTTCACAAGATCACACACTTCGTTTTCGTAAAAAGGTTCAACCTGGGCGTACTTTTTCACTACATCAAAACCATGTTTACGATTGCCTCGAACAATATAGATATTCTGTTTCAGGTGATGCGAGCCCGGTTCCATAAAGACCGTGCCGTTGGGGCCTTCAAAGGATAAACCGCTTTCCAGCTTGGCAATCACTTTATCGCTCTTGACCGTACCCGCCAATTTGACGGCTTTGGCCCATAGGTGAACCGCATTCCAGACATCTGCTGCTCCTGACACAATGGGTTCTTTATCGCCATAGGCTTTTTGCCAACTGGCAACAAATTCGACATTTGCAGGCTCATCGACCCATTGAAAGTATTCCTGCGAGGCGATAATGCCATCACCGGCTTCAGGAGAAACCACAACCTGCTGATTGCCAGAACCATAGTTTGTCGAAACCAGACCCATCTTCTGCTTCAGACCAGCCGCTGAAAATTGCTCAAGAAATCCAGTCTGGTTCGCACCCACCGGCAAAGTAAAAACAAAATCAGGTTTCACCGATTGAATCTTCTGAATTGTTGGTGAGTAATCAGTGACGGTCAATGGAAGAAAATCTTCACCCAGAACTTCACCACCAAATTTTTCTGCATAGATTTTCACCCAATGCGCAGAAATAGTGCCAAAATTATAGTTAGGCGCCATAACAAAGATTTTCGGCCCATATTCCTCAATAGCCCATTCGATCAATTTACTCATTTGCTGCGAGGCTGATGCTCCAGTGACAAAGGTGTATTTATCACAGGCTCCTCCTTCATAGAGAGAACTGTAGAAATAAGGAATTTTGCGTTTGCGAACAATTGGCCGAATCGCTTCACGAGAAGAGCTGGTCAAACCAGCAAACAACACATCCGCCTTATCCTTCAAAGCCAAGGTTTTGGTATAGACCGTATATTTGCTCAACTCCGACTGAGAATCATATTCCACCAATTCAACCTGTTTACCCAGAAGGCCTCCCGACTCATTGATATTATCGATAGCCAGGTGTAGAGCCTTACTCTGCTGCAAACCATAAATATTCAAACCACCCGTCAGGTCAAAAATAGCACCCACTTTGATTTCTGAATCATTGGCCTGTGTTGTTGCTGTGAAAGCAATGCAAGCTGCACTTAGCAAGACTACAGATCGCTTACATATCCTCGAAAGCGCCAGCGGTATGGATCGTTTATGTTTTTTCATTTCTCTCATTTATTTCTCCACCAGATAAAACTGTATAGTTCGCTACACATTAGAGTGTAGTCGTTAATAACAAAGAGAGCTTTTCCCACACGCAAGACAACACAAAGCCGCTATGAGCAAACTGGCAAAACGAAATGGAATATATAGAGGAAAATGAAAAAGACACAAAAAAAGCACCATCTCACAACGCAGCATGCTGATGAGAAAAGCGCTCTTGCTAATCACTGGAATCAGGGGCAATTTTGCCTTTGTTCCAAAAATATAAAAACTACCTTGGGTAGTCTTTTTGCGTAAAAAGTAATATCTCCTACGCCTGAATAAGTTTACACCAAAGTCTGGTTTTGTCAACGCGCCTCAATAAAGGTAATTCGTAAAAATTGACAAATATTCGCATAAAACATTGATTTAAATATATTATTTTTTTATTAAATTTATCAACAATGGCCTCTAATACCTGATTATTCAGTCAGAATCAGATTCTCTAATACAAAGCTCAACACCTTTAAACAACCAATACTATAACCATAAATCTACCAACTTTATTACTTGATCAAGATACTTGCTTGAAACAAGCAAGTATCTTACTATAAGCAAACCATTCGAATAAGTCGAACCGGCAAAGCCCCTTATTGCCAGTTCAACATATCCACAACAATGCAATTCTCAGAGATTAAACGCCATGCAATTAGAACAAAAAACGGTCATCGTCAGCGGAGGAGCTTCAGGTTTGGGAGCCGCAACCGTAGATGGTTTATTAAGCGCAGGAGCCAAAGTCGCAATCCTGGACTTAAACCCAGGAAACACTGAACAACTCATCGAACAGGCAGGTCATGACAACGCTGTTTTCATTCAAACGGATGTAACCAGCGATGAATCTGCCGACACGGCCATAAAAACAGTGTTTGAAAAGTTTGGAACTATTCATGCTTTGATCAATTGCGCAGGAGTTGCACCAGCAAAAAAAGTGCTGGACCGCGCAGGAAAAGCCATGCCATTGGATGACTTCAAGCTGGCAATCAATATCAACTTAATCGGTTCATTCAATCTGGCCCGATTGGCTGCTGAGCAGATGGCCAAAAACACTCCTGACAATGCCGAAGGCGAACGAGGCGTTATCATAAACGTCGCTTCCGTTGCTGCTTATGAAGGCCAGATGGGCCAGGCTTCTTATGCCGCCAGCAAAGGAGGTATTGTCAGCATGACACTACCAATGGCCCGCGAACTGGCCAAACAAGGTATAAGAGTCAACGCCATTGCACCCGGTATTATGGGCACTCCCATGTTGCTTGCCATGCCAGACAATGTGCAAGAAAGTCTGGTCGCTGGCATCCAATATCCCAAACGTATGGGTTATCCCAATGAGTTTGCTGGATTGGCCATGCATATCATCGAAAACAATTATATTAATGGCGAAACTATCCGACTCGATGGCGCCATTCGTATGCAACCGAGGTAAAGCCAATGCAATTTACAACACTCAACTTTGAACAAAAAAATGGCATTGGCCTGCTGACAATAAACCGCCCTGAGGCACTCAATGCACTCAGAAGTGATTTGTTATCTGAACTGGATCAGTTCTGCCAACAAATCATTCAAACAGAGCTGCGCTGCCTGATCATAACTGGCTCGGGCAACAAAGCCTTTGTTGCAGGAGCAGACATCAAAGAAATGCAACAGCTCACCCCCGAACAAGCCAAAGTCTTTGCCCAAAATGGCCAGCGCACCTTTGACCGAATCGCTGACCTGCCCTTCACCAGTATTGCCGCCGTCAATGGTTTTGCTCTGGGTGGCGGCATGGAGCTGGCACTGGCCTGTGACTTTATTGTCGCCAGCGAAAAAGCCCGCTTCGGTCTGCCGGAAATCACTCTGGGCTTGATACCTGGCTTTGGCGGCACCCAACGCCTGACACGCAGCGTTGGTGCCAATAACGCCCGCCGAATGATTCTCACTGGCAATATGATCAACGCTGACGAAGCCCTCACCATGGGTTTAGTTTCAATCGTAAGCTCAGACGAGGAGTTATTGCCTACCGTACAGAAAGTAGCACAAAGCATCACCAACGCCAGCCCCAATGCCATCAGACTGGCTAAGCAAGCTGTTAATCAGGGAGCAGAGTTGCCCCTAGCCCAAGCCTTGGACCTTGAAGCAGGTCAGTTTTCTGCAGCCTTTGAACACCCGCAAAGTACAGAAGGCCTGGCGGCTTTTGTCGAGAAGCGTAAAGCAGTTTTTTAATTTACGATGCACATACTTGAAGGCAATTTAGTTTATTCAAGGCAAAGTATTGTCAGTTGATAAAATGCAATACTTTTAAGAAGAAGTTAGTTCGATTATGGCTGTTGCCGCATCTATTCCCGACATATAGGCTCCGTGAACGGTTGAAGGGTAATCTTCAGACGTAGCTTCTCCAGCAAAAAATACACGGTTATTAATAGTTTCTGCCAGAGTTGCACGTGAATTGAGATCAGCGCCGACGGCATTAAAAGAATAGGAACCACGTGCAAATGGATCAGTACCCCATCGACTGACTTGCCAAGCTTCTGGCTCTGGAATGTCTTCTTCGTATATAGTCCGCAACACGTCCATAGCATCAGCTACAATTGTTTCATCGCTCCACATCTCAGTTTTTCGCGCATAGTCTGCCGCATTGAGACCTAATAAAACGGGGGTATCCGTGTAAGCTGAGATATTCATCCATTCATTCCATCTGCCGTGTTCAGTGGAAACCCAATTTAAAAACTCCTCACTTTCGTCCCAAAACACATAAGGAAACTTTAAAAAGAGCTTATCAAGCAATCCAGAACCTATGCTCTTGATCGACTTTTGTTTTTCTATTGGCAGTTGAGGTTCAAACTGAACGGTGCCCTGTTTCAAGACCCCGATTGGTAATGTCACAATAACACGATCAGCCATAAATTCGTCACGTTCAGTTTCTATGAGAATACTTTCAGTTGTATGGCTTATTTTTTCTACAAGTTGTTCCAGCCTTATGTCCAGACCACTGGCCAGATAGTCTGTGATAGCACTGTAGCCGTCGGGGAAAATAACGTCTTCTCCCGAAAACTGATTTGAATCACTGGGATTAACAGCCGAAATTTCATTCAATGGTCCAGATAATTCATGCTCAATAGTCGTGTTCAGGATATGCAGAACAAACTCTCTTTGCTGTTTTGAAAAACTGCTCCACAAAGATGTACGTTCAAGAACGGCAAATATCGTGTCATTATCAGAAGCATTACGATACAGGATTTTGACTAATTTTTTGCATAAATGCAGCATCTTGCGTTCGATATCACTAGCAACAACATCGCCTTCAGGTCCATATAAAATATTGTTGTCGTAATCGGTCTCGACTCTTCGCGCTTTAACCTTATCCGCGAGTTTTGTCAGAGGGTTGTTGTTGACTCCATGAATCCACGATGCCCCCAAATCAACGGTGGTTTCAGGCCATAAGCGGCTTGTCCAAACTCTTCCACCTATCCGACTTCGAGCCTCTACAACAGTAACGTGATAGCCCAAATCGGACAACTTTCGTGCCGCTGCTAAACCCGATATACCAGCCCCAATAATCAAGATAGATTCATTACTGCCAGGGCGCTTAATCTCCCTGCGCTTACAAGCAGCCATCAAAATAGACACTGTGCTCATTAGTAAAAATGATCTTCTGCTCATAGAATGTTTTTATGAGGCATTACAATTCATTTCGAATAATTTATTATTTTGGAACTTCGCATTTATAATATTTCCACCTCCAGCATCAAACCAACGATAGTGATTATCTGAAATCTTTATAGCATTGCCCAAATGCAAATGTACTGTATTAATTGAATCACCGATTTTTATTTTTGAACAATGTAGACTAGGAAACTTTCTGGACATACACGATTTTGTCTCATAGCAAGATTCCGTCAAGCACACCTCGCCATTTGTTGCATAAACTCCTCCCCTAAGCTGACACAGATCACTGCGATAGATAAAACAGATAGCTAATAGGCCTATTGAAAAAGTCATTACCAGTGAAAAAACCAGCAACCTCTTAACGGTTGAACTAAATCTAACATTATTCATAGATTCCATAATGCCATATCCATCCGTTTATCCAGTGTAATCTTTATGGTACAAAGATAATCTCTTGTTCTTCACATTCAATATCATCTGGTTCTTCCCACATATCGCTGGCGAGTTCAAATATTTCATCAGAAACTTCCATCGAAAAAGTACTTCCTTTTTCAACATTTCTGTATCGTACCCTATCCCTTCTTTCCTCTCTTGGAGCATTTAGCACATAAACCATAAGTTTATGCCCTGACTCTTCGATACGTTGATACATTGCTCGCCTGTTTTCAGGCTGCAGTAAACCTAACTCAAGTACGACATCACATCTTGAATTCAGGATTCGTAAAGCGACATCCCAGATTTGCCCAATGCAGCGATCTTTTCTTTCAACATACCACTCCATAACGCCTGTTGCAGGTCGGTCTGGAACAAATAACCTAGACAACCAGGAATCCAAGTTTATATGAGGCGCATTCACTTTCTGACTTAAATCTTCAGAAAATGTCGATTTACCTGCCCCTACAGGCCCTTCTATTAAATAGACTTTTGCCAAAACAACCTCACCAAACATTCAGTGTCATAGATGACACTTTGCCAGCAATGAAAGTCAGATATCATCCGGACTTCCTTCCCAAGGCGAGCAAATATCAATTAAGCAACCATTTGGATCTTTAGCAAGAAATCGGCGTTGCCCATAAAATTCATTACGAGGTTCCTGGACAATAGAAACCTCCATTTCGAGTGCCTTTTTGTAAACACGATCAGTATCCTCCACTACAAATGTCACATACATACCATTCGGGGCTTGCCTATATTCTTCTGGAACTAAATCGTTATTTCTCTGGATGATGCCATATTCAATCTCAGAGTCTTGTGGTGAACACAGCTGAACATACCAATCACTATCGTATTTCACCTTAAAGCCTAAAAGTTCAACATAAAAATGTTTACTTTGCTGTAAATCGTCCGAGCATATATTTGTCAGTATTCTCATAGTTCTCCTGTTGTTAAACTAAGACCTTTGGGTCTGTTGCTGCTAACTCCACGTGTTAACTTTTTTACTCTTTATGTTCTAGACATCTTCTGGTGAATGTTCGTCATACTGTGGAACGCCTTCCGGAATCACTTCCCAACCCGCTTTTGAACCAACAAAAATATGACGACCTATTTCGATGTCAGGATCTTCGTTAATACAACCTAAGGTTACCCCATGCACCTCATTTTGATAGACACCGCATAAGGTAGAACCGCATTGCTTACAGAACTGCAATCCAAAACCGTGCTTGCTGATATAAGACCTTAGAAACTCAGTGCCTGACACCCATTGAAATTCAGAGGAATTGACCAATGCATAAGCCGATGCTTGAGCGCTGAACGCTTTCCGGCAGCGAGAGCAATGGCATGATCTGGCATCTCGAAGCTTGCCTTTTATCTCGTATTTTATTTCACCGCAAAAACACTCACCCGTTAATTTCACTGAATTCTCCATAAGGTTACAGCAAATACACCAATATCTGGGATACCTTTTTGTAATTGTTAAGTGCGAATTTCCGGCCAATATCTGATACCCATAAGGGCGTTAATTCCGCGCTCATTTTCTTCTTCATCAAAATCAACCACTACTCCGCTTTTTAGTTTGATCGCATGACGCCCGTAGTAGTCAATAATCTCATACTTCATGCCTTTGCTACTCAAAACTTCTGATATGTCGTTTATACTTTGATTCTCAATCCCATTAAGAAACCATGAATCAATTTCAAATTTTTCATTCTTATAGGAATACGTCTGTTTATCACATGGATCATAGTTATCATTCTGTATAGAATTCAACTCACTATCATGATTGAAGAATAGTTCGTACCAGGCATATAAAAGGATGCTGCCTGTTTCTCCTAAATCGGTATCACAATCAGGCTCACCAAGAGTGGAAATAACAAAATCTTTTTGAGAACCTATTCCAAAAGGACCAAATTTACCAGTTTTTAGAAATTCTTCGATACTAATTTTCATAAACCCTCAGTCGTGCATCTAGCAGCTGACCTCCAAAGCAAAAGCACACTTTAACGTTTGCTATGCCAACAGGATAGTTCTGTTTATTTACTATCTGATTTATTTTGATAACTCATTGATTTTCTTAAGCTCATTATCAAATTGCTCTTTATCTTTATCAGGAAAAACACCGCCACAGTAGTATGTATCTAATTTTCCGTTATCTTCGTAAGCATAGATCAGATACATTTCATTTTCTTCAAACCAATACCCTGAGCAACTTACTCTATTGAAAGCAGTATCTAAAATAATATTTTTATTATTACCTTTCCACGATTGTTTAATTGAAAAGGTCACTAAAATTTCTTTATCTCCAAGGCGGTTTTCTGTGCCCTTGTAATTAATACTCTCTACCTTGCCATAGAAAATTGAATTAGCTTCCTCCAATTTCTGTTTTACTCCTCCAAGGCTACAACTACATCCAAAAACGGTTTTAGAAAATAAAAAAATGACTGCAAATAACAGTACTTTAGTCTTACCCCCTTTTGAAGAATATCCTGATAAAGGGAAATGCCAAAGCCAACTCCTGAGTGCTAAGGAAGATTGTTTGTTCTTATAAGAGCATGTTGACGAGATAAATTTATTCATAGTGCACAATTTTCAAGAATTTTATGGCTAAATATTTATTTAAACACGAAGAAATGTAATAGATAGCATATAGAGCAACAATAAGAGGCAATAGAATAAACCACGACTTATTAACAGCAAAACCGACACCAAAAACGGTGGTAAGAATTGCGGCAAGCAGCATCAGGAGATCTCCAGGCACAATCAGTACTGACAAGTATCGAAAATTCAGTTTCCTCATGCATTGTTTGCAAAACAACTTATGGCTCCAAATTTTATTAACCACAGAGAGCACTGTTAATTTGGAGCTGCAAGAAGGGCACTGACTTCCATCCAGTAGAACTGGGCCTGTTTGTGATTTTGGAGGTTTATATATGTCCACGATAACCTTGTCATTATGTTGAGTGAGTTAACAAACTGAAGTAACGGACATGTTTTGTTCGGCGCTAATCGCTTTGAAATTATTCAACTGGTTAATTTCAGAATATTCAAAAAAATAAAATTTTAGCATCATCTGGGATATCTTTTTTATGCAAGCCTTTAAGCATATATGCTTCCTTTTCTACAGGCTTGGGATTACGACGTAAAAACCATTCTTTAAAAGCTTCTGCAGATATATTTTGACTATCGTCTGCACTGATCATTACATTATATGCCTTACCGGGCACTCGTTCAGTGCACTCATCAATTACCACGACTACACCTCTACCCGTAATTTCGAACTTTTCGATAATGGTATATTCTTCCTTTTTAATAGCCTTATTATGCATCACTACGAAACAGTACTGCCTGATAACGCAATAGGATACCAAATCAGTGTCGAATAAATCATTGAACCGCTAAAGAATAAAACGGCAATACTGAGCGTTACATGGAACAAGTAAATATTTGCCTGGCATACAGGATGGTTCTGAATTATTTGAACAACCGTAGTCAGAAACTCTTTTATTCGCTGAACTCGATATTGCCAATTTTCATAAACATCTTTTATAACCAGCAGCAAGAAACCAAAAGCGGCCTCTGCTCCCATAATATTTGCTATAAACAGTATTTCTACAAATAATGGGGCAATAGCTAATAACACTAACCAGAGTAATAGTATTCTATAATTCTCTTTTATCCATTTCATATGAGGCTTCATTTTGTATGACTTTGTATCTAAAAATACTCAGATTTTCACGAGCTATATTTTCTCAGTCACTCCTTATCCTGTTTGAATATCAATAGAAAATAACAAATCTTATTCTTAGCTGCAACTTGTATAAAAGCTTTATTTTTTAGTAATGAAACCCAAGCTAGACTGAGTTTTTTTAATTGATTCTTCATTATCTAAAGCCCTTTGAGTTAACCCAGGTCAAGCAAACAAATCACTTTAACCTTCATTAGATCGGTTCAGGACTGATTCAAGAGAAGTACGTTTATCTATTATGCTCTTAAACCATTGGTGCATTGGTTCTTTGCCAGCATTATCGACATTAGGAGCCTCTCTACCAAAAATAATATCGTCTTGATGTATCGTACGCATCTCCACACTAAAGCGTGCTGCTTGTGTGGTATTCGGGACACTGGCATGCAAATGGGCACTCGAAAAATTTAACACATCGCCTGGATTCATAAGCAATTTCACGAGGCAACTTTCATCCACTGCTTGCGTTGGTCTCGGTGCTGAGGGATAAGAACTCTTTCGTTCTGGTGAAACTTGTTTGCGCGCTTGCAGATAGTTTTCAAAGCGCCATGTTGCAGTATTATTGGCAATAGACTGATCCCAATAGACTGGATAAATCGCAATAGTTCGCTCTGATTCCAGAGCATAAATAGGAGCCCACCAATTCATTTGGCTGTGAATATTGCTGCCCCATGTATCTCGATGATGGCCAATTGCCGCTCGATGCGCGCCATTATGAGTCTCTCCATAGGGCACAACACGCATGGGGAAGTGGTCGTAAAATGCCTGGGCAAGGTCCATACCACAGGCTTCTAATACGGCAAAAAATAAATCTTTGGGCTCTTTGCTCTGGCGGAAAATCGTTTGTGCTTTGCCCATTCGCTCTAAAAAAACATCTGGAGCGAAATGCTGCTGAGCAGACACTGGGTCTGCGCCATCAAGATGTTTTCTTAACAACGTATCGCTATAAGAAATCAAGGCTTGCATGGCCTTTATATTACGATAGATCAACACCTCACCTTGAAACAGTAATTCTGCACGTTCTTTATCCGAAATGGCGTGGTCTAAAGACAGTATATTCATAAAAAATGTTAAAAAAATTAAGCCGCTGTGTATGAGGTAGAGCCTTTTTTGTTATGTAATGCATACAATAGTTTTTTATCGGCTAATGGACTTACCCTCATTCCACATTTGGGGCCGGAGGTTGTTTTTCAAAGTGTACAACATTTGGATCCAGGTAAGCCCATGAAGGAGCTTCACTTGTCCAAATAATTCCTTCTATTACTACCTGTTCAGCATTATCAAGAGTACCTGCTCTTATGACAATAATCTTCGGTCTTTCTTCAGCTTCACTGAATAGATGTACACCACACTTTGGACAAAATCGACGATGCATCTTATTGCCACTGTCGGCAATACTTGCATAATCCTGTAGCTCCCCGACCACGGTTACAGCACAGCTTGGAAAGGCCAGATTAACAGTAGCGTTGCCTGATGCAAGTCTCTGGCATAATGTGCACCAACAAGCCCTGGTGACTATCGGTTTTGCATCTACGGTATATCGGACTTGTCCACACAAACATCCGCCATTAATTCTTTCCATATTTTATCCTCAGATGTCGTTATGTGTTTTGACGTTTGTATTGTCTGACGATATGACTCACTAGCAAGTTTTAAGGCCAGGGTTTCATAAAAATGTCTCAAGCACTCCTGAGCCTCAATCTTAATTTCCATGCAGGGGAAATACTCTTGTGTAAAACGAATGGCTTCAGTAATTTAAGGAATGGCCAAATTTCATTGATATGAACGTTTCCAACGTCATCACACAACCAATAGAAGCTTGTTCATATTCATGCATTGATTATTTCAAATAACTCCAGAAAACTTACAGATTCCAATCGGAGCCACTTAGAGCCTAACTTCATTAACATTTATCTTCTGATGGAAATTAGGCAGTACCTATCTCTTTCAGGAATTTCTTCTGAAAGCTCAGGCACTGCAATGCTTTGCCCGTTAAAGCCATGAGATCAAACCGTTTCAATGACACTATAATACCTTTCAAACGGAATCACTACCGGATATTTCTATCCAGTAGTAATTATCTATTGAGCAAGCATCAATGAGTCACTCAAATGCTAAACGAAATTAACGTGCGTCAATCAAGTCCTGAACTACACCCGAATTGGCCAACGTACTGATATCACCTAGATCACCAACGTCATCTTCGGCTATTTTTCTCAATATCCTTCGCAAAATTTTTCCAGACCGGGTTTTGGGCAACTCTGGAGCCCAATGCACAACGTCTGGTGTAGCGACTGGTCCTATCTCTGATCTCACATGTTTAACCAACTCAGACTTTAATTCATCAGTGTATACAACACCATTCATCAATGTTACATATGAATATATACCTTGTCCCTTTATATCATGCGGATAACCGACTACCGCTGCTTCCGAAACTGATTCGTGTAATACCAATGCACTCTCAATTTCGGCAGTCCCAATGCGGTGTCCCGAAACATTGATCACATCATCGACACGCCCAGTAATCCAATAATATCCATCTTTATCTCTGCGCGCACCATCGCCGGTAAAATAGTAGCCTCGATACATGGAGAAATAGGCATCATGAAACCGTTGAGAATTGTTATAAACTGATCGCATCTGCCCTGGCCATGATTGCTTGAACGCAAGATTACCACTGGTTATGCCTGTTTTTTCGTTCCCTTGATCATCCAAAATTACCGGAGCAATACCAAAAAAAGGCCGCGTTGCAGAACCAGGTTTCGCATCTATCGCTCCAGGCAAGGGAGCGATCATAATTCCTCCAGTCTCAGTCTGCCACCAAGTGTCAACAATTGGGCAATTTTCCAAACCGACTTTACGGTAGTACCACTCCCAAGCCTCTGGGTTAATTGGTTCACCGACCGTTCCTAGAATACGCAGGCTAGACCGTGAGGTCGTTTCCAAATACGCATTACCTGCCCCCATTAAAGCTCGTAAGGCCGTAGGTGCCGTATAAAAGATATTGACTTTGTGTTTATCAATGATTTGCCAAAACCGACTTGCGTCTGGGTAGTTTGGCACACCTTCAAACATCAAGGTTGTCGCACCGTTTGCTAATGGTCCGTAGGTGAGATATGAATGCCCTGTGATCCAACCGATATCTGCAGTGCACCAAAACACTTCGCCAGGCTGATAGTCGAACACATACTTAAACGTCATAGTACTATACAGCAAGTATCCAGCAGTGGTGTGCAATACACCTTTGGGAGTACCGGTAGACCCAGAAGTATACAAAATAAACAACGGGTCTTCTGCATCCATCACTTCTGGTTCACATACTGCTGATTGTCCAGCTGTTATCGTTTGGTAGCACACGTCACGACCATCTTGCCATGCAATGTCCGCACCAGTCAGTTTACAGACCAGAATGGTCTCTACGGTCGGTGTTTCTTGACATGCTTTATCAACATTCTGCTTTAACGGAATCGATTTGGCACCTCGACGGCCCTCGTCTGCGGTAATCACCATTTTACATCCGCTGTCGTTGATACGACCACGCAAAGCCTCTGGAGAAAAACCGCCAAACACTACTGAATGAACCGCCCCGATGCGAGCGCAAGCCAACATGGCATAAACCGCTTCTGGAACCATCGGCATATAGAGGCAAACTCGATCACCCTTGCTCACTCCTTTCGATTTCATTGCATTTGCTAAACGGCATACGCAATCATGCAAATCTTGATAAGTAATATGCAGACTGTGTTTAGGATCGTCACCCTCCCAAATAATCGCGGTTTGCTCAGCCTGTTCCAATAAGTGTCGATCTATGCAGTTATAAGAGACATTTAGTTTGGCACCTTCGAACCACTTTATTTCGGTACTGTTATAGTCGACCTCAGAAACTTTATTCCATGTTTTGTACCATGACACATGCTGCTCGGCTTGCTCCGCCCAAAAAGCATCGGGCTGTTCAATCGAACGGGCATACATCTTTTCGTACTGTTGATTATCCACATGTGCTCGCTTGGCAAGCTTCTTCGCCACCGAATAAATTGTATTATCTGACACACTTTCTCCTGATAAATCTAACCTGAAATAGCGATAAACGCTCGCTATTATAAACAACTGGCACCTCTACATGCTCACTACTAATAAAGAACAATGGACATGAATTAAACTAGGTACGAGACAATTAAATGCTACGAATTTTGTTCGATGGCTCGAGACCAAAGCAATCAACCATTTCCGAAATAATTTCAGAAAAGAAGTTTTGCATTCTTTTATCAGGTTGTTGACCATTCAACCTCTCCATCAACGGATCCTCGGCAACAATGGAAGAACCCGACATCGTTTCAAGCACAGCATGACCACAAAACGGCACATAAACCTCAGAATAACCACCTTCGTGCGCTGCAACCAAACGCCCGTCGGTCACTTCCATCAATAACGAAGTCATTTTTCTATAAGTATCAACCGTACACATCATTCTCGATAATGGATCAACACCCGCCGCATCAAAGCCCGAAGCAATTACGACCAGATCAGGTTTAAATGCTTGCAACTTAGGTACGATTAATCGCTCTGTCGCCTCTATATATGTTGCATGACCACAGCCTGGGGGCAAGGGAATGTTCATATTTACGCCTTTTCCAACCCCATCACCTATATGATCGACAAAACCGGTATCTTGAGGGTAACAACGATCTTGATGAATAGAGATTGTCAAAACATCATCACGGTCATAAAAAATAGCTTCAGTGCCATTACCATGATGAACATCCCAATCCACAACAGCGACTCGATCCACCAGACCTTGAGCTTTGGCAGCCTCAATCGCTATCGCTATGTTTGCCAGCAGACAAAAACCGTTTGGCCAATCAGGAAGACAATGATGCCCGGGTGGTCGAGAGAGTGCATAAGCGTTTCTAAAATCCCCTTGCATCACCCGCACTATAGCCTCTTTCACCAAACCAGCTGACAAAGCAGCGATTTCATAGGCTCCAGGACCAAATGGGGTCCTCAGACCCAATTCTCCACCGCGCTGATCTGACAAAGTTTTAAACTCATCAAGATAACTTCTGGGATGTACCCTTAATAGATCTTCTTCGGTCGCAGCATCAGCAGTGATACACTCCAAGTCATTAACCAGTCCAGTAACATCAATCAAGTTTTTTAAACGACGCTTTGTTTCAGGTGCCTCAGGTAGTCCACCCGAAACAAATGGCTGAACTAAACCACCTACTGGCACCAATTGCGCGTAGTTAGGCCCAGAATGCCAAAAGCACTTTTCATCTAACAAAAATGCAGTTGTCTTATTGTTCATACTGATAAATACCTCTGTTTAATAGCCTTGGCTTTTTTGGTAAAAAAATCATCTTTTGAATATTCATATAGCACACGACCCTGTTCCACGATGTAGTGTCTATCTGCAAGACGTTCACATACTTTCAAATTTTGCTCGACAAGCAGAATCGGGACTCCGCTCTGTTTGATAGTTTGCAGAGTCTTAACTATTTCCTGGACAATAACAGGAGCTAACCCCTCGGTTGGCTCATCACAAAACANNCCAGCATTTGCTGTTCACCACCAGACAATTGACCGCCTCCATTTTTTTTCCGTTCTTCTAAACGCGGAAACAAACGGTATATATCTCGAATGCTCCAACGTGAACCTTTCTTCTGCGACAGTTGTAAGTTTTCCTCAACAGTCAAAATTTGAAAAATGTTTCTTTGCTCAGGAATCAGACAAATTCCTTGTTCGGCAACTTGGTGGGTAGACTTGCCCAACAAAGATCGCCCCTTAAATTGAATACGCCCAGTCACTGTCGGTACTAAACCCAATACTGAATGTAATAGTGTCGATTTACCCGCACCATTTCTCCCTAACAAAGTCACTAGCTCACCTTCACCTACTTGGATAGAAGCATCAAATAAAATATGGCTTTTACCGTAAAGCGCATTGACGTTTTCTAAAGTCAGTATGCTCATATTGCTTCTCCTAAATACGCTGTTTTAACTAACTCATTGGCGGACACCTCTTCCGGGGTCCCTTCTGCTATCACTTCTCCTCCTTGCAATACAGTCACTGTGTCGCAAACCTGACCAACCAGATGAATATTATGTTCAATCAACAATACAGTGCATTCTTCCTTAAGGCTTTTTAGAAGTTTGATCATGACAGGAATATCATCAATCCCCATGCCAGAAGTCGGCTCATCAAGTAACAGCACCCTTGGTTTTGCCATAAGCGCCATGCCAACTTCTAAAATGCGTTGTTGACCGTGAGACAGTGCACGAACCATAGTTTGTTGCTCATTGTGCAGGTCCAACCTAGAGATTACTTGTTTCAAGTGATCGACCGTGCCACCCTGATTAGCTACAGGTCTCCAGAATACAAATCCATCTTTCTGCTTTAGTGCTTGACCAGCAAGCCTTAAATTTTCCCATACCGATAAATCAGGAAATAAACTGGTCACTTGAAAGGACCTACCCATGCCCAAGGAAGGTCTGCGATGTTGGGCCATTTTGTGTATTTCAGCTCCTTCCAATAACACTTGACCACTGGTCAAAGAAACGACTCCTGCCAAATAGTTAAACAAGGTCGTTTTGCCAGCACCATTCGGCCCGATAATGCCATGAATAGTTCCCTGCTTAACGTCAAGATTCACATTTGTATTCGCATAAAAATCACCATAGCGCTTTGTCGTATTAATCGCTTTTAACACCGAGTTAGACATGTTTACCCCCTTTTTCTTTGTTTTTTTTACCAAACAAGCGTTCGAAAAAATCAGTAATCGCTTTCCAAACACCACCTGGGAGATACAACATAACGACAATTAACAGCACACCTAAAAGTAACATCCAACGCGGCCACAGTTCTGCAAGCATTTCACTTGATAACAAGAAAATAATTGTCCCTACGATTGATCCATATAGTGACCCTAACCCTCCAAGGACACACATAAACAAGATATGTTCACTGGTTTCGATATCAATATTTGAAAGCGGCGCAAAGTTCAGCATAAAGGCGTATAGAGCCCCTGATAACGCAGTAATCGCACCAGAAAAAGCAAAGACCGCGATTTTGTACAGCCGTACTTGATATCCTATCGCCTCAGCCCTTGCTTCGTTTTGCTTGATTGCGACTAGGACAGAACCAAATGGAGAGCTCACTAAGCGCTGCATCAGCGTAAACATAAGGACGAATATCACCGCCACTAATACGTAAAAGCTTAAGTCATTCCCAAAATGAAACTTGGCAAGAAAAGGAATCACGAGCGCTGGTCGGTGCACATCCAGCAAACCATCTTCACCTCCAGTGATTGGTTCAGCCAAATAGGCAATATAATAACCTAACTGTGCAAATGCCAGAGTCAGCATCACGAAGTAGATGCCATGTCTCCGGATAGAAAAATAGCCAACGACAATCGCAATAGCACCACCCAAAAAGACAGTGATCAATAAAATAGATAACAAGTCTATTGTCCAATGAATAGACATTAAGCTCGCGATATAAGCTCCCGCTCCAAAAAATAATGCTTGACCAAAAGACAGTAGCCCGGTGTAGCCCAGTAGAAGATTACAACCAATAGCGGCCAATGCAAAAATCAATATTTCAGTCGCGAGAACGTTAGAAGGTACAACAATCGGCAAAACAAAAACAAGTAAAATAGCTGCCATGAAATGTAGTACTAAAGGAGTCTCTTTAAACATCGTTATACCCTCCCAAACAAACCGTTAGGCCGCAGCAAAATAATCAACGCCATAACTGCATAAATCATCACATTGGTCCCTTCAGGCCAGAACCCTGAGGTAAAACTTTGAACCAGACCAACAATCAAACCACCAACCAAAGCCCCGGAAAAACTTCCCATACCGCCAATAACAACCACTACAAATGCTATTCCTAACGCTTCTAAACCCATAAACGCATCTGCACCTCGTATTGGTGACATCAACCCACCAGCAAATCCAGCCAATGCCACGCCTAATACAAAAGTGAAGGCAAATAATTTATCAGTATTCAATCCTAATAAAGACACCATCTTAGGATTTTCACTCGCTGCCCTTACCATAATTCCAAAGCGGGTTTTTTCTAATAAAAGCCAGAGTGCAAATGCCACAAAAGCGCTAATACCAACAATAAATAGACGGTATTTTGGATAAACAAAGTCGCCCCAAATAACGACCCCAGCAAACAATGATGGAGTATCAACAGGTTTGGGCACCGTTCCCCAAATAATTAGAATGGTTTCACGAAACACCAGCATCACGCCAATCGTAATCAGAATCTGTACCGCATGGTCCATCTTATACAGCCGTCTAATCAACACACGCTCCAGGCAATATGCAATAAAACCGACCAATACAGGCGCAACCAATAAACCAACCCAATACGAATCACTCCAGACTATAAATTGGTAGCAAATATAAGCTCCAACCGCATAAAAAATACCGTGAGCAAAATTCACGAAATTCATCATGCCAAAAATAATTGTCAAACCAACACCCATTAAGAAATAGATCATTCCCAGACCGATCCCATTAACGAATTGAAACAAATAAAGATTCACCGACTAACCCTCAATATCAAAAATACACTTGGCGAATGTCCATATTTCTTATTTAACAAATCATTCCTTGATTTACTTTATGATCTAGTAGAGACACCCTTTCGACCTATTGAGACTTACTTAGACAAAAGGGTGTCTACCCACACCTTTACCGGGTCTGCTATCTTTGAGCAATAGCCACACAACCGGTTTCTTCATGAGGCAAGAAGTACTTATTCTTCTCTACGACATCGGCCAAATCATCACCATCACTCATCTTCTCTTTAGACTTACCCTCAAGCAGATAGAAATATTTTTCAACTTGATGATCTTCTTTTCTGACTATTTCCTGGCCGGTAATGCCATCATATTCTAAACCATCCATATAAGCGCGTATCTTTTCAGCATCTGCCCCCCCAGTCGCATTCACTGCATCGATCAAGGTTTTCGTCATCTGATAGTAACTTGCCATAGGATAATTAGGCGTTTCGTTAAACTTTTCAGCCGATAGCTTCAGCAGTTCTTTATTCGCTATCGAGTCTTCCTGATGCCAGTATTGCGCACCAAAGTAAATACCATCAACGACCTCATTACCCAAGGTTTTCAAGTGATCCAGGCCATTGCTCCACACCAACAGAATTTTCATTTTATCTTTCAAACCAAAATTAACCGCTTGCTGAATGGAATTGGTTGCAAGAGAACCAAAGTTCAACAATAACAACAAATCAGGTTTAGCCGCTTGGGCTTGTGCGATGTAACCAGAGAATTCTTTTTCTTTAAGCGAATGATAGCTATTCCCCACCAGTTTAATGCCTCGTGCTTCTAAGACTTTTTTTGCATTATCGAGCATTGCATCACCAAAAACATATTGCGGCGTGATCGCATACACTTTTTTGATTTCCGGATGTTTATCCAACACTGGTTGCAAGCTTGCATTCACAGCGCCATAAGTAGGTGCGCTCCAGCGATACATAGAAGCATTACACTCTTTACCGGTGATCTCATCGGCGCCGCTGCCGTTGATATACACTCCGCCAGCCGCATGTACTTCTTTACCCACGGCCAATGCTGTTGACGAGAGTGTGGAACCGACGAACAAGGCTCCTTTTTCTTTTCCTGTGACCGCTTTTACTTTACGCGCCGCTTTACCGGCATTGCTTTCTGTATCAATAGTCACCAACTTCAGTTTCATACCTGCTGCTTGGCCAGCCGTTTCAACCGCTAAACGAGCGCCTTTCTCAGCCTGTTTACCAAAATTGGCAAATGCTCCTGACATACTCGCTAC
The DNA here is from genome assembly GCA_050633785.1 of Arenicella sp. Taxonomy (GTDB): domain Bacteria; phylum Pseudomonadota; class Gammaproteobacteria; order Arenicellales; family Arenicellaceae; genus CALKZN01. Next base: position 25,376 of record JBOEHE010000046.1, read on the forward strand.
GTTATAGATAGTTAATTCCTTTTGTTCGGCAAGTGCACTGCTCCCTGAAACCATGCTGACCACTAGAAATGACAACGCTAACCTTTTGTTTCTAAACATACTTCAATCTCCTCACTTTATAAAAGTTTACTTATATGCAACATGTACTTTATAGACCATGTATAGAACGACTTATTAGAAATCGCCATTATTAATAAAAGCCATGTTATTTATTTATTACATCACAGTTACAATTAACTATAAAATATATATATTAAATAAATAAATACATTTTTTGTTTTTTTCACCAAAGATAGAAAAAGCCTCTTCACCAGATTAAACGAGTTAACTATTTGATTAAAAAATAAAAATTACTCATACCAGACATTCATTCCAGTACGTAGTCTAATTAATATTATCCGTTGAAAAATAAAGAGACATTGAGCAAATATTTGGCACATTACTTCGAGTAACTATAACCTGGCCAGTGCTACTACCTTCAAACAAGCTAAATAACACTGAATACAATTACATCACTTTAAAGGCAGGTAGACCCAGAAAATTCCGACTCAATCCAATCCGCACTCTTTATTCCTAAAGGAGGATTTATACACTTCGCAGGATATCGTTTGATATTAACCAATTGTCCTCTCCCTTTGCTTTTGTCATAACGATAAGTTCCGTATGCTGCGTCAATAATTGCTTGATTACCTCCGGCAAGCTCCATAGAAACTTGACCGCTTGGCGTGACAAAAGTTGAACCTTTGAGCTGAGTTTTAATCGCTTCCGAACTGACACTCTCCGCTTTATCGGCGGCAGCTTTGACGCCTAATATAGCCTGAGCCATATGGTATGCAGATGAAATAGGAAATGCACCAAAACGCTGAAAGTACACTTGTTTGAACCATCGGTTAAGGGTGCTATCTTCCGCTAATTGCCCAGTGGTACCGCGTGCGCCGATAATCGTACCATCGGGTATCTGCGGCCCAAGACGGTGCATGGCTGCATCGCCAATAGTAAGTATCAATCTACTACGAGAAAAAACTCTATCGACACCACCCTGAACCACCAAAGCTTCTAAATCTCCCCCCCAAAAGCTGGAATGCACAACACTTGGAGTCTCGTTTGTTAATGATGACAGTTCTTTAGCGTATCGACCCGCGAATATTTTTGGAAAATGAGCTGTTTTCTTAACAACTTTCTTGTTCAGAATAGACATTGTTTTGGAAAAATCTCCCCAAGATCCATGGCCAAAGTTATAGTCCTGATTAACACCAGCAATAGAAGTCACACCCTGATCAAGATCCAGCACATACTTCGCCGCAGCCACATTGTCCATAGTCACATGACTCGTTGTACGAAACACATAGTCTGGTCTAGTATTTACTTCTTCAAAAATTGATGCCGAACCACAAATTGCAAAAATAGTGAGCATTTTTTTCTCTTCGGCCAATGGCGAAATTGATTTACAACTGGCCGAGGAAATATAGCCGATAATCATATCAACTCGCTCTTTGTCTATTAACTCACGATAGTCACTGACTCGATCTTTGGAGTTCTCATCGATAAATATGTGTTTAATTTCAGCACCAGCAAAACCTTTAGATGCATATGGCTCAGGTACTCTGCCGGCATTAATTTCCTCAATCAGAATTTGCGCAGCATTGCGGACCGGAATGCCAACCGGGTCAGCTGCGGCACCTGTTAAAAAAGTGACAACACCAATTTTCAAAGTCTTTGGCTGGCCCAATGCCGTTGATGAGAACATCACCATTAGACTCATGGTTAACAACGATATAAAAGCGTTTTTTTTGCTTATTTTTTTTATTATTTTCATGTTATTCCTGCATAAATTATGCGTTTTATTTTTCATATCCGAACTCAATATTTTCCTGAGCTACAATCCAACATTATTCAAATAAGCCTGGTCGGAGATACGGGTCCAAACTCTTGCCTTATCACGATAGCTTCTTAATGATTCAAGTATATCTTTCGTTAAAGGACTACCAAACTCAGCCAATTCTGCTAATTGCCAGTCAGCTTGTTTACGAAGCTCTCGAATCACAGAACTTGGGAAAGAGCGAATTTTGATGTTGGGATAATCTGCACGCATTTTCTTCAGATTATTGATATTAACGTGATAGCTTTGTATGTACATATCATAAGCAGCTAACCGCATTGCTGCCCTTAACACAGATTGCAGCTCCTTCGGCAAAGCGTTGTACGCTTTTTGATTTACTAAAAACTGTAGCTCAGTTGCAGGCTCATGCCAGCCGGTATAGTAGTACGGAGCAACTCTATGAAACCCCATACCCAAATCATGCGATGGCCCTACCCATTCAAGCGCATCAATTTCTCCAGACTCCAATGCGGTATATAACTTATCATCAGGCAAATTAACGCTTTGGACGCCCAGCTTAATAATCGCATCACCAGCCAGACCAGGAATGTTCATCTTTAGGCCTTTCATATCATCCAGAGATTTGATTTCTTTTCGAAACCAACCACCCATTTGATTACCAGTGTTGCCTCCAGGAAAGGACAACATGCCATGCCTAGCATAGGCTTTTTGCATTAACTCCAAGCCACCGCCATGGTAAAACCATGCATACTGTTCAGTCGCTATCATTCCGAGTGGCAATGTGGTGAAAAACAGCGTATTAATATCCCGATCCTTCCAGTAGTAAGAAGCTGAATGACCCATTTGATATTCACCCGATTGCACCAAATTAAATACACCTAATGGCTTTTTATGAATCTCTTGTGAATGAGTACTAATGACCAATTTTCCATTTGACAGTTCATACGCTAACTTGGCCATTCTTTGAACCGCGCCACCAAATATCTTTGAATCCTTAGACCAGGTTTCCGCAAGACGCCATTGATACCTAGTCTCAGCAGATGCGATGTTTAAGCTACTTACCAGCAGCAGGTAGAAGATTATGAGAGTTATTTTTTTCATTTATTTACCCTTTTATTTTTGCCTAGCAATAAGCCAGAACGGTTTTTTGATAGAATTTCGGCTACATTTTGTATTCAAAAAGAAAGATTTGAAGGAAGGTTTTTGTCTATCGTTAATAAACGCATAAAGGCGGTCATAAATTGCAACAATACTTCTTTTGCTCTTTATCGTGTTTCGTCGAACTTCTTTTTTATTATTTTTCTATATATAGTGAAGCACATAAGGGTTATAATATAAAATGCAAAATTTACAGAAACTTATACATAATATATAAAAGCTCTCTTGAGACTAAGCTACAAACAAATTGAATATCTGCGAGAAGTGGCCGCACATTCCAGCATTAGCGCAGCCTGCAAGAAACTCCATATTTCACAATCCTCTGTTCTTGCAGCAATTGATATTGCTGAATCTGTCACTGGTGTAAAGCTATTCAATCGTCGCAAAGGTCATGGTATTGAACTCACTCCATACGGTCACAAATTTCTAGTTTCAGCACACCGGTTTATTGCTGCTGGTGATGACTTTGAACGTTCACTCGACCAATTTTCCCAGACAAAATCCACGACCATACGTATCGGTTGTTTCGCTCCTTTCGGCGCATTATTGATTCCACCCGTACTAAAAAAATACACCGAGATACACGGCGAATGTGAAATCGTTCTGCTCGAAGGCAATCAAATTGAACTACGGTCATGGTTGGCCACTGGTGCTGTTGATCTAATTGTCACCTATGATATTGGCGAAGAATTTGTGAATGGCGTGACGCCAATATGTAAATTTCCAGCGCACGCAATCATCAATGCAGACAATCCTGTGACTCAAAATAGCAGCATATCCATCGATGAGCTTGCTCAGATGCCTATGATATTACTGGACTTACCTGAGACTAGAACCTACTTATTGGCCTTATTTGACTTCGCGGCTAGAAGGCCGAAAATCGGTTTAAGAACCAAATCGTATGAAACCGTTAGATCGGCGGTATCAAATGGGCTAGGCATGTCTATTTTGAATATCAAACCGCTAGACTCGCTTGAAATTGACAACATCGTCAGGATGCCAATTTCAGATCAACTTCGGCAACCAACTTTATTAGTCGTTGACCCATACGAGGACCAGAAACCCAACTATGTGCGTGAGTTTATTTATACTCTCTATGAATATTTCACAGATATTGGCCCGGAAAATCTAGTAGTCGCCATGCCAGAGTACAGGCAAGACATTATTTACCCAAGACCAAACATTTGAGAACACGACCATCTGACCAGTGAAAACCTTATGACTTTGAATTCCAGCAAAGCTTTGATGTAGATCTGTATTATCTCCTCTGAAATAACTCTGCCTCCTAATGCCTGCATATAACTTAGTTGGAATAAAGTAAAAGCTATCCTAACAATGTAAACGTATTATGGATTATTAAAATCATCACTATTCTCTTTCAAATACAGACGCTTGCTCAGCTTAACAATAGCCAATAAGAAAACATATAAGGTAGCCGCAACTATAAACAAATAGACTACAGTATATTTAAAATCATTTTCGAGGCTTTCCATGCTAACACCATTGTGGAATAGAAATAACACAACAATAAGCCAATTAATATAAGCAATAAAAGGAGCCAGCATATATATAATCCCGATTTTTCTTGCAGACCAACCCGTTATCTCACCGCCATCGCTTCCAGCTCTGACTCGTCCTTTAAAAACAACATAAACGCCATAAACAAACATTAATGCTGTAATGCCAATGAGTATAAATGAAATCAAACTTTACTTACCTCCATATAACTTCTCATCAAAGGGCATACTATATCAATAACAAAGACACCTCAGCGTAACAATAATATAACAAAGGTTCTTAGTGCTCGTATCCCAATTAATCCGTTTTTAGTCTGTATTGTCGGATCATATCAATATGAGGAATGCCATCTTCGTCGTATACCTGACTGACTGTTTCAAAGCCCAGAGATTCATAAAAATGTCTTAAGTGTTCCTGAGCTCCAATCTTAATATCCATATTGGTAAACTGTTGTTGTGTAAAACGAATGGCTTCATTCATTAGGGGACGGCCAAATTTCTTTGTTCTGAACTTTTCCAACGTCATCACACGGCCAATCGAGGGTTGTTCATATTTCACTCCCGGGTCAACAACTCGAGCATAGGCTGCCAATTCTTCATTGACAAAAGCAGCAAGATGCCATGCATACAGGTCCATATCATCAGTTTCCTGATAAGGACATTGCTGTTCAACGACAAAAACCGCTTCGCGTGCTTTGATGATTTCAAACAATTCAAGAGAACTTAAAGATTCCAACCGGGACCACTTAAACTCCAATTCCATTAACATTTATCTCCTGACGGGAATATTGTATTCATTATTTATATCGTCAACCAGCCACCATTGCAAGCTGCAGTTGTGGGAACATCAAGACAATTCAAACAAACTCTAGCTCTCATTGAATTCGCTATTTATGCATAATACTTTTCATGCATATGACGTATATATTCATCCGCTTCTTCTGATGTTTTAAATGCAGGAAAACTCTCAAACACACTCGTTTCTTTTAATATATTTTTTTCAATTCAAGCATTACGCCTCAATAACTGACAGAACTGTGGCTACTCATATGCCATTCAGATCTGATAGGTACAATTCTCAATTATTTTTCTGATGTAGTTTCCTGAACATAGCGTAACCAATGTGAGTCCCCATATAAAGATTTTTTGAATTTCAATCTTCAATGTTTCTTTATGACAGTGTCCTATGAGTATCTAAACTACCTTTGATAGTGAATTTCAATCCCGGCCCAAATTCTGATTGAATTTGACCAAGAATTGTTTCCAGTAATTCTTTAAAGCTTCCCCAGTCTGCTGAACCTTCTTCATATTGCAGGCAATAATGCTTTTTGTCTGCGCAATACATACCCCAAATCGTATCGTCAATTTCAACCTGCCCTTCACCTTGACCATAATTCAATACTTTGCCATTTAAAGCAGGCGGGATGATTTTCCCAAGATCGTTCGAAGACAGTATTTCGAAAGTCTGATTATTCTCGATTAGAATTTTCACTACTTACAGAGGAATTTTGTATACATATAATCGATTTGCCATGATTTATCCTTACCTTTTTGAATATCTAAAGAAAGTAACAAATCTATTTTTTTGCTGCAACTTAATAGTAGGTGTAATTTCTTAGCGTGGGTGTCCTAGCTATTTCTCCCAAAATTATTAATTCTAGTCAGTTAACTCATTTGGAATAATGTTCATCCAGTACATTTAAGATGGCCTTACTATATCTGTTTTGTTTACTGCTATTAGGGTTGTCAGGGTCAAGTAGCCGAGTATTGCAATATTTAGGGTCTTTTTTAAGAGGCTTCATGATTTCATTGAACCTATTATTCGTCAAGAAGTCAGAAAACCTTAATCTACATAAGTCGGTCAGTTCTTTATATTTCATCGGATACTTATCCTTGAGCTGTTGCTCTGAAAGCTGGATCTTCGGAGCTTTTGGATCATTTGTTAACTGGTAGCTAATTGCATCATGAGACTTCGAACGTGAATATTTGAAATCCACATTAACAGTTACTGAATAGTTTTTGTCAGGATCATTCGCTGCCTCTAGTTGAGTGATATATCTTGCAAGCTTCTTTTCTTCTTTATTAAGAGTTACTGCGTTTGTTTCGGGTGGTGCAGAAACAAACGCTAATGGCATCAGATAAAAGTTATATCGTGATAAGTCTATATCAAACCATGACATCGAAGCTGTTGCGAAATTTTTAACATTAGCACTGCCAACTTCTTGGAGTTGTTGGGCAAATAATGGATTGACATTATAGAAATGTATTGCAGAATCTCGAACCTCCCTAAGAGCGGAAATATTAAGGAATGCAGCCCTATCTAGAATATTTTGATCTCTGAGAATGGTAGCTAAATATTCAAGGCTATGGGTAAAAGGGTTACCACAACCTGTTAATTTAACTTTTGGGTATTTATAGTCTGTTCCATCAGTTTTTTTCTTGTTGGTAAAAACATATAAAGATCTAATTTTGTTGTTATTTTGATCTAGCCATTTTGCTTTTAACAATAACTCCCATGCATTTATTGCAAGAATTGAAAATGTTTCTTCTCGATATTTAAAATCGGGTTTGTTGTATATCTCGATTGCAGAGACCATTGCAGCCACTGCTTTTTCCAATAATTGACGAGATCGTGACTTCATATATCCAATACTTGCATATAAAGTTTGCTCAACCTATCACCCAGACTTTTTCCAAGATCACTCTCATATCTATTTAAAAACAATTATCCTAATTCTAACTGCAATTTTTAAAAGTGCCTATTCACATTAATTTGATATGTGCACTTGCCCGCTAAACTTTTCCAGAGACCCCACCCTTCTCACCACCTTCAGGACCATAGAAAAACACCCAGGTTGAAAAGTCTTCGGTAAAGTCCTCAAATCGATGCTCTGCCCCGGCAGGTACAAACAAGACTTCTCCTTGTTCAAATTTTTCTCTGCTGCCTTCGTTGATAAAATAGCCGGAGCCGGTGGCTATGACATAGAGTTCGTCATAGCGATGAGGGGTCTGCTTATCAATGCGGTCTGGTTTATAGATTTCGACTCTCATGGAGCCGTGTCGGAAGAGTTCTTTATACGGATTTTTTTCACCCTTCAGACTGTTAAGTGCATTCGAAATCGTTAATCTATCCATTGTTCTCCAGATGCCTGACCGTTTTATTCGCCATGACCAAATCTGGTCTGCCTACAGTCGAGTTGGTTATCTATTCTTAAAACAACTATGTACAACAACAGCTTTCATTCCACGTTCAATAACCCAACTCACTAGTGGGTTATCTTACATATATTTTATACAGGGTATAATTTTCTCTTATCTATATCAACAAACAAATTAGATGGATTATAGAAAACCTGCCAGTTTACTGTTTTTCTGAACCTTGCCGACCCATTCCCTAACCTTGATATATCATCCTTTGAATAGTTATGAACAGATCAGTCATTTCCAGACAAACAACTGATCTGTTTTTCATTTTTTGCTTAACAGTCACACTTTTCTACATCGTCTGCTTCCCAGTTAAAATCAATCTGGCTTAACTGCAGGGCCGTGAACTTTGATGTGCTGAGTACTCTTACTTGAATTTCAAAACGATCGATACAGCAGGATTCCACACCGGACAAGGCGTCTCCTTCGGCAATAGTTAATGCTGAAAAATCACCTGACGGCCAGCCGAATTTCTCCCACTGTTTTTCAAAGACGGGGACATTTTCATCACATTCGAACATTTTCAGAGTGACTTCCACGTCCATCGGTCGGGTGATATTGCCATGCAGAACCAAAGAGTCTATCACCGGATCATCAGTGAGAACCTCATAGGCAGGTCCCCCTTTCGTATAGGTGTGTTTCCAGACCGCAGTGTCTCTTCCTGTGGACAGCTTCAGCGGTTTTTGGATGCGTGTGCCACGAGTGTCGACATCATCATTAAATGGATCGCTCAGAGAGTGATCTTCGTTAACGCTCAGTGCGGGTAAACTAAAATCTTTATTCGCCATAATAAGGCCTCCTTAAATTTGTTAGATATCATTGTGTTCAGGTACTATAACGAGGCCCAGACACGCATCCACCTACTCAATCGGGGAGGGTTACTACAAAAAAGACTCTTTGATTTTTATTACGCATATCAGACCTGTCTAGCCTGATCCGCTCAAGACAACACGTCCTAACAAAGATTGATCTGTTTGGTTAAATAACTTAGCAATCAGATATACTTATTCGCTTAGCTAGATCATTCAAATACGCTGTTGATTTCAACAAACGGCTGCCATACCAGGAGAACATCTCCCCATCGACCAGCACGATCCGTGTATCGGGCAAACTCTGCTGCAATTCCTTGATGTGTTGATCAGCAAAGGGATAAGGTTCGCTGGACAACATCAGCACATCCAGAGCTTGTGCACGCATGGTTTCAATTGAAATCTCTGGATAACGTGGCAAGTCTTTAAAAACATTGTGGTAGCCTGCTCTGGTCAAAACATCGTCAATAAAGGTTCCCTGCCCCACGCTCATGTATGGTTCTCGCCAGATCAGATACGCACAGCGCAAACCATCAACCATCAGCAATTGCTGCCAGCTCTGTTCTATGGCAACCGCCAGTTCTCTGGCTTGGTTTGATCGTCGGGTAATAGTTCCGACTTGTTGCATCATCTCAAGAGCCTGTGGCAGGTTTTCAATATCACTCATCCAGACAGGATAATCACGTTTGAGGCGTTCAATACCTTCCAGATAGTTCTCTTCCTTATTGCCAACAATCAGATCCGGCTGCAATCGTTCTATCACCTCAAACTTAAAGTTCTTTGTGCCACCAATGATCGTTGCCTGCTGCACCAACGCCTCGGGGTGAACACAGAACTTGGTCAACCCCACTATCTGTTCCTGCAAGCCCAGATCAAAAAGCAACTCGGTCTGAGAAGGCACTAGAGAAACAATTCTCTGCGGCCGGTCAGGAATCTCTACAGAAATCCCCATTTGATCTATGACAATCACAGATCACACCTTTTGGTTTTGACTTTGGTTCTGGTTTTGATCTGCCTCACGTGTCACCCGGGGCGTAAACAGATAACCCGCACCATAAACCGTTTTAATGAATACTGGGTTACGCGGGTCATCTTGAAGTTTTTTGCGTAAGCGGGATATCCGCACATCTATGCTGCGATCATAGACATCGCGTTCTTCAATCTGGCAGATATCCAGCAAAAATTCCCGATTCAGGATTTTCCCCGGTGATTTGACAAAAGCCTGCAGTAAATTAGCATCCGCAGCACTCAAATCCTGCTCCTGTCGGTCTGGAGAAAATAGCTTTAAACGAGAGAAATCGGCTTGCCAACCAGCAAAAAAGTAACGCTCATGATCAACCTTATCAGCACCGGCATTGTTGACGCTCTGATTGGCCCGGCGAATAAGACTTTTCACTCTTGCCGTCAATTCCAGCATATCCACCGGTTTGACCAGATAGTCATCCGCACCAAAATCCAAAGCCAGTATTTTGTCGGCAACAGAACCCCGACCACTGACAATGATGGCGGGCAAAGCGTATCTGGCAACCAAATTGCGCAGAGTCGACAATGCATCGCCATCTGGCAGAGACAAGTCTAAAATGCACAGGTCACAAATGGATTCCTGCAAGGCATCAGTGAATTCAGCAATGGTTCCAAATGTCGCTACGGTGAAATCAGCTGCTGTCAACTCACGGCGATACAAAGAGCAAATATCCTCGTTATCTTCCAGAACATAAATTGTTGCAATTGTCATAGGTCTTATTCGTTGGAATTGAACATTGAATCAGTTGATCGGATGTCATTAATAGCGGCTGCTAACTTTGCCGTTGCAAACGGTTTTCGCAAAATCGGGCATTGAACGTGCGTTTCCTCATAAAAATCCTGATTGGCTCCATGCCCGGTCATCAACATTGTTTTGATATGGGGAAACTCCAACTCTATACGTTCAACCAATTCGATACCGGATAGTTCACCCGGCATTGAGATATCACTCACAAGCATATCAATGCCGTCAATATGCCCAAGCAACTCCAAAGCCTCCTGAGCATCATTAGCCTCGACCACCAAATGGTTTAACGACACCAGTTGTCTGCGCACTACTTGCCGAACATCGTAATTATCATCAACCAGCATCACCAGTCCCTGTTTCGTCGTTTTCTGTGTTGCTGATGATAGCCGTTTTTCAGTCCTGACCGCTTGCTTTTCAGGCACTGAAGCTGCAGGCAATAGCAGGACAAATCGGGACCCTTTACCCAACTCACTGAACGCCTCAATACTGCCATTGGACTGTTCAATAAAGCTCTGAATCATTGTCAAACCCAGACCCGAACCACCGCTGTTTGTTTTCGTCGTAAAAAAAGGATCAAACACCTTCTTCAGCACGCTGGGATCAATGCCGCAACCTGCATCGCTGACAACAATTCTGACTTGTCTGGAATCTGGCTGTTCACTGTCCTGATAATCAATATCGACATTGATCTCACCCCCGTCATCAAAGGCATCACGCGCGTTCAGGATCAGATTTAATAAGGCATTTTCCATCTGGCTCAGGTCTGTCAGAGCCCATATATTCTGCTGTACCTTGCCCAAATTTAAATGAATATTATCCGGCATGGATGCCTGTGCCAGACTGGCAATGTTCTTGGCCAGATCAGAGACATTAACCGCTTTGAGTTCGAACGGTTGCCTGCGGGCAACGGCTAATAATTGCTTGGTCAGCTTTGCCCCTCGCTTTGCCGCATTGATGACAGGCACAATCATTTCCTGTTTTAAGCTGTCATCCTCTACCTTGTCTGACAATGGCACCAGATTGCCAATAATAACCGTTAACAAGTTATTAAAATCATGGGCCACACCGCTGGATAACTGGCCTATCGCTTCCATTTTCTGAGCTTGTGACAAGGCCGCTGCTGCCTCTTTATGTTTGGTCACATTCAAGGACAAAACATAGAAGCCATTCACTCTGCCGCTGGAATCAAAATCCGGCCTTAAATAGGTCCGCACTTCAGGCATACGCCCGTTTGCCAGCTCAATATGCAGATCAAAATCAAGACGTTTTCCCTGCTTGGCTTCTGCAAAATACTGTTCCACTGCTGCATAGGTTGCGGTTGATAAAATGGAACGACTGGTGCGCCCAATCACCTGTTCCGGAATCAGGTTATAAGCTTTGGCAAAACGCCGATTAGCAAAGCGAAAGACTTCATCCTGATCAAGATAAACGATGCCTGCCGGAACCTCATCAGCAATCAGCCGCAAGCGCTCCTCACTGCGTCGCAAACTGTTGGTTTTTTCGTCAACCTGGGTTTCCAGTTTCAACTCATACAAGCGGTCCTTGGTGATATCGGTATAGACGGTGGCAAAACCACCTAGAGGCAAAGGCACCCCACTGATGCGAATCACTGTGCCATCTGGCCGGGTACGTTCAATGGTGTGTGCAATCATTTTTCTTGCAGCCTGCAATCGTTCTTTCAATTGTTCTTCAGGGTCACCAGGGCCGTACTCCCCTCGTTGGCAATTGTACTTTATGATCTCTTCAAAACTGACTCCATACTGAGTCAGATGAGCTGGCAGGTTCAGAATATCCGCCAATCGACAATTGCAGAACACCAGCTTCAAATCCTTATCAAAGATAGTGATTCCCTGATTAATATTATCCAGACCGGCTTCAATCAGTTCCAGCAATTCTATCGGATTCTGTTGTTTTAAATTCATTATATAGTGGTCTATTTAAACATTTGTACTAACCTATGAACTGACCTTAAAGCCAACCCTAACTGCAGAATTCAGCAGTGCAAGGTCAGACAATAGTTCACTTCTGACTAGTATTTGTCAAGCTGCACAATTGCGTACATTTCAGAAACACTGTAGTTACAAATCTGCGTTAGGATGTCGTTAAATAAAAATCATCCTACCGTCAAATAACACTTTTTCGATAATAAACGAGTCTTTTCTGGAGGGCTTCTTGAACACACAAGTGATGACAAACACCACACATGATACGGCACAAGAAACACTGCTATCCGTCAGCAATGTATCCTTGCGTTTCGGTGGGGTTCACGCACTGACGGATGTTTCTTTTGAGGTAAAACATAATCAGATTTTTTCAATCATCGGACCCAACGGTGCTGGCAAAACCTCAATTCTGAATTGTATTTCTGGACGTTATAAACCTCAGGAAGGTGACATCAACTTCAATGGTAAAAATCTGAAATCAAACTCGATCAATGATCGTGCTCGATTGGGGATTGGACGAACGTTTCAGAATCTGGCTCTGTTCGGCCATATGTCGGTTATCGATAATATTATGGTGGGACGACACCATCTGATGAAAAACAATTTCATCACTGGTATGGCTTATTGGATCGGCGGGGCAGCCCAGGAAGAAATTCACAGCCGCGGCAGAGTTGAAGAGATTATCGACTTTTTGGAAATCCAACATGTCAGGCACGAACCGGCAGGAACACTTTCCTATGGTCTACGCAAACGGGTTGAACTGGCCAGAGCAATCGCTATTGAACCCAAAATGATATTGCTGGATGAACCCATGGCCGGAATGAATCTGGAAGAAAAAGAAGATATGGCTCGCTATATCATTGACCTGAATGAAGAGCTTGGCATTACGGTAGTCATGATTGAACACGATATGGGCGTTGTGGTTGATATCTCGGATCATGTCACAGTCCTGGATTTCGGCAAAAAGATTGCGGAAGGCAAACCGGACGATGTCATTGCCAATGATTATGTCAGAGCAGCCTATCTGGGAGAAGACTCTTGAAGACTCTCAGAGGTGCCGCACAACTCACTTTGCCTAACGTTGAACACACAGATGGTATGAACAAATGACCGAACGACTAGAGATTCATGGTGACAATATTGACTGGACTGGGTCAACCGAGCATCTGAATAATGTAGACAACCTGGACACACTCCCCAAACAGCTATTGCACAATGCCACACTGTACCCGCATGAAATAGCCCAACGCGAAAAAGACCTGGGCATCTGGAACAGCGTGACCTGGCATGACTATAACGAACATGTCGCTAACATTGCTGTTGCCCTTCAGGATTTTGGTGTCGGCCCAGGCGATGTTGTCGCCTTGATTGGGGATAATCGACCAGAGTGGGTATGGAGCGAAATAGCCGCCCATGCTGCAGGCGCAATGAGCATGGGTATTTACCGCGATGCTCTGGAAGATGAAATTGTGTATTTGATGGATTACACAAAGCCCAAAATTGTGGTTGCCGAAGATGAAGAACAGGTCGATAAGCTGCTGAGCCTTGAAGACCGTGTGCCTTCTATTGTAAAAATCGTCTACCACGACACACGCGGAATGCGTAAATACGATGACCCCCGTCTGATCTATCTGGATGATCTGGAAGCCATCGGCAAAAATATTCGCGCTGAAAAAACTGATCATTACCAACAGATGGTAGCGGCCACCAAAGCTGATGATGTTGCCGTGTTATGCACCACTTCAGGCACCACCTCAAACCCCAAGCTGGCCATGTGGAAACACGGTTCAATTCTGCGGCATGCGTTCAATTATCTTCGAGCTGACGCTAAAAGCTCTGACGATGAATACCTGTCAATGTTGCCCTTGTCCTGGGTCATGGAACAAATGTACGCCATTGCCTGGAATCTGATTGCCCGCATGAAAGTCAATTTTCCAGAGGAACAAAACACCGTCATGAGTGATATACGGGAAATAGGCCCCAGTTTTATCCTCTTGTCGCCACGTGTCTGGGAAGTGATCGCAGCTGACATTCGAGCCCGTATGATGGACTCCTCAAAATGGAAACAATGGGCCTATGAATGGGGGGTTAAACGGGGCACCGATGCTGTAGAACAAGGTCAGAAAGATACCTTAGCCGACCTGTTTCTATTTCGCTCTTTACGCAATCAATTGGGGTTTTCCAATCTGACATCCGCCGCTACCGGTGGCGCAGCTATGGGGCCGGACACCTTCAAGTTTTTTCAGGCCATGGGCGTTCCTCTGAAACAGATTTATGGTCAAACCGAGGCCTTAGGGGTTTACACCGTTCACAGCAATCAGGAGATTGACTATGACACTGTCGGTCAGGCGATGCCAGGCTGTCACGTTAAGATCAAAAACCCAGACAAAGAAGGTCTGGGCGAAGTATTGATCAAGCACCCCAACCTGATGACGGGCTATTACCAGAATGAAAATGCCAGCTCAGAAGCGTTTGACGACAACGGCTGTTTCATGACCGGGGATGCCGGTTATATCACCCCCAAAGGCCACCTTGTGGTTATCGATCGAGTCAAAGACATTGCAGAAACTTGCGAAGGTGTGCGTTTTTCTCCGCAGTTTATTGAGAACAAACTCAAATTCAGTACTTATATCGCTGAAGCCGTTATCCTCGGCGACGAACGTCCTTATTTATCCGCCATCATTTGTATCCGCTACCCAATAGTTTCCAAATGGGCCGAACAGCGGCGTATTGGTTTTACCACCTATACCGATTTATCCGCCCGTGAAGAAATCTACGATTTAATTCGCAAAGAAGTGACCAGCGTCAACAAATCCTTGCCGGAAGCCCAAAGAATTCAAAAATTTATCCTGCTGTATAAAGAACTCGATGCAGATGACGGAGAACTGACACGAACCAAAAAAATTCGTCGAGGCGTCATATCTGAAAAATACGACGACATTATTGACAGCATTTACAGCGATGTTAAACAGGTTGATATTGATACCGTCATTTCGTTTCAAGATGGCACCAGCCAACGCATTGTCACCACGCTAAAAGTCGAAAAATTGCTGACAGAAACCATCCAACCTGAGAGGAAAACAGCATGAAATGGGACCTGCTATTCCAGTTATTAGTCAATGGTGCCATCGTTGGCATGCTCTACGGAGTGGTCGCGATGTGTTTCGTTTTAATCTATAAATCAACGCAAGTAGTTAATTTCGCGCAAGGTGAGTTTCTGGTCCTGGGTGCCTGGGTCTGTCTGAGCATGGTAGTTCAATTTGAAATGCCCTTCTTTATCGCCTTTATATTCAGCCTGGTCTTTATGGTGGTATTTGGCATCGTATTGCAAATGGTTATCCTGCGACCACTGGTTGGTGAACCCATCATATCGGTCATCATGGTCACCATCGGGCTGTCCATTTTCATGCAGGCGCTGATGAACTGGATCTTTGGTAATAACGTCAAGAACTACCCTGATGTCTTTGGTGGAAACGACATGGTTTCCATTGGCGGTTTAAATGTAGAAGTTGCCTATATTATGAGTTTCTTCCTGTCGTTGATCATCATGGCTGCTTTCTATTATTTCTTCCGCTTCACCCGTCACGGTCTGGCCATGAGAGCGACTGCCTATAACCAACAAATCGCCCAATCACTCGGCATTTCAGTCAAACAGACATTTGCCATGGCCTGGGCTATTTCTGCAATGGTCTCAGGCATAGCCGGTGTTGTTCTCGGGCTGGTAGGCGGTGTCTCAAACAGTCTGGCTTTTATTGGTATCAAAGTGTTTCCAGCGGTCATTCTAGGCGGTCTTGACTCAATCGTTGGCGCTATCGTTGGTGGTGTTTTGATCGGTTTGCTGGAAAATTCAGCAGAGTTCGTAGACGGTCAGTATCTACACGTCGGCAATCTCTACACCATTGCTCCCTTCTACATTTTAATCATCATTTTGATGATCAAACCTTATGGCCTGTTTGGCACTAAAGATATCGAGAGAATATAACCATGGGTCACGTTCCTAATCCTCGCCCAACAGGCGATCTGCGCATCAATTATCGTCAAGACAACTCATTGTTCAAAACCCACTTTGAGTCACGCTCAGCAATGGCTTTTGTTGGACTGTTGATCGTCTTAGCACCCTTTGTTGGCGATAGTATTGTCAGTCAGTTAATCGTCATCGGTATCTATTCTATCGCAGCCATTGGTTTGAATATTCTGGTCGGTGTCAGTGGTCAGATCTCTCTGGGCCATGGTGCTTTCTTTGGGTTTGGTGCCTTTGCCAGCGCCTGGTTGGTCAATAGTTTCTCCATCCCGGCGATCCTGGCCATTCCGCTGGCAGGACTCACCACGACAGCAGTAGGTATGATTTTTGGCACACCGGCCGCCAGAATCAAAGGTTTGTATCTGGCCATTGCCACCTTGGCATCACAGTTTATTCTGGAAGATTTCTTTGCCCGGGCAGACTGGTTTTCCGGCGGTGTCTACGGTGCGCTGGCCGAACGACCTTCTTTGTTCGGTTTTACCTTTGACACCGATCTGAAATACTTTTATCTGGTTTTGTTCTGGCTGGTAGTCACCGTCATTGGTGTCTCTAACTTGCTGCGAAGCCGTGATGGTCGAGCCTTAGTGGCCGTCAGAGATCACTATCTTTCTGCAGAGATTATGGGCGTCAACCTGACTAAATATCGCATTCTGTCCTTTGGTATTTCTTCCTTTTTTGCTGGTCTGGCTGGTGCACTGTATGCACATTATCTGGAGTTCGTGTCCGTAGAAGGCTTTACCATCATTCTGTCCGTACAATTTCTTGCCATGATCATTATTGGCGGTCTGGGTTCTGTCTATGGTTCAATTTTAGGCACTATTTTCATCCTGCTATTGCCTCAGCTGATGGAAGCAATAGCCACAGGCACTGCCAGCATTTTTCCGGGACTGGCTTCCGGCAAAGCCTACATCAAGGAAATGTCAGTTGGCGCTGCAATTATCTTATTTCTTATTTTCGAACCTGAAGGTTTAATCCACCGTTGGCGCCTGATGCGTGCCAGTTGGCGTTTATATCCTTTTTCGTTCTAAACCCTTGCATCAAAAAGAACCCAAAAATCATTCCCCATTGTTTTTACAAAAACCTGAAACGACCAATAAGAGTTTAAAAACACTGGATACATACACAACACTGTATTTCAAATTAATCACTGTGGAGGTGAACAATGAAGTTAACAACGTTTAAAGCCGTTTTGCCAATAGTACTCTCAGCCGCTGTATCATCGCAGGCAGCGCAGGCTGAAGATTCAGTACTCGTTGGCCACCTTGTTGATTATACCGGTCCAACCGCATTTGTGAGTACTCACTATGGCCCAGGCGTTGCTGATGCAGTCGCTTATATCAACAAAAACGGTGGCATTGATGGCACCAAGATTGAACTCGACCAAGTGGACTATGCCTATAAAGTGCCTGAAGCCATTGCCGCCTATAAGCGCTGGAAGTCCAAAGGCATGATTGCCATGCAAGGTTGGGGCACTGGAGATACAGAGGCGCTGATTTCATTCGTTGCCAAAGATAAAATTCCTGTCTGGTCGGCTTCTTATTCCGCTCACTTAACAGACCCAACTGGCGCTAATCCAAATACAAAAAAACCGGCTCCTTATAATTTTTTCTATGGTCCGTCATACTCTGATGCCTGCCGGGCATTGGCTCAATGGGCAGCAGCAGATGCGAAAGCCAACAACATTGATAAAGCTGTATTCCTGCATGCCGGTGACAACCACCCTTATCCTAACGCTCCCAAAGAAGCGTGTGCTGAATACGCCAAAGAACTGGGGTTGTCCGTTGCTATTCCAGTAGTTGTGCCCATGAAACCCGGTGACTTCAAAGCACAATGTCTGACCATTAAAGAAAGCAATGCTGACTATGTCTATATGGGCAATCTGGGTGGTTCTGTCACATCGTTGCTGAAATCCTGCAAAACGGTTGGTGTTAAGACCAAATACCTGGGCAATGTCTGGGCGGGTGACCATATGACCGTAGCGTCTGCAGAAGCCGAAAGCATTATTTTCCCTTCTTCTACACCATTTTACGGTCAGGACGTTCCTGGTATGGCGCTGGTCAAAGAAATTTATGCTGCGGGTGACAAAAGCCTCGGGGAACGCCCGACGCACCACTACATTCGTGGTGTCTGTTCTGCCTTTTATATGAAAGAAGCCATGCAATGGGCCAAAGCCAATGGCGGTATCACCGGTGAAAATATCAAAAAAGGTATGTACAACAAAGCTCAATGGGTACCAGCAGGCCTGGAAGGTGTTTGTTCACCATCGACCTGGACTGATAAAGATCATCGCGGAGTCGTGACAGTAGCTATCAATAATGGCTCATATGTCGATGGCAAAGCCGTTGTTTCCAACATTGGCTCAGCCACTCTGGAACGTCGCGCAGATTGGCTTGGTCGATAGTAAGTCGATAGCGCACCCTCATTAATAACGCGGTAACTTGTCGAGGTTCGTCTTATGACACACAGCAGTAATACAGAAACTGTCAGCAAAGCAAACGCCACAATGGCTGAGCAGCAAGATTATATCCTACAGGCCAATAATATTGAGGTCGTGTTTAATGATGTCATCCTTGTGCTTCGTGGTCTGAACCTGAAAGCCAGACGTGGCAAGATTACCGCATTATTAGGTGCTAATGGCGCTGGAAAATCCACCACATTAAAAGCCATTGCCAACTTACTGGCAGTTGAAGATGGTGAGGTAACTCGGGGCTCTGTGGTCTATGAAGACAATGACGTAACCCATTCAGGCCCTGAAAAACTGGTTAAGAACGGCTTATTTTTAGTCATGGAGGGGCGCGGCATCGTGCAGGACATGACCTCTATTGAAAACCTTAAACTCGGGGCCTATACCAGACCCAAAGCCAATCTTGACCAAGAGATTGAGCGTGTTTTTGAGTATTTCCCACGTTTGAAAGAAAGAACGGGGCTGGCCGGTTATTTATCAGGTGGTGAGCAACAAATGCTGGCAATTGGTCGAGCGCTAATGGCCAAACCCAAATTGATCATGATGGATGAACCTTCCATGGGCTTGTCGCCTCTTCTGGTCAATGAAGTGTTTTCCATCATTCGACGGCTCAATAAAGAAATGGGCATCAGCATAGTTCTGGTTGAACAAAATGCCAATATGGCACTCAAAGTTGCTGACGATGGTTACATCATGGAAAACGGTAAAATTGTTCTCGACGGCAGCGCCGAGGAATTGATGAGCAACGAAGATGTCAAAGAGTTTTATCTGGGTGGCGGTAAGCGCAGATCATTCAAAAACATTAAGAGTTTCAAACGCCGCAAGCGCTGGCTGTGAGGAGAATTCGTGGAACAACACTACACTAACACCCTGACGGCTGACCCAGAGAGCACTATGCAAGACAATATTGCTGCCCTGCAGCAGTTGATACAACGTGTCAAAAGCCAATCTCCCTTCTGGTCAAAAACCTTGAGCGATTTCAATCCCAATGATATTAGCGATTTGCTTGACTTCAGCAAATTGCCCATTCTGAACAAATCTGAACTCATTGATATTCAACAGGCCGCAAGACCTTATGGCGAATTGCTTGATCCTCGAAAAACACCGGTCAGTCGGGTTTATTATTCACCCGGCCCACTGGTCGAACCCGTTCCCGGACCAGGCGACGACCCATGGCGTGTTGCACCAGCTCTCAAATCCAATGGCTTTGGCCCTGGTGATATCGTTGCTAATTGCTTCAGCTATCACATCACACCCGCTGGGTATCTGGCCGAATGTGCCGCCACCAAACTAGGCTGCACCGTCTTTCCTGCAGGTGTCGGCAATGTTGAAACTATTCTTCAGGCCATCAATTATCTTGGCGTTAACAGCTATATCGGCACACCTGATTTTCTGCGTATCATTATGGAAAAAGCAGAAATGTTAGGCCAACCGATCAAATCATTAAACAAAGCAACAGTGAGTGGTGGTCCTTTATTTCCTGAACTTCGACAGTGGTATACCGATCACCAAGTGCGTGTCCGGCAAGCTTATATAACCGCTGATCTTGGTTTGATCGCTTATGAGACGGATGGCACAACTGAAGGTATGCTGGTTGCGGATGATTGCCTGGTCGAAATTGTTCGTCCAGGCACCAATAAACCGGTTAAAGACGGTGAAGTTGGTGAGGTAGTCGTGACCACATTCAGTGAAACGTTTCCGTTAGTCCGTTATGCAACCGGTGATTTGTCCGCCTACATACCTGATTCAGAGGATAAACAAGTTTTTGGTAAACGCATCAAAGGTTGGCTGGGACGTGCTGACCAGACCACCAAGGTTCGCGGTATGTTCGTGCACCCTCGGCAAGTAGCCAGTGTTATTAATCGATTCACTATGATCGGCAAAGCTCGAGTTGAAGTGTCTGCCAATGATGGCCGTGATCAATTGACTTTTTTCTGCGAATCCTCGGATCATTCCAATGCTTTGGCCAAACGGATAGAAGATGTGATTCGAGCAGAATGCCGCTTGCGCGGCGATGTGATTTTCGTTGCTCCTCAATCGCTGCCAAACGATGGCAAAATCATTGATGATAAACGGGCAATGGGCGCTTAGGCTTCTATTGCTTGTTCAACGTCAGGATTTGTCTGTCGGATGTTTCCTTGAGTAGTCTGTTTAATGGACTACTCACGTTTTAGCTTGCATGGTCTCAGGAATTCGTACTGCAACAACCTCTCCTCTGGCACAAAGCGTATCGCCGACACTGAGTTCAACAACGACTTTCGATTTACGTTCACTAGTTTCAACCACTCTAGCCTGCAAATGAATAGGAACGTCGGACAATGGGGTTGGTTTCAAATAATCCACATGCAGAGAACCAGTCACAAAACGTGGAACCTTAGTCAATGATTGTTCGTTTTGTCGATAAGCTCCCGCCGTTGCAATAGCGTGGCAATCGATCAATGATGCGATCAAACCGCCATAGACAAAACCTTCGATGCCTTTTTCATGGTTTCTGGGCAGATAGTCTGCGACCACCTTCCCATCCCGCCAATAGCTCTTTAAATGCATGCCATCATTGTTATTCGTTCCACAGCCGTAACAGGTCTGGTAATCCGCTTCATAAATATCCTGAATAGCAATAGCTGCTGTCGTCATAGTTTTTTGCCTCGTTTTGAGTTGTTGTCAATAGCATTATTTAACATTGCTACATTATAGTTTACCTTTACGTTAACGTAAACTATAATAAATTTATCAACAACACTCTTGAACATCAATTTCTTTATGAGTACTTTCACAATTTCAGACCTGGCAAACGAATTCGATATCACAACGCGTACATTACGTTTCTACGAAGAAAAAGGCCTGCTCAACCCCAAACGTAATGGACAAACTCGACTCTATACTCAAGCAGATAAGGTTAAGCTGAAACTGATTCTGCGTGGTAAACGACTGGGCTTCACCATCGAAGAAAGTGAAGAAATTATCAAACTGTATAACCCTGCCAAGGGCAACCTCGACCAACTGCAAACCCTGTTGGCCAAAATCCATGAAAAACGCTCTCAACTTGAACGTCAGCAACACGACCTGAATGTGATGCTGCAAGACTTAAAAGAGGCGGAAACAAAGTGCATCTCAGCCATGGAAACAGCCAGACCTGACTCAAACTAATAATCCAAGACCTTATCGAATCCTATTATGAATACTAGCTACCCAATATTGAATTTCAACCTTGGTGAAGATATCGATATGCTGCGCGATGCGGTATATCAATTTGCACAAAAAGAAATCGCTCCCATTGCACATGACATTGACCACAGCAATGAATTTCCCAATGAATTATGGCGTAAATTAGGCGACTTAGGCGTACTCGGCATGACGGTTAACGAAGAGTATGGCGGTACCGATATGGGCTATCTCGCCCATGTGGTGGCTATGGAAGAAATCAGCCGTGCATCGGCCTCCGTAGGCTTGTCTTATGGCGCTCACTCAAACCTGTGTGTGAATCAAATTGCTAAAAATGGTACTGCCACACAAAAACAAACTTACCTGCCCAAACTGTGTTCCGGTGAACATATCGGAGCACTGGCAATGTCAGAACCTAATTCAGGCTCTGATGTGGTCAGCATGTCTTTAAAAGCAACACGGCAAGACGATCACTATCTGTTAAATGGCAATAAAATGTGGATCACCAATGGCCCGGATGCAGACACCTATGTTGTCTATGCCAAAACCGATCCAGATGCCGGACCTCGTGGTATCACCGCCTTTATTGTCGAACGTGCTTATGCTGGTTTTTCTCAACATCAAAAACTCGACAAACTGGGTATGCGTGGTTCAAACACCTGCGAACTGGTGTTTCAAAACTGTCCAGTTCCACTTGAGAACGTTTTGGGAGAAGCTGGAGACGGTGTCAAAGTACTTATGAGCGGGCTTGATTATGAACGCGCCGTTTTATCAGGCGGTCCAGTTGGTATTATGCAGGCCTGCATGGATATAGTAGTGCCCTACATCCACGATAGAAAACAATTTGGCCAGGCTATTGGTGAATTTCAGTTAATGCAGGGAAAAGTCGCCGATATGTATACCGAACTGGCTGCCTCAAGAGCCTATCTGTATGCCGTTGCCAGTGCCTGTGATCGTGGTGAAAGTTCACGTAAAGATGCCGCTGCAGTGATTTTATACACCGCAGAAAGAGCCACTCAAATGGCTTTGCAGGCCATTCAAACACTGGGCGGCAACGGTTATGTCAATGAATACGCTACGGGACGCTTATTACGTGATGCCAAACTGTATGAAATTGGTGCCGGTACTTCCGAGATCCGGCGCATGTTGATTGGCCGCGAATTATTCAAAGAATCAGCATGAGCAGAAGATTATGAATCCGATAAAAAGCACTGTTAATACGGCAAGCACCGAGTTTGCTGAAAACACACAAGCCATGCAGCTACAAGTAAAAGATTTGGCTGAAAAAATCAAATTCATCAAGCTTGGTGGAGGCGAACACTATCAGAAAAGACATAAAGATCGGGATAAACTTCTGGTTCGCGAACGAATCGATGTCCTGCTTGATCCCGGCTCCCCATTTCTGGAGTTGTCTCAACTGGCCGCTTATGAGGTCTATGACGAAACCGTAGCTGCTGCCGGAATCGTCACGGGCATAGGGCGGGTCAATGGTCTGGAATGCATGATCATTGCCAATGATGCAACGGTCAAAGGAGGTTCGTATTATCCATTAACCGCCAAGAAGCACCTTCGAGCGCAGGATATTGCCAAACAGAACCATTTGCCCTGTATCTATCTGGTGGACTCAGGGGGAGCCAATCTTCCCCGTCAGGACGAAGTCTTCCCGGATAGAGATCATTTTGGCCGTGCATTTTTCAATCAGGCGACTATGTCAGCACAGAACATCCCGCAGATAGCCTGTGTGATGGGTTCCTGCACTGCAGGTGGTGCTTATGTTCCAGCCATGGCCGATGAAGCCATCATCGTCAAAGAAAAAGGCACTATTTTTCTGGCTGGCCCTCCTCTGGTTAAGGCTGCTACTGGCGAAGAGGTCACCGCTGAAGAACTGGGCGGTGCTGATGTCCATTGCCGCACATCAGGTGTAGCTGATCATTACGCGCACAATGACCAACATGGTCTGCAACTGGTACGTCAGGCAGTTGGGCGTTTGAACCGGACTAAACCGGACCAATTGGATGTGCGCCCCTCCCAGGAACCCTTGTATGATGCAAAAGAGATCTATGGCATCGTGCCGCAAAGCCTGCGCGAACCCTATGATGTTCGTGACGTAATTGCCCGCATCGTTGATGGTTCTGAGTTCGATGAATTCAAAGCCTTGTACGGCACTACACTGGTAACCGGTTTTGCCCGACTCTATGGATATCCAGTCGGAATCATTGCCAACAACGGGATTCTGTTCAGCGAATCAGCACTCAAAGGTACGCACTTTATTGAACTGTGCGCACAACGCAAAATTCCTCTTATTTTCCTGCAGAACATAACCGGGTTCATGGTTGGCCAACAATATGAAGCTGGTGGCATTGCCAAAAATGGCGCAAAAATGGTAGCTGCTGTTGCCTGTGCTCAGGTGCCCAAATTGACCGTTTTAATTGGCGGTTCTTTTGGCGCAGGCAATTACGGCATGTGTGGCCGTGCCTATGATCCACGTTTTTTGTTTATGTGGCCCAACGCCCGTATCTCGGTCATGGGCGGAGAACAGGCCGCTGGAGTCATGGCTCAAATCAAACAAGCGCAAATGGCCAAACAAGGTAAGGCCTGGGATAGTGAGGAAGAAGAAACGTTTCGCCAGGAAATTCTCAATACCTATGACAAACAGGGTCATCCCTATTATGCCTCGGCACGATTGTGGGACGATGGAGTAATCGACCCGGCGGATACTCGTAAAGTGCTCGGACTATCCCTGTCAGCCGCACTGAACAAACCCATCGATGACACCGACTTTGGTGTTTTTCGCATGTAAACAGGCCAATGAAACCAATAATGAGGATAGATCAATGAGTTCCATCCAGACCCATGTCAATGATAACAAGGTCATAACAGTGACCCTGAACCGTCCTGAAAAACACAATGCTTTTGACAGCTATATCATTGCTGAACTGACTAATATTTTCAAACACGCATCACAATCGAACTACCGCGCTTTGGTTCTGTCATCCACCGGTAAGAGTTTTTCTGCCGGAGCTGACCTTCAATGGATGAAACAGATGGTCAATTATAACCACACAGAAAACCTGGCTGATGCCAATGCTCTGGCACTCATGCTCAAAACTCTCAACACCTTGCCGATGCCGACCATCGCCCGTGTTCAAGGTGCCGTTTTTGGTGGTGCAGTTGGGCTGGTCAGTTGTTGCGACATGGCAATTGCCAGCGATGATGCTCGATTTTGTCTCAGTGAGGTCAAAATCGGCCTGATCCCAGCCACCATCAGCCCTTATGTGATTGCGGCCATAGGTCAGCGAGCCTCACGACGATATTTTCTCAGTGCAGAAGTGTTTTCAGCCGAAACAGCCTCTGATCTGGGTTTAATCGCCAGTGTTGTCACAAACGACGAACTGGATGCTGAAATTGAGCGATGGATCACACAGGTACTGCAAAACAGTCCAGCAGCAATAACACTGGCTAAAGAATTGATTTTTGATGTCGACAATGCCCCTTTGAACGATGAGTTAATTGCCGACACCAGTCAACGTATTGCGGCTATCCGTGTTTCGACCGAAGGTCAGGAAGGTTTGAACGCCTTTTTAGAAAAACGCCCTGCAAAATGGTAATGGTGATATAGGTTCTGATATGTTTACTAAAATTTTAATAGCGAATAGAGGCGAAATTGCCTGTCGTATTATAAAAACCGCCCGCAGAATGGGCATTCAAACCGTGGCCGTTTATTCTGACGCCGACGTAAATGCACTGCATGTTAACAATGCTGATGAAGCCATTCATATCGGCCCTTCTGCATCAAACGAATCCTACTTATTGATTGATCGAATCATTGCTGCTGCTAAAAAGACTGGCACACAAGCCATTCACCCAGGTTATGGTTTCCTGAGTGAAAATACACGGTTCAGCAAAGCCTGCAAAGACAATGACATTATTTTTATTGGCCCCGATGAAAAAGCCATCGATATTATGGGTTCAAAATCCGCCTCAAAGAAAATGATGAGCAAAGCTGGCGTACCTTTGTTGCCAGGCTATCACGGTACCGATCAATCCATCGAAACCTTGCAAAAGGAGGCAGCGGATATTGGCTATCCGGTGATGCTCAAAGCCTCTGCTGGCGGAGGCGGCAAAGGTATGCGTCAAGTCTGGTCAGAACCAGATTTCGCAGAGGCACTGGCTGCTGCCAAACGTGAGGCCAGCAATGCATTTGGCGATGACGTAATGCTGGTCGAGAAGTACCTGACCAAACCCCGCCATGTTGAAATTCAAGTGTTCTGCGACCAACATGGCAATGCTGTGTATTTGGCCGAACGTGATTGTTCAGTGCAACGTCGCCATCAAAAAGTCATTGAAGAAGCCCCGGCTCCAGAATTGTCGGAACCTTTGCGCAAAGCCATGGGTGAAGCCGCTATCAGGGCTGCAAAGTCGGTTGACTACATCGGTGCAGGCACGGTTGAGTTTTTACTCAGCACCGACAACAATAGTGCCAGTAAAAACACCAATCAACCGTTTTATTTTATGGAAATGAACACGCGCTTGCAGGTGGAACACACTGTCACAGAAATGATAACCGGTCTGGATCTGGTTGAGTGGCAATTACGCGTTGCCTGGGGTGAGCAACTCCCTCTCAGTCAGGATCAAATCACACTCAATGGCCATGCTTTTGAGGCACGTATCTATGCAGAAGACCCCAACAATGGTTTTCTGCCAGCTACGGGCAAGCTTGTTTACCTGCAAACGCCCGAAGAAAACCAGCATGTACGGGTAGATACCGGAGTAGTGCAAGGCGATACTGTCAGCATGTATTATGATCCAATGATTGCCAAACTGGTGGTATGGGACGTCAGTCGGGACAAGGCGTTGAACCGTCTGGCCAGAGCATTGCGCGACTATCATATCCAGGGTGTCACTACGAATCTCGATTTTCTGCACAATTTAGCCACCATCACCGCATTTCAGAAAATGGAACTGGACACAGGCTTCATTGACAATAACCTGGATGCGCTGATTGCCAGCCCTGACGCCGAAACCCAAGGTCATAAATTACTTGTTGCTACTCTGTATCAATTGCTGACCCAACAAGCCATTAGCCTCAACCAACATGATGCCAACTCACCATGGAACAACACAGATTGCTGGCGTATGAACGCAGAGGCTAGCCAAAATATTCACCTTAACGTCAATAATGAAACCCATGAAATCACGGTAAAACATCGAGATAAACCAGGAGAATATACCGCGTATTTAAACAACACAGCCGTTGATATCAGTGCATGTATCATCGACAACAGGCTGACCGCTATTATTGATGGACATAGACAAACCATTCCATTCTCAGTACACGATGGACTTTGCCAACTCTACACACAAGAAGGTTTGATTTCATGCCAGACAAATCCAGAATCGTTTTCTGAAGCTGAAGCAGAACACAGTACTGGCACCTTAATCGCACCAATGAACGGTAAAATAACCAAACTTTCCAGCCAACCTGGAACTTTTGTCAGCAAAGGGGAAACTCTTCTGGTGATGGAAGCCATGAAGATTGAACTTAATATTAAAGCCCCCAGCAATGGCACCGTGATTGAACATTTCTTTGCTGCTGGTGACATTGTTGCAGGCGGCATTGAGTTGCTTAATTTTGTACCGGACAGTGACTCTGGAGAAGCCACAGAGGTTGCGAAATGAGTTTACCTTCTCAGGTCAAAGTAGTAGAAGTCGGTCCACGAGATGGCCTGCAAAATGAATCAAACATCCTGCCAACTAACACCCGAGTTCAGTTTATCGACAGGCTGGCAGAGGCCGGGCTGAGCTATATAGAAGCAGGTAGTTTTGTAAACCCCAAATGGGTTCCACAAATGGCTGATAGCGCAGAAGTATTTGCAGGAATCAAGCGCAACACCAATGTTACCTATGCTGCCCTGACACCTAACCTGCAGGGCTATACTGCCGCCATTGATGCAGGAGCGAACGAAGTTGCGGTATTTGCTGCGGCATCGGAAAGTTTCAGTCAAAAGAACATTAATTGTTCTATTGAACAAAGCTTGCAGCGTTTCTCTGCCATCATGAAGGCGGCAGACAACGATGGCATTCAGGTACGTGGGTATATTTCCTGTGTCTGCGGTTGTCCCTATGAGGGCATTATCGATCCGCAAAAACAAGTTGTCCCTGTTGCCGAACAATTGCTGGACTTGGGTTGCTATGAAATTTCTCTGGGCGATACCATTGGTATCGGCACGCCTTATGAGATGACACATTTACTGGAATCACTGCTTTCACGTGTCAATGTTGACCAACTTGCAGTGCATTGCCATGACACCTATGGCCAGGCATTGGCTAATATCTATGCCGCTTTGCAGCTTGGTATACACATCGTCGACAGTTCGGTTGCCGGTCTTGGAGGGTGTCCTTATGCAGCAGGGGCATCTGGAAATGTTGCCACTGAGGATTTAGTTTATCTACTCAATGGCCTGGGAATAGAATCAGGGATTGATCTGAATACATTAATCAGTACTGGAAACTTCATTTCAAAAATTCTCGACAGACAGAATAATTCAAAAGTCGCCCAGGCGTTGACATTCCAATAATAGACTTACCGCAACAGTTGCGTACACTCTGGAAACACCCAGGTTACATTCCTGCGTTATAGTAAATTCATGCAATACTAAACAGGGGTGTTTAAGGCTATTGAGGCACACACCCACCACTAAAAATATACCGGTGGGTTCATTAGAAATACCATCAGGATATTCCCGAGGTAGCTATGTCTGGCACTATAAAATCTTTACTTATTCATACAAGAACATTCTTATCAGTTAAAAACCAGTCCGCTGTGTTGTTGGCATCATTGCTAATCGGCTTTGGCACTCCTGTGTTTGCCGCAGGTAAGAGTTATCAATGGCGATTAGCATATACCTGGCCAGATGATTTCCCACTGTTTACTGTGTCGATCAAAAACATGGTTAATTATGCCAAAACCCTCTCTGGCGGACGCTTAAATATCACTATTGAAGGCGGCACAACACATAAAAAACCTTTTGGCATCTTCGATATGGTGAAAAGCAATGATTATCAAATGGGCCAATCCGCTGGTTTTTACTGGATCGATAAAGACGTTAATACCGCATTATTGTGCACTATTCCATTTGGTATGGTGGCACAGGAACGTTATGCCTGGTTTTATCATGGCGGGGGCAATGAACTCACGCAAAAGGTTTATAGCACACACGGATTGATGTCATTTCCCAGCGGAAATATTGGTATGCAGATGGGCGGTTGGTTCAAAAAAGAAATAAACACTGTCGAAGACTTAAAGGGTTTGAAAATGCGCATCCCCGGTTTGGGAGGAACCGTAATGAAAGCACTCGGGGTCGACGCCATTAACCTTCCGGCCAGTGAGTTGGCCGATGCTCTGAAAAGTGGCGAACTGGATGCGGTTGACTGGGCCAATCCCGCTATCGATCTAGGCATGAATTTATATCAGGATGCCAAGTACTACTACACTGGATGGCAGGAACCTGCAGTGGAGCTGCAATTTTTAGTCAATCAAGAAGCTTACCAGAGTTTGCCAGAAGACCTGCAAGGCATACTGAACATTTCCATGAAACTCGCTGCATTCGAAGCTTTCACCAATTACCATCATCATAATATTATTAAATTGCAGGAACTCAGGTCGAAGCATAAAGACATCAAAATACGCTCCTTTCCAACATCAGTAACCAGAGCACTAAGCCGGGAAACAGATAAACAACTTCAGGTTCTCGCCAACTCTGGTAATGAACTCACCAGAGAGATTGTTGAGTCCTTACGCAATTATCAGGAAAAAGCCCGCCTGTGGTCACGTATTGGTGATCAGGCTTATCTGAATAACGCAGGTTTATGACGAATCGACAGTAGATAGATTGATGCTATCCAATATTAAGTTGTAAACCTGTATCGACATTATCAAACAAACCTCATGGATGTGATCTTATCTGCTGACAATATTTAATTACACTTTCAGGAGAAGGAAATGCGTCAATTTATTTATCAGTTTTTTTTCGTCATTGCACTCGGTCTTACTTCATATACCAGCTGGGCGGTTGATTTCAGTGTTAATCGATATGTATCCAATGCAGCTTATCACGCCAATAGTTACTGGCTGGAAAGCGACAAGGGCATCGCTGTTATTGATGCGCTTATGCTGCGTTCAGACGCGAAAGCTCTGGCACAATTGATTAAATCGACAGGAAAATCATTAGAAGGCGTCATCATTACTCATGCTCATTTTGACCACTATGGCGGTCTCAATATGCTCAGAGAAACTCTGGGATATTTTCCTGTCTATGCCACTAAGGCAACTGTTAAAGCTATGAAAGAAAACCATGCAGCAACCCTGCAATGGGCTCCTGATTCTCACGGCGATGACTATGATAAAGTCATGGTTAAACCTGATAAAATCGTCAAATCTGGACAAATAATTAATATAGCGGGCATTGCTCTGAAGATCGATGAGTTGGGCCCAGGAGAGTCTGGAAACAATATCGTCATCTTTCAGGCCGACCAAAACATTCTATTCAGCGGCGATGCCACACTGCACAATTCACATATGTATTTGGGCGAGGGTCGCTCAAGCAAAATACTTGAACATTTGGATTATCTGGGGAAAACCTATGGCGGTGTCAAACTGGTTTATTCAGGCCATGGTGACCCCTTATCACCGGCTGCCGTGTTTAAACCAGAAGCAGACTACGTTCATTTCATCCGGTCTCTGGCCAAAGCAGCATTATCCGAGGGCAAAGTAGTGCTTCCAGAAGGCAAAGGGTTTGATAAAGAAATATTGAAGACCATGGTTGCCGAAGTAATCTCCCAATATCCGAGCTTAGGCGATTATGGATTGACTCCGGAGTATATGGTGAACTCTAACATCGAAGCCGTCCTTAAGGAGTTGAATAAATAGTCAATATTGATATACAGCTGATGAGTTTATGGGTGGACTCTGTTTTCCTGCATGAACTCATTGCTGTTTCAATGCTGTTAAGGTCGCTTGGAAAGGCAACATCACACAGCCATGCCTGGCTGAGTGGTTGCATATCTGTTCAAAAATTTTAAACGGCTTTAAACAGCTCTCTGCCCTGCCTTGCAACATAGCCTCAAGCCTGTCATGGGTTGTTTGCACCTCATGGCAACTTCCTCCTTTCATCAATTCAATCAACAAGGCCGAAGCAGCCTTACAAAGTAGACAACCATTAACAGAGTAGCCCACATCAGTAATCGTTTTGCCTTCAATTTTCAGTTCAATAAGCACCTCATCCCCACACAAAGGATTTTCAGAAATGGCCATTGCATCAGCGCCTTGCAAACGATATGGCTGATGAACCCTTTGAGCTATTTCTTTTAAATGCTGTAAAGAGTCTTTTCCGTTCAACTCAACATCTCCACTGCTCGTTCAAGGCCATTGATTAGTGCATCAATATCGGCATCGTTATTATACAGTGCGATACTGAATCTGGTAGACGTAGTGACACCCATTTTTCTCAACAATATCTGGGCACAGTGATGCCCTCCTCGCAGAGCCACCCCAGACTCATCAAGAACATGGCAAATATCATGCGGGTGAATTGAATCATTCGCAAATGAGATCAGACTCTGTCGATGCTCCTGATTCGGCTCTCCTAAAAGGTGAATCCCTGGAATCGAATTCACCCCATTAATCGCTCGCTTGAAAAGGCGTTGCTCATGTTGTAATACTGCATCCCAATCCAGAGTCATCATCCACTGCAATGCACTAGCCAGTGCTATCGCCTGAGCAATGGGTGGAGTACCCGCTTCAAACCGACGAGAATAATCAGCAAATCGTACTGAATCAACATCTACGTAATTCACCATGCCTCCCCCAGTTTGAAATGGAGGTAATTTTTGAAGTTGTTCTTCAGGTCCCCATAGCACGCCAATTCCAGTTGGGCCAAAGCATTTATGACCAGAGAATGCATAAAAATCAACACCTAACTCCTGCACATCAACCGGACCATGTTGCACCATCTGTGCACCATCAAGAAACACCCTGGCACCCACTGAATCAGCCACTTTAACCACTGACAACACATCGGTGATGTGTCCAGTGACATTGGAACAATGAGTCAATGCAATCAACCGACAACGCTTTGACACATAGTGAGGTAAATCATCAATATCCAACCTCCCCTCTTTCGTGACAGGCAATATTTTCAAGATCACACCGGTTGCATCACACAGTCTTTGCCAGGGTAAAAAATTACTGTGGTGTTCAGCTTCAGAAACGACAATCTCATCTCCAACTCTGAGTAAACTCCCAAAAGAGGAAGCTAATAGATTGATTGATTCGGTTGTTCCAGACGTAAAAATCACTTCTTTGGGTGAACTCGCATGTAAAAACTGACAAACCATGGAACGAGCGGATTCATAAGCTTCTGTGGACCGTTCAGCAAGATAGTGAGAACCTCTTTGGACATTGGCCCTAGAGGTGATTTCATGATGCACATAAGCATCAATGGCCTCTTGTACCATTTGAGTTGTCGCGGCATTATCCAGATAATGCAATGCAACCCCGCCTCGTGCCGTCTGCATAAGTCCAGGAAAACCCCGCCGTGTTGATACAACATCGAAGGTCATGTTCTGATTAACTCACAATCAGGCTGCATTATCCCTTGTCGCACAATGAATGGGATCGACTCTATCGCGTAATAAACCACCAGAACGTTGATGGAGAACTGCCTGCACTTCGCTGATTATCGACAATGCAATTTCTTCAGCGCTATCTGCTCCAATATCCAATCCAGCAGGACCATACAAACGTTTTTGTTGATGGGCTGATATCTGAATGCCATCTTCTTGCAGATCACTCAAGAGTAACTTCAAGCGACGTTTGGGTCCTAGCACCCCTATGTAATGTTCGGATAATGGTAATAGAAATTTGAGAATATCCAGATCCTGCAAGTAATTATGTGTCATTACAATAGCAACAGTTTGAGGGTCCAACGCTACCTTATCAACTAATTGGGATGGCGGGCAATGAACGATACGGTCTGCTCTGGGAAATCTTTCAGGACTGGCAAAAACACTGCGTTTGTCGAACACTTCCATAGTCCAGCCAATTTCTGCACCAATGGCCACCAGAGGCACTGCATCAGCCCCAGCGCCAAAAATTAACAAGCGGGTCAATGGATTGACTCTCTCGATCATGATTTCAGCACCTTCGTTTGTAACAACAGCACCAGTCTTGCCCTTAATCTTCTCAGCGAAATAATGACTTTGCAATGAAGAAAAAGGCCAATCCCTGCTGGTTGATACTTGGCCATTGCTCTGTTGCATCCATCTGGCACCAACTCCAGCAGTTGATTCATTCGCAGCAATCACGGTCGCCATCAATGCGGGCATTCTTGTTTCGATGACCTGTGCTATCAGATTCAATGGTCCAGGATTATCTTTATCCACACGCTCCAGCAACACATCAACCACACCAGCACAACCAAGCCCTAACCCCCAAACGATATCGTCATTTTCCCGGTGGTCATAACGAATGATCATGCTCTGGCCACTGGCACGAACGCCCTTTGCCTGCTGGGTAAGGTCAGATTCCAGACACCCACCACTGACTACTCCTACAATCAATTCATCAGATACTATCAAGGCTCTGGCACCTGCATGGCGGTAAGTCGACCCGGAAGTCTGAACAACGCTGGCCAGGACAGCTTGATCACCTCTGGCGATGACTGAATTGAAGGCACTGACGATATCGCGTAATTCTTTCATTTCGTCTGACTAAAAGGCACTCTAACGGCAACAAAAAACTGTCAATAAATCACTATCACAGTTCAGCTGCAGCCCGTTTGGCCATGACACCAGCAAGGTGCCGACGGTATCGGGCAGAAGCGTGAATTGTATCCAGAAAGTCACTGAATTCAGCTAACTCGATATCGACAATGGATGAGCAATCTTTGCTTTTCAGAAGAAACTGTTCCAGTTCATGCCAGCGGAATACCCCTGACGTTGATAAACCGGTCACTGTTGCCCTCATGCCATCAGACAATGACGCGATAAAGACACCGCAGACTGGCAAACGCAAGGCCTGTGCCCTCAAAGCACAATAAGCGGTTCGTTCAGGAATTTGCAAAGT
This sequence comes from Arenicella sp., assembly GCA_050633785.1. Taxonomy (GTDB): domain Bacteria; phylum Pseudomonadota; class Gammaproteobacteria; order Arenicellales; family Arenicellaceae; genus CALKZN01. Next base: position 59,389 of record JBOEHE010000046.1, read on the forward strand.
AACTTCCAATATAATTTCGTCAGAGGTCAATGCGGTCTTAAACGGCCCAACAAAGAATTGCTCAGCTGGGATCTCCCTGTTGTTTGTAACAATAACAGCATCAAGGGCCAGTATTGCAGCAGGATAATCTGATGAAGGATCATTAACAGCCAAAGCACCACCTATTGTTGCTCTTGTTCTTACTGCAGGGTCGCCAATATCTGCCGACATGTTAGCGAATGCGGTTAGTTTCTGAACAATTAATGGGTCTGCTGCTATTTCAGCATAGCTTGTCATAGCACCGATGGAAATACGTTCTCCCTGCTGTTTTATACCTTTAAGACCTTCAATTTTCGACAAATCAACGACTTGCTCAGGAGCGCTCTTGCCTGCTTTCATATCAGCAATCAAGCTCATACCACCGGCAATAAGCATTGTATTATCAGAGTCAGTAAGTATTTCTGCGGCATTCACCAATGAGTCTGGCGCCTTATATGAGAAGTTTTTCAAGCTGCTCCCTCCTCTATGGTCTGTGCTGTATCCAGTATCGCTCGAACAATATTGTGATAGCCGGTACAACGGCAAATATTGCCACTGAGTTCTTTTCTAACTGTTGCTTCGTCAATGCTGGAACCATGTCGCTTTAACATATCTTGTGCACTTACCAGCATTCCCGGTGTACAGAAACCACATTGCAATGCATGATGTTTTTTAAATTGTTGCTGCAACATCGACAAATTACCTTTCTCAGCCAGACCTTCTACCGTTACTATCTCAGCGCCATCAAGCTGAACAGCATAGACAGAGCAGGATTTGATCGCCTTACCATCAACGTTAACTACACAGGCACCACACTGGGAAGTATCACAACCAATATGCGTTCCAGTCATCATCAAGTCTTCTCGCAGTACTTCAGCAAGTAAAGCATTGCTTTTGACGTTCAATTCCACAGCATTGGAATTAACAGTCAATTTAATTGTATGTTTCATCAATCAGTCTCATAGTATTCATTATTATTACGTCTCCTCATTAGCCCTGATGAATAGCAGTCCATACTTTTTCAGGTGTCGCTGGCATATCGACATGGCGAACCCCCAGGTGTTCCAGTGCATCACAAATGGCATTGATAACAGCAGAAGGGCCAGCAATCGCAGCGGCTTCACCACATCCTTTGGCGCCTACAGGATTGGTTGTGCAGCGCGTTTCGGCTGAATGAAATTCAATATTAGGCACATCAGATGCTCTTGGCAGAGCATAGTCACGCAAATTGGCTGTTAACAACTCACCAGTTTCAGGGTCATAACGACATTCTTCCATGCAAGCCTGACCTATAGCCTGACCAGCACCGCCATGAATCTGGCCTTCAACAATCATCGGGTTGACTATTTTTCCAAAGTCATCAAAGGCCAGATAGCGCTCTACAGCAACGTGTCCAGTCTCCGGGTCTACTTCCACTTCAACCAAGTGACACCCATACGGGAAGGTAAATGCTTCGGGGTCATAATAAGTCACTTCTTCCAAACCCGGCTCAAGACCTTCCGGATAGTCAATTGGTGAATATGCTCGTCCAGCCACTTCAGCAAAATTCACAGACCGATCAGTCGAATCTGCGGCGAAAACACCCCCAGAAAAATTAACCGTCTGCACATCAACCTCAAGCATACTGGCTGCGATCAACGTCATTTTATCAATCAATTTTTTAGTTGATCCCAACATGGCACTGCCACCAACTGCCAACGACCTGGAACCATAGGTTCCGATACCATATGGCACAACGGCGGAATCACCATGGACAATCTCAATGTCGCCTGGATCTAAACCAATCTCGTCGGCCACCAGTTGAGCAAATGTCGTTTCATGTCCCTGTCCATGCGAGTGACTGCCAGTCAATACTGAGACACCACCGGTTGGGCTAACTCGAATGGTCGCCACTTCGTATTGACCACCAGCGCAACCTTGTTTAATCAACATATCAGACGGCCCCATACCGCAGGCTTCCATATAGAAAGAAACACCTAAACCACGGCATTTACCTTTAGCCTCAGACTGGGCTTTGCGCTGGATAAAGCCATCAAGGTCTGCAACACTTTGGCAAGAATCCAGTAATGCTGGTAAGTTACCGGAATCATACTTCCACAGAAAAGGTGTCTGGTAAGGGATTTGCTCAGCAGCAATCAGGTTTTTCTGTCGAATCACAAAGGGATCCAAACCCAGGGTTTGTGCAGCAACACTTACGATTCTCTCCAAGACATAAGTCGCTTCAGGCCTGCCTGCACCTCGATAGGCATCAACAGGGGTAGTATTGGTGAACGCGCCTCTGGTACGCAGATAGACATCTCGCAATGCGTATGGCCCGGGGAACAAATTGCCATAAAAGAATGTGGGAATAGATGGCGCAAATGTTGACAGATAGGCTCCCATGTTCGCAATAGTATCGATTTTCATCGATAAAAACCGACCATCATCATCTAAGGCTAAAGCGACTTTGGTCACATGATCACGGGCATACGTGTCCGCGAGAAAAGCCTCGGAACGAGTTGCCACCCAACGTACTGGCCTGCCAGTACGTTTAGCCGCGATCAAGACCAAGACGTCTTCATTGTAATGGTATATTTTCATACCAAAACCACCACCTACATCGGGTGCTATCACCCTGATTTTCTCTTCTGGAACTTTCAATGTACTGGCAGATAAAGTGAGTCGAATCGGGTGTGGATTCTGGGTCGATGTATACAAGGTGTACTCTTCTTTACCTTGATTATAAACACCCAGATTGGCCCTTGTTTCCATCGGACTCGCATTAACCCGGTTTTGTATCAGGTCGAGTTCCACAACATGCGCAGCTTTCGACATAATATCGTCGACGGTTTGCTTGTTCCCCAGTTCCCAGTCAAAGCACTGATTATGTTCAAACTCAGGATGAACAACAGCAGCCGTTTCATCCAGACAGCTTGCCAGATCCGTTTGACTGGGCTTTACCTCAAAATCGATTACAACAAGATTAGCCGCAAGCTCAGCAGCTTCAGCCGTATCGGCAACCACAGCAACAACAGGGTCTCCCACATGCAGAACATGTTCGGTCACCAGAACCGGATGTTCAGGCGCAGCCATTGGAGTACCATCACTACTGTCAATTGGCCAGGCACAGGGTAAGCCACCAATACCCATCTCAGCTAGATCTTCACCAGTAAAGATATCCAGAACGCCGGGAGAGTTTAAGGCAGTCTTTATTTCAACAGATTTAATCGCTGCACAGGCATGGGGAGAACGCACAACATGGAGATAGGCGAGATTACGCATTTTATCAGCCACATCACAGACATAACTTCCTGTTCCAGTAAGAAAACGTTTATCTTCCTTACGTAGAAGGGATTGCCCAACCCAGCCTGTCTCGTCTTTTTGAGTTTTTTTCTGTTTATCAATTGGCGATTCACCTGTGACCTTAAAAGACCTTACATTATTCATCTACGACTGCCTCACCCAGTATCTTCAATTTATTATTAGTTCTACTGATAAAAGTATGAGACAGGGGCTTTGGAAAATAAATTTCTATTTTCTAAGCTTAGAATTCTGTTTTTCCGAAACGTCATTCTGCTTGTTTACTGCTAAGATAAGTTATGGAAATAACCGAACACCAGCATTATCAAAAGATCAGTGACAACATCAACACAACAAAAAACAGCTACCGTAATCCTTGCTGCTGGCGGCAGTCGGCGCTTGGGAAAGCCCAAACAGGCATTGCCCTATCGAAATTCCACCTTATTACTTCACTGCATCAAACAAGCGTTATCGTTGAAGTTACCAACCCATGTAGTACTAGGCGGACACTCAGATCAGTTCAGTCAGCAACTGGCACCCTTACCGGTAACACTGTGCATAAACGAACAGTGGTCTCAGGGTATCAGCACCTCTATACAGTGCGGTCTGCATAATATTGACCATTCAATCCATGCAGTACTCTTTATGCTCTGCGATCAACCCTTCATCCCAACAGCACATTACCAAGGGCTCATACAGTCAGCCGAAGACAAGCCTCAGTCTATTATTGCTACGCAGTATCAACAGGGACACACCGGTGTCCCTGCTATAATTCCAAAATCACTATTTCCTGAACTATTGGCTCTGCAAGGTGACAAAGGCGCCCAAAAGATCATTAGTCGACATCAGAGTAAAGTCATTCCCAAACACTGCCTGCAGGCATCATGGGATATAGATACACCAGAGCAAGCACAGTGGTTGCACTCTGGCCCACCACTGAAAGACCTCTAGGCTTTAATCAACTCTTTGAGCAAGCCATCTGAAATATTATAAATCCATCCATAGATATTGAGTTCCCTACCTCGGTCCAAAGCCTGAGCAACAACGCTGGTTTTCTTCAGATTGTTCACTTGTTTTAGCACATTTTCCTCACAGGCCAGATCAAATTTTTCAGTATCAGTTAAGTCACTTCTAGACTGAATTTGTCTGTCGTCGATCAAGTCTGCAATGCCGTGAACCCAGTTATCAACAATGCTCGACCCTCTGGGGTTCATAGCAGCAGCCACACCACCACAACCATAATGTCCAACAACAATAATGTTCTTCACTTGCAATACATCAACCGAGTATTGCAGTGCGGATAGAAAGTTCATATCACTTTCAATCACTTGATTGGCAATATTCCTATGCACAAACAATTCCCCTGGTAGCAGGTCGAACATCATATTCACAGGCACCCGGCTATCAGAACAACTGATCCATAGATAATCAGGATTTTGCGCTGCCGCCAGTTTTTCAAACAATTCAGGTTGTTCTTGTTTCATCTTTTTTGCCCAGGCTTTATTTCTGGCAAAAAAGTCAATCGACACACTCATGACTACTTTTATTTCTCTCTTAATTCTCTTAAAACGTTTTATATGTAAAAGACGATTTGAGGGAATTCCCCCCCCTCAAATCACAGTGGAATAAAAACAACTAGTCTATTTCTACAGCTACCATTCCAGCATCAAGGCCTTCTTCATCGTTTTTGACATGAACTGCTGTCACGGTTCCACTGACAGGTGCCTGATGGGGAATTTCCATTTTCATGACTTCCATAATAAACAGATCCTGCCCTTCATTGACTGTATCGCCTTCTTTGACCAGAACCTTCCACATATTGCCGGAAGTGGCTAACTCTACTTTTGTACTCATAATATTGTCCCCTTAAAGGATGCTTGCTTGTGTGCAAAGCGTGTTGATATTGCTGCGTAATGCCTGTGCCTCTTTAACTGACACTTCCTTAAACTGGATAGTGTCGCCAGGTTTGGCCTGAGCCAGTTTCCAGAAACCCACAGAAGGAACGGTGTAAGGATTGATAAAACCTCCCATGCTGGGACCATCGTTCATAAGAATAATCGGGGTTTGTCCAGCCAGGTTAATAGCGCCAATGGGATAGCCTTGATCAATAATATTGGAAGGCTCAGTACCATGCTCCAATGATTTCTTATACGCCTTTTCGTTAAAGGTCCAATCCGGACCATCCAGACGAAACCCAGTACGATCACTTTTAGCTGACAGTTTCCAATCTGAACTTAAAAACCGCTGATGCCCTTCATCATCAACCCAGTCATCATTTGGCCCACGCACTACTTCCAACTGCCAGGTCTTATCCTCAGAAAAGACCGGCAATGATTCAGCCTTAACGCGGCGAGGGTTGCTGGCAATGGCCAATTGTTCGCTTGAAGGTTCGAAAACAGGCAAATCCTGTTTTTCAACGATGGCATGACCTTCCATTCCGCCAACACCAGCTTTATGAAAGGTCGAGCGTGAACCAAGCCAAGGTGTTGTTGCAAAACCTCCGGCAACAGCAATATATGCCCTCACTCCTGGGCCATTAACAAATGCCATTTCCAGCACTTGCCCTTTGCTCACGGCAATGCTGGTCCAGCGTTCGACTGGAACTCCATCGATTTTGGCCTGCATGTCGGCGCCAGTTATGGCGATAATCGTGTCATAGTCAAACTGCAGAGTGGGTCCGATATACTGACATTCCAATCCTGCATCTCCCTCTTCGTTACCCACCAATAAATTGGCCAATCGAAAAGACCAGTTATCCATAGGTCCTGAGGGCGGAAAACCTTGATTCCAATATCCAAGCCGACCGGGGTAATCCTGCACTGATGTTTCCAGGCCTTTTTTAATTACTTTAATCATCTCTCACTCCTAGAACCGATCGTTCTTGTTAATTGAATCGACCCAGTCCTTATAGTTTTTGACTGAGAATTTCTGATATTCAACAACATTGTAAATATAACTGCCATCTTCAACCTGACGCTCTACATGTTCAAACTCTTCAATTGAACAAGGGACAAATTTCACGCGGTCTCCCGGCTTGAACAGACAAATACTCTCTTCAAACTGTGGAAAGCGCTTTTCAATGTCCCAGATTGGCACTGGAATTCGACCAAATATCTGATACCCACCTGGCAGGCGCTCAGGGTAGATTGCGGTTGAAGCACCGCCCATGCCAACCGTGCCTTTGGGTGTCCAGGTTCGAGGAGGGTTGTATTTTGGAGCCGTTAACATGCAGCGAGGATCCAGAGGCATCATAAATGGCAGCCCCGGCCAAAAGCCCAGTGAGGCCACCCAGTATTCAGTCGCGGAGTGAACTCGCACAAAATGTTCAGGATCATTCAAGTTGTTCAATTCCGCCAACAGCTCTGGATCACGTTGCTTGTCTGGGCTGATTTTCTCTATATAATCGTCAATGCATTCATTGCTCCACGGATCAAGATACACAGTTGGAAAATAGAAAACTCGACTATTGAGTTCCAGATTATCACTGGAACCCAGCGAAGCAATCAGTTCTACCAACTCAGCTTTGACATAATCAAAATCAACCACATCCGGGTCATAATGAATCAGTGTTGACGCAAAACAGGGAGCTGTTTCAATAATACCCTTGGGTTTATTCTGTTTAATAGCTGCTGCCAGCCCCTGCCCCATGAAATTCAATTCAAGGTTCATCTCATTACCGAACTCAATCAATATATATCGATCCCCCCCCGGCAGGAATTTTGGTTCTGAATAGATCATTGTGCTGCCTCGGATTTAAGTGATAATGAGGGTGTTGAAGCTGGTGATAACAGCTCCGCTTTATTCTTATCAACAAACCCGGTGAATAAGGCCATCTCAATAAACTCAGGATGGTTGATAGTGTTGATTAAGAAATCAATATTATGCGTAATACCTTCAAGTCGAGTCGATGACAGAGCTTCGGTAGAACGACTGATGGCCTCATTGCGATCTTTGCCATAGCAAATCAGTTTGGCCACCATAGGGTCATAATACGCGGTGATCTTGTCACCGGCACGAACGCCTGTGTCAAAACGAACGTTGGGATCACCGTCCAGCTCAAAAGCATTAAATTCACTGATGTCTCCAGGACAAGGCATAAACATTTTTGTCGGATCTTCTGCGTAGATTCTCGACTCAATAGCATGCCCGGACTGAACAATTGTCGCTTGTGTGATATGCGACAAATCCTCTCCCAGAGCATGTCTGATCTGCATTGCCACCAAGTCACTGTTGGTGGTCATTTCTGTCACAGGGTGCTCCACCTGAATACGGGTATTCATTTCCAGAAAGAAAAATTCCAGAGTATCAGCATCAACCACAAATTCGACAGTGCCTGCCCCGCTGTAAGATTGACTGGCTGTCAGGTCGACAGCGGCTTTTGCCATGGCTTGTTTAGTTGTTTCTGGAAGCCCCGGGGCAGGTGCTTCCTCGATGATTTTCTGAAAACGTCTCTGGATAGAACATTCCCGTTCATGGTAATGAACCGCGCGCCCATCACCAAAACCAAAAACTTGAATTTCAATGTGCCTCGCCCTGGGAACATAGCGTTCCATAAAGATGGTGCCATCACCAAATGAACGTTCTGCCATCAATTGTGTTGATTCTGCGACAGCGACCAGTTGCTCCGACGATTCCACCAGACGCATACCAATGCCACCACCACCGGCAGAAGCCTTTACCAACAATGGGTAACCGACATCAGCAGCGGCCTGTTCTATGCCTTTGGTGTCGCCAGTGGCGAAACGTTTACTGCCTGGCAACACAGGCACACCAGCAGCAACAGCAATAGCTCTGGCTCGTTCTTTATCCCCCATATCTTCAATAGATTTAGGGCTTGGACCAATCCATTTTATGTCATGGTCCTGCAGTAGTTGAGCGAAACTCGAATTCTCAGCCAGAAAACCATAACCAGGATGCACAGCATCAACTTTTGCCCGCAAGGCGACATCCAATAAAGTCTCCGCTTTAAGGTAACTTTCAGCCGCTTTAGCTGGACCTATATGATGCGCTTCATCCGCCAGAGCCACATGCAGGGAGTTTTCATCAGCCGTCGAATAGACAGCTACTGTTTTAATGCCCAGGCTCTGACAGCTCTTAATGACTCTGCAGGCAATTTCACCTCGATTGGCGATTAGTATTTTTTTCATGTTATTTTCCTCTTTTAATCTTAGCAGACAAACTCGCTAAGTCTTTCTCGTACGGCTTTCGCCACAGCAACGGCATTGGGTGTATCAGAGTGAACACAGATTGTTCTGGCCTTTACCGGGACATCATTGCCATTAACGCTGGTAACTAATCCTTCTTTCACCGCCCGATAACTTTTGTCCGCCGCCGCTTCGGCTGAAACCGCATGGTGTTCCCGGGTGATGATCAAATTACCATCGTCTCCATAGTCAAGATCAGCAAAAAACTCTGGAACAAAAGTAATTCCCCTTTGTTCAAATACGCTTTGATGAAGTGTTCCACTCAAACCGAAGACCGGCAGTTGAAAAACTTCAGCAGCATCCGCAACAGCATGGGCCGTTTCTTCGTATTTTGCCGCCATGCCATAAAGTGCACCGTGTGGTTTGAGATGATTCAATGCCAGGCCTTTTTCTTCCAAAAACCCCTTTAAGGCTCCTATTTGGTAAATGATGATATTTTTCATTTCCTGACGATCAATTTTCATTTCTCTACGGCCAAAACCCGGAAGGTCGGGCAATGAAAAATGCGCCCCTATCTTTACCCCAAACTTGTGCGCCAATTCTATCGTGCTTGACATATGGTTCGGGTCTGAACCGTGAAAACCACAGGCAACGTTTGCCTCAGTAATGAAAGGCATTATTGCTGTATCATCACCCATCTGATAAAGACCGAAGCTTTCTCCCATGTCACAGTTAATATCTACTTGTACATTCATGATTATCTCTTTGGTTGATTAAAGCTTCAGTCCTGAAGGTTGGCCATAATTTTCAGACGCACTTGATCGGCTATCACAGCAACAATCAACAAACCGCCAATCACAACCGTCTGCAGATAGGACTCAATGCGAGCCAGATTCATACCATTTTGAATCAAGCCAATGAACAGAGCTCCCAGAACAACATTTTCTATTCGCCCCACACCTCCGCGCAGACTCACCCCAGCAATGACACAGGCAGCTATCGACTCCAAGGGGAAATTAGCACCGATATTGGCTTCCCCAGTATCCAGTCTGGCCGTTAGCAACATGCCACAAATAGCCGCAACGGCACCGCTTATGACATAGGCTAAAAGCAACATTTTGCGCGTATCTATGCCGGACAATTGTGCCGCCTTTATATTGCCGCCAACAGCATAGAAATAGCGGCCGGTCCGTGTCCAGTTAGCCAGCACTGTCAGCATAATAACCAGTAACAAACAAACCCAGATCGGTGATGGAATACCCAATAGTTGACCAAAACCGAATATGTTTGAAAACTCCATTGGCATACCATAAACCGGGGCTCCACCAGTCATGTATAGAGCAATACCAAAGCCAATTGAAGACATTCCCAATGTCATCATAAAAGGCGATACTTTAAAGATAGAAACCCCTATGCCATTGACCAGACCAATCAGTGTCCCCGCTGCAATTCCGGCAAACACCCCAAGACTGATAGCCAGCATAACTGAATCCGGATAAGACGCATAAACCAGCGACATCACTGTTGCTCCCACAACGGAAGTGACAGCAACAATAGTGCCGACTGATAAGTCAAACCCACCAGTCAATAGAGCAAACATCTGCCCCATGGCGATCAACATCAAATAACTGGATTGTCTGAGAACATTGAGCATGTTTCTCGACGTCAGGAAATTATCGGATAAGGCCGTAAAAATGATTAAGGCTATAACCAGTAAAAAAGGTAATACGCCTAAGCGCACAAAGGTAAATTGAACCCAATAAAGCAGGCTTTTGCTATCCGCTTCAGGGGTTTGTGTTTTCGAAATAGTAGACATCATACTTCATTCCTTTCAAAAAAATGTTTGAGTAAATTTTGTTCGGTGATTTCATCACGACTGAGTTCAGCCTGTAATTGCCCCCGATACATGACATAAGCCCTGTTTGACAAATTCAACACTTCAGGTAAATCTGAGGAAATCAGCACTACGGCTGCTCCAGACTCACAAATATCTGCAATGAATTTATAAATTTCAGATCGTGTTCCAACATCCACGCCGACAGTGGGTTCATCAAACACATAGAGTTTCACATCCCTGGTCAGACACTTGGCCAACAAGACTTTCTGTTGGTTGCCTCCAGAGAAATGCCCAACCTGACGCTCGACGTTCATCGGATGCAATTGCAGTTTTTCAGCCAAGTCCTTTGACAATTGTTTTTCCTTAGCTCGGCGCAAAAACAACCCACGCGACAGTTTCTTCAACCCCAGAGATGGGAATGTCATATTTTCCCGACAACTGCGAATCATGGCCAGACCCTCGGCCCGCCTATCAGGTGGATTATAGAAAAAACCTCGGTCAAGCATTTGCTTCGGGCTAAAACCAGTCACCTCTTCGCCATGAAACTTAACACTTCCGGATCTGACATCACTCAAGCCGAAACAGGCTCGAAGGAGTTCTGACTTACCGGAACCCACCAAACCCGCAAAACCGACAATTTCTCCTTCACGTATTGTGATTGAAACATCTTGTATCCTCCCATTCTGGGTTGATAATCCATTCACGTCCAAAGCCGTATCGGCAGGCTTGTAATTGACTTGGGGGAAAATGCTGTCGATCACTCTTCCAGTCATAAGCGTCACCAGCTCATCTTCTGTTGCCCTGGCAGCATCAACACAATCGATATATTTACCATCACGCAAGATGGTAATTCGATCACCGATCTTTTTGATTTCACTCATTCGGTGAGTGATATAGATAATTCCTACACCTTTCTCTTTGAGCTGTTCTACCAATTCGAAAAGACGGTTGGTTTCTTTTTCCGTGAGAGATGCAGTGGGTTCATCCAGAATCAAAATGGACAGCTCTGATCGAAATGCCTTTGCAATTTCCACCATCTGTTGCTCGGCACGGCTCAAATAAGCAACTTTATGGTTGGGGTTTAAATCAAAGCCCAGTCGATCAAGGATATCCTGAGCTTTTTTATTTTTTCCTTTCTTGTCCAGAAAACCATAACGACATTGCTCTGCTCCTAAGAACAAGTTCTGTGCAATAGTTAGTTGCGGCACCAGAGAAAATTCTTGAAACACTGCGCTGATCCCCAGATCCCTGGCTTCATGCACTGACGAGAGTTCTCTTGGTTCACCTTTGTATATAATCTGACCTTCAGAGGGTTGCTGGACACCAGCAATGGTTGAAATCAATGTTGATTTACCAGCACCATTTTCCCCAAAAAGAATATGGACTTCTCCAGGCATTACCGTCAACTGCACATCCTTGAGTGCGGTGACACCAGGGTATCGTTTAGTAATGCCTTTGAGTTCAATCAGAGGCTGCACTCGCGACGAGTGCAGCTCTGATACATCAACATTAATGTTAGGATTAGAGACATCACCGGAAGTGTGTCGATGTTGTTCAGTAACAGACATTAATGCTCTCCTGCAACTACTTAACTTCAAACGTAGGTTTGAAATTAGCGGGCGCCAACGCTGCTTTTTCATCAAACGTACGAACGTTATTTTTATCAACAATCAGCAACTTGGGACCGACGTGCTTGTCGTACTCTTTACCTTCCAGAATACGCACGGCCTGATCGATAGCAATACGCCCTTGAATCACCGTAGAATCAGTTGGTGCCGCCAGAATCTGGCCTCGTTGAATGCCTTTATGTACACCAGGAGTATAGTAATAAGACATGATATTGACTTTGCCAGCCAGATTACGAGAACGAAGTAAAACAACAGCAGCTTCAGCGGTAACCGCCGTACCCACGACATAATCCAGATTTGGATGTGCTTCTAAAGTGTCTTCAACCAGTTTTAACTGAACTTCCTTGCCCGTATCACCATACTTGGTTTCGACCAAGTCAACAGCACTGCCTTTGATGGCATCGACGAAGCCTTTATTGCCTGCTTCAACCCAACCAGCTCCCGGAGGGCCTGGAAACCAACCCACCTTAACTTTCTTAGTCCCTTTGGGATGCAGTTTGGCGAGATACTCTCCCGTCTTTGCGCCCATTTCACCGAAAGAAACCAGCGATTTAGCCGATATTTTCTTGGATGAAACACCATTGACCACATCAATGACTGGTATGCCTTTGGCAGCAACTTCACCCAGCACATTGTTCAAACCATCAAAAGAGATGGCTCCCACAATCAGAGCATTAGCACCACTGGCCACACAATCTTCAATTTGTGATATTTGTTTATTCAGATTGGTATAACCACCGGCTTCAACCAATTGCATTTTTACTCCCAGACGTTCCGCCTCTGAGGCAACGCCGTAATTAACCGCTGTCCAGTAAGCATCTTTCATGTGCGGGAAAGACACACAGATATCCCATTCTTTAGCAGCTTCACTCAAAGGAGAGTATTCTTTTTTCACTCTGGGGCTGGCCATGTCAAATGCCGGCTCCCATACTTCAACTTCATAAGGAAACCAGGTTGGATACCAATTTCCAGCGTCAACCGTTTTGCCATCAACAGTTCCAGCACTGACGGAAGTAGCGTATGCTATCAGACCTACTCCTATTGCAATGCCTCTGCCCAAAGAAGAAATTTTCATATTTATCTTGTTCATCAATCGATGCCTCCACCTGTGGTTTTAAAAATTTATCGTTATTAATTGGTCTAAAAAGTATGGACCAGCTCCCAAATCAGATAAATTTCTATTTTTAAAGCTGTAAATTCTGTTTTTCCGAATACAGTGGCAGGCCGTATTTTTTCAGAACAATTAGCTATCTCCTTTTTACGCTGACAAGCTCAAGCATTTATAAACAGGGAGAACTGACCAGCTATTGATTATTTTCCTTATAAAACAACCGCATCAAATCTTTCATGAACTCATGAATTCATCACAATTCAGGCAAAAAACAGCTGGAGAAAGTGACATTTCTACAGCTATGATTAGATCCAGGTATCAAGCCAGAATTCGAAAAAATCGAAACGTGTTTTTCAAAAATAAAGGTTTACCCTACATCGTCAAGAACGCATTGTTCACCAACGCTATAAGACTTACAGGCAACGTTATTTAAAGAGAGAGTTAATGACACTGAATAAAACCCTATTGGCCAAACCAGCTATTCAAATTGATAATTCCAGAACCATAGTCACACGCTGGTCCTTCAGCCCGGCAGCTGAAACTGGCTGGCACTGCCATAACTATGATTACGTTATTGTCCCTAATACCAACGGACGACTGAAAATTGAAACACAGCAGGGTAGCGATATTGTTGAACTGGAAATTGGCGAATCTTATTTCAGGTCAGCTGGTGTTGAACATAATGTCATCAACGTGAACAATTTTGCGTTCTCTTTTGTCGAAATAGAGCTGAAATAAAACAATAACTGCTGTTGAAAAAACACGCCCCACTACCTACAATCCTCTGCGTAAAATACAGTAAAGCTTTGTGCGCGTGTTGTTTAATAAGGTTCTGTAACCAGAGGAAATTTCAAACTAAAATTCAGAGTAGAGTCTCTTAAGCACGGAAAAACCGAATTCTCAGCTGTATAAATGCTAATTTATTTATTGCAGCAACTCATTTACTCTTTTTCCTAAAACAGAATAAACATCACAACAGCTGTTGGCAGAAAATGCCACGGCTATTTCAGAACAATCAATACGATTCAGGTAAAATCAATGACTAATTTGTCAGCAATACAAACTCAGCCAGACCTTGATGCATCGGCAACTGACGTTTCTATCGAGCGTTGGTCAATACCAGCTGTTGAGCAGTTATTTGAACTGCCTTTTAACGACCTGCTATTCCAAGCCCAGCAAATACACAGAAAACACTTCAGTCCTAACGAAGTGCAGCTAAGCAGCCTACTCAGCATAAAAACCGGAGCATGCCCCGAAGACTGTGCTTATTGTCCACAAAGCGCTCGTTTTAAAACCTCATTGGAAGCCGAGCGTCTGATGCGCGTGGATAAAATAGTGGAAGCCGCCAAACAGGCTCAATCAAGTGGTGCTACCCGGTTTTGTATGGGAGCCGCCTGGAGAAGCCCTAAAGACAAAGATCTCAGCGTTGTCGAAGAAGCGGTTAAACAAGTCAAGGCTCTCGGTTTGGAAACCTGTGCCACATTGGGCATGTTGGATAATCAGCAGGCACACCGTCTAAAAGATGCAGGATTGGATTACTACAACCACAATCTGGACACATCTGAAGAACACTATAAAGAAATCATCACCACTCGCACCTACCAAGACCGTCTCGATACACTGCAGGAAGTGCGCGATGCAGGGATTAATGTCTGCAGTGGCGGCATTGTTGGACTCGGAGAAACCCGCTTTGACCGAGCAGCTCTGATTGCCACTTTGGCGAATCTGCCAACCCCGCCTGAAAGCGTCCCTATCAACAATTTGGTGCCTGTTGCCGGAACGCCTCTGGGCGACACTGATAGCATCGATGAATTTGAATTTATTCGCACCATTGCCATTGCCAGAATCACCATGCCGACGTCATACGTTCGATTGTCTGCAGGCCGTGAGGATATGAATGACCAGATGCAGGCATTATGTTTTATGGCTGGTGCCAACTCCATTTTTTATGGCGATGAATTATTGACCACAAACAATGCCTCTATTGAACATGATAAAGCACTGTTATCTCGGCTTGGCATGCATGCACAAGGCAGCGATCAGCAGGAATGATTGACTAGGTTTAATAGCAAAATGTCTCAACACTGGCAGGAGCATTTAGAGCAACGACAAACCGCATTGAAGAATCAATCATTGTGGCGACAACGTCGTGAACTCAGTTCTCCCCAACAGGCCGAGATTACGCTGGCAGTAAATGGCCATTCATTGATCAATTTTTCAAGCAATGACTATCTGGGTTTTGCCAATCATCCCAGCCTTATTCAAGCCATGTCTGCAGCTGCCAGACAGTGGGGGGTTGGCAGCGGTGCATCGCATCTGGTGAATGGCCACCAGACACCGCATCAGGATCTGGAAACAGAGTTGGCAAAATTTGTTGGAGCCGAGCAGGCTTTGCTATTTTCAACCGGATATATGGCTAACCTGGCTATTCCAAGTGCCTTTTTGAGCAGACATGATCTGATCATTCAGGACAAGTTGAATCATGCTTCTTTGATTGATGCGGCTCAATTAAGCTCTGCACGTTTATTACGTTATCAGCACGCAGATAATCAACACGCTGACCAGATCCTGCAAAAAGTATCTCATCAGAAATCAATGATCAGCACAGATGGCATCTTCAGTATGGATGGTGATATGGCACCATTACAGCAGTTGAAAAAAATATGTGAGAAGCACGATTCCTTATTATTCATCGATGATGCTCATGGTTTAGGAGTCCTTGGGGAAACTGGCCGAGGCAGCCTTGAACTTGAAGATATGACAGCAACTGGCAATACCCTGCTAATGGGCACTCTGGGTAAAGGCTTTGGCAGCTTCGGCGCTTTTGTCGCTGGCGATACGCTGTTGATCGAACAACTCATCCAATCGGCACGAACCTATATTTATACGACTGCTTTGCCAGCTCCGGTGGCTGCCGTGTCAAAACAGGCTTTGGTATTGTTGCATGATGAAGGTTCTGCTCGCAGACAAGCTCTTCAACAACGAATAGACCAGTTCAAACAAGGCACCGAAGACCTCAGTTTTTCATTGTTACCCTCAAACAGCCCAATCCAACCGATGGTCATAGGTAACGAGAATGCAACACTGGCAGCCAGTCACTATTTATATGAACAGGGTTTTTATGTGACGGCCATTCGTCCACCAACAGTACCCAAGGGGACTGCACGTTTGCGCTTTACGCTGTCAGCAGAACACACTGAAAGCCATATAGAACATTTGCTGTCCACACTGGCCTCTGCCCCTTTTCAGGCACTGATAAAGACAGCAAATAGTAGCTGAGATCATTATGAACAAACCATTAGAACCATTGAACATCGTATTTTTGCACGGTTGGGGTGTCAACAGCGCTGTCTGGAACGATATAGCAGCAAACATTGATGTGCCCTATCGTGTTCATCTGTTAGACATACCTGGCTTTGGCTCACTCAGCCACATGCCTAATTCCGGCGATTTAACCGAACTTGCTCAGACGTTTCTGGAGACTATCCCGAACCAATCCATTTGTATTGCATGGTCACTCGGCGGGATGATTGCCTTGCAGGCAGCCTTGCTTGAACATGATCACGACCTTAAGAAAATTGCAGCCCTGCAGTTAATATGCACATCGGCCAAATTCATCAGCGATACCGACTGGGAGCATGGTGTAGCCTTGCAAACATTCTCAGAGTTTTCTGATGGACTGGCGAGTAACTATCAGAAAGTCGTCAAAAAGTTTCTACTCTTACAGTTGGGTGCCAGCCCTAAAGCCAGACCGATAGTCAAACATGTGGTTCAAGCGATCAACCAACACCCTGAACCCAGTGCAGACAGTTTGCAACAAGGCTTGAAATGTTTAAAAGACAGCGATTTGCGCAAGCAGGTCATGCCATTGGATATTCCAGCTCAGGTGATCAGTGGCAAATTTGATGTCATAGCTCACCCGCTGGCATCACAGGCTTTGGCCAAGCAACTCAATGTAGAGTTGCTGGAACTGGAGACAGGACATGCTCCATTTCTGACAGAACCAGTAATGTATATAAACACCTTGATGCAATTTATCGCTCAGGTAAAAGCACAAGTGTAGCCAAATGAATTGCCGTTTAAATAAAAAGAAGGTCTTGAACCAATTCAATAAGGCAGCCTATAGTTATGATTCGGTTGCTGGCATGCAGCGCATGATCGTAGATGAACTATGCCGACTGATGCCAACAAGCTTTTCTGCTGACAGTAAGTTAATAGATTTAGGCTGCGGCACGGGTTATGCATTGCAACAACTTACCGGATTATTCCCAGACTTGTCTTTGCATGGTGTGGATATTGCACCAAAAATGCTGGAAGTAGCTAACGAAGCAGCAAGCCAGGTCAGCTATTTCGCTGCCGATATTGAGCATCTGCCTTTCAATGACCACTCTTTTGATATTGTGTTTTCCAGCTCAGCAATACAATGGTGTGATTTGCACAGGGTTGGCTCAGAGATCAAACGGATTATTCGCCCAGATGGGCAGATATATATCAGCTCATTTTTAGAAGGAACATTGGATAACTGGCGAGCATTATGGATGGACGACAATGCACAGAGACAGCAGCACTTTGCTAATTATCAACAAGTTGTAGACACCTTTAATAACCTCGGTTTCACGGATATAGAGATTGAGCAAAAAACCCTTGAACAAACCTTTACCAGCTTCGAGAGTGCCGTGAGCAGCATCAAACAACTCGGAGCGGGTAATGCCACTCGATCCAGAGAAACCGGACTGATGAGCAAAACGAATTACTTTTCTATAAAAGCCGCCATAAACACGATTATTCAAGAGCAAGGGCAACTGATATTACCCTATAAAGTGGTCTATATCACGGCAACAGCAGGTCAGAATTAGATGCATTGCAATGGTATTTTTATAACAGGAACAGACACCGACATTGGCAAAACGGTCGTTTCCTCTGCGTTGATCAAAGCTCTGGTGCAACGACAACTGAACGTTATTGGCATGAAACCCATAGCCAGCGGGTTCAACCGATATGAGGGGAAATGGGTCAATTCAGATGTCAACTCTTTGCTGGCTGCAAGCAATGTCGATGTGCCGCTGGTTAAGATTAATCGGTATCAATTCAAACCAGCGATTGCCCCCCATATCGCTGCACAGGAAAAAAAAGCATCCATTGATTTCAAGGCCATAGAGAATGACGTCAACTACTGCCGCCAAAAAGCAGATGCGGTTATTGTCGAAGCCGTAGGCGGCTGGCATGTGCCCCTCAATGGCTATCAGCAAACAAAACAGGATGTTGCTGACCTGGCATGTTTATTGAACATGCCGGTGATCATGGTTGTTGGCATGCGTCTGGGCTGCATCAATCACGCCATACTGAGCTATCAATCAATTCGACATTCACAACTGCCGATTCTGGGCTGGGTAGCTAATTGCTGCGCAGAGGAAATGCCGTATTTACAGGAAAATATTGATACATTGAAAAGTACTCTGGACATACCCTTGCTGGCAACGATTCCCTACTTGTCGGAACCTGACGACTATGCGGGCAGCGATTTTACCCAGGAAGTCATCACTGACTTGATAGATACTCTTCGACAGCACTGACCATACCTTGTGTCAATAAGTTCAAGTCGCTATCAGACATGATATAAGGCGGCATCACATAAACCAGTTTACCAAAAGGTCGAATCCACAGCCCCTGTTTAATAAACAATTTCTGTATCCGAACCAGATCAACCGGTTTATCCAGTTCAATCACCCCAATTGCTCCGAGACAACGTACATCAGCCACACCGTTGATTGCCTTAGCGCTTTCCAAACCCTGAACCAGACCCTTTTCGATGCGACTGACATCAGCCTGCCAATCATTGTCTTTAAGCAGACCAAGCGAAGCATCAGCCACCGCACAGGCTAGAGGATTTCCCATAAAAGTAGGTCCATGCATAAAGCAACCAGCACCGCCACTGGAGATTATCTCAGCCACTGACGTTGTCGTTAAGGTGGCAGCCAATGTCATATACCCCCCAGTCAATGCCTTGCCTACACAGACTATATCCGCTACAACCCCGGCATGTTCACAAGCAAACAGTTTCCCTGAGCGCCCAAAACCCGTGGCTATCTCGTCTGCTATCAATAAAACATCATAATCAGAACATAACTGCCTTGCCTGCCGCAGGTAGTCTGGAGAGTAAAACCGCATACCCCCGGCCCCTTGCACAATCGGTTCAATGATCATTGCCGCTATGCTGTTGTGATTTTCCTCAAGCAAGGCTGCCAAAGAAACAATATCCTGTTCATTCCAACTTTGATAAAAACCAGTTTCAGGTGCTTCAGCAAAAAATTGTTGAGGCAGAATCCCACTGAATATTTCGTGCATGCCCGTGACTGGATCACACACCGACATCGCTCCCAGAGTGTCGCCATGATAGCCATTGCGCACCGTAATCAGTTTGTTTTTGTGTTGTTTTCCCTGTGCATGCCAATATTGAACTGCCATTTTGATAGCCACTTCTACGGCAACTGAACCAGAGTCCGCGAGAAAGACTTTATCCAATTCAACAGGGGTAATTGCCAGCAATTTCTGACAAAGCCTGATTGCGGGTTCATGAGTCAAACCACCAAACATCACATGCGACATGGTGTCAATCTGCTGGTGAGCAGCCTCATTAAGTGCCGGATGGTTATAACCATGAATAACAGACCACCATGAAGCCATGCCATCGATCAATTCACGGCCATCCGTTAATTTCAGACGCACTTTATCAGCAGATTTAACCGCCAGCATCTGCGGAGGGTTTATCATGGAAGAATAAGGGTGCCAGATATGTTGCTGATCGAACTGGATTTGTTCAGGGGTCATGATATTAATTCAAACGTTCAGTAAAAAATTTCTAGCCTATTACGCATCAGTATTGTCTCTCTCAGAGTCTGTAATAACACAAGAGAGGTTAAAGGAACAGCTGATAAAAATGGCTGGAGGGTATTTATGTGGACTTAAATCCAGAAGTATATTGCATCCGACAGAAATCAATGAACAACTTTACTTCTTGAGACATAGTCTGCCCTTTTAACCAGACCAAACCCGTATCCATAGTCGGGATATTTTCCAGAATTGGCCGTGTTTCGATACGTTCACCATCCAAAGACCAGGGGCGATAGACCATATCGGATAAAACAGTGACTCCGGCGCCAATTGCAACCATATTCCGCACTGCTTCAACCGACTCAGTTTTAAAACCCACATTCGGCTTCAGCCCATGATCATTCCAATACGATATTGTGGTGTGCTCAGCCTCATCAATTAAAAGCTGGATGTAGTTCTCATTAACAACGTCTTTCAATGACACCACATCATACTTGGTTAATGGATGACTGGCTGAAAGCCATAGGTTACGTGCTGATTTGAGCAATGAGATAGACTCCAACTCAGAGCTTTCTCGCGTATTTGAGGTCAGAATCAAGCCAACATCGATTTGACCTTTTTCCACTTTACTCTCAACGACAACACGGCTATGTTCATGAAATTCAACCTCAATATTAGGATAAGCTCGCCGAAATCCTTCAAACACATTCGACAAAAAATATCCGGACACGGTCACTGATGCCCCAATCACAATCTTGCCCTCGATATCCTTGGATACCTGACGGAAGGAATTTTTTGCTTCGGCAACAACTGACAGAATTTTATTGGCTGATTGCAGAAAGCGATAACCTTCGCAGGTCAAAGTGACACCACTTCGACTCCTCTCCAACAGTTTGGTTCCCAGTATGCTCTCCAACTCCTGAACTGCACCGGTTACTGATGATGGTGATATATTAACATTCAGGGCAGCCTCTGTAATTTTTCCAGTTTCAGCAACGGATACAAAATACCTCAATTGTCTTAATGTAAATGACATAATTTCTTTTAACCCGACGTATTCATACTTACAAGCTTAGCCTATTTCAGATATTTGTGTGTTTTGCACATTCCTGACAGCAGAAGGAAATACACAGACTTTAACTCTTCCAACACAGAAACAAGCAAAAGCCATCCGTCAAAAGTGACCAGACCAAGCAATACACTAGAATGAATCCTAGCAAAACGGGCATTATAAAAACGTTTTCCTTTTCAATCTCAGGTTTGACTCTGATCAAACATAAGTCTATTTGACCAAGCTGACGACAAACTTGATTTCGCGATTTCTGGCTTAATTTTCAACGGTAAAATTCTCTTTTATTTCCATCAATAATCAAAGCAATTCTCACCGCAGGTATCGACTTTTCACGGCATTACCTCTTTACCAACCAACACGGATAACCTCAACAAGTATAAGGGGTCAAAGCCATTTATGTATCGTTTAAACTCAGTTCTTCTTGAGCTCCATTTTCGCTCTCTCGCTTAGTCAGGGAAACGATTAAACCGTTAAATAGAACATCTTAGAAAATGATTTCTAATTCGAATTTATCAAATCCTGAAATCAATATTTGACGCTTTACTCACCATTTTATTAACAACACTATCCTCGCTTGAATCTTATAAGTAAATGTACCGAGGAGAAGGTTTATTATGAAAATACAGTTAAAAAACTCGCTGTTAATTGCAGCAATAGCAACCGCTATTTCACCAGCCCATGCAGTAGAACTTGATGCTGGTGATTGGAAGTTGAAATTCAATGGTTTTGTCAATGCACACTTGGTTTATGCCCAATGCGAAGACAACGGCGCTACTGTGGCTGGCAACGCTTTGTTGTGTACCGGTGACAATGCGACTTCCGTATCGAATGGTTATTCACCAGCCAGTTTCAGCCTGACTGCTGCCACCAATAGAGCCAATTATGACATTGCCGCCACACTGGCCATTGAGCCCGGCACCACAGACAACGCGGCCTTCAATGGTAATAAAGATGGCGAAGCGTTTCGTGCCTTCTTCACATTTGGTAATGCCAGCATGGGCACAATCAAAGTCGGCCGTGATTATGGCGTATTTGGCATTGATGCTATTTTTGCCGATATGACCGTTGGCGGCACTGGTGCACCGGCAGCCATCAAAAGCCCGATCAACACTTCTTTAGGCGGTGCTGGATATGGTTATATTTTCGCTGATCGTTTATCTCAAATCACCTATTACACACCCACTAATGGAGTTTTCAGTGGCGCTATCGGTATCTTTCAACCGTTGGATTTAGTCTCTTTCGGTGGCAATGGTTTTGTTGGTGATTCTGGGTCAAAAACACCGGGAATTCACGGTAAAATCGGCTTGCAGCTTGGCAAGGCAACTTCAATATCCAGCACATTTCTGCAACAGGATGTGAACAATGCAGAAGGTGCAGACTACACTGCCAGTGGTGTTGACTTGACAGCAAAAACCTCTTTTGGTGGCACCACATTGGTAGCGACAGCATTCAAAGCCGAAGGTCTTGGCTACTACGGATTATTGATTGATGCTGCTGATGCCACTGGCAACCCACGCGATAGCGATGGCTGGTATATTCAAGCTACTCAATCTTTTGGTTCAACAAAAATTGGTATTAACGTTGGTGAAAGCAGTGTCGATCTGGCTCCAAGTGATACCGCAACACAACTGAAAACAGAGCAAAAAACCACCTTAGGGGTTTATCACACCATGTCCAGTGGAGTAACACTGGTCACTGAAGTCTCTGATATCACAGCTGAAAATCATGCTGGCGCTGAAATTAGCAACAAGGCATTTAATATTGGCTTCTCATTAGGTTTCTAAACCTGAATTGCCATTCTTTCTCTATATTGGCCGGGCTTTTGCCCGGTCTTTTTTTGGATGCTCTCAAACTAACCCTCTCAGTTAATTCGTTTATTCATCGAAGAATTATTGACAAATTACATTCGAAAAAAACAAATTAACGAATCAAAAAATAGAAATTTATCTATCAAAATAGCCAGTATAGACTGTTTCATGTGAAGCCTTTTATCCGGCGGCGACACATTAACCGGACAACAACAACTATAACCGCCAACAGTAAATGTCAGATAAAAGCACTTACCTATGATTGGCCCGGAGCAGTTACTATTATGAAAAATCTATTACTTTTATCACTCCTGATTTCTTTGCTCAGTGTGTGGACTTCCCCAACTATGGCCGCTAAAAAGATCTATAAATGGCGCATTGCCGATAGCTGGCCGAAAGATTTCCCCCTATTTGGTGATGCAGTATTGAAAATGATCAACAATGCCAAAACCTTATCCAATGGCAGATTGCTGATTACTTCTGAGAGTGCAGAAATGCACAATCGCCCATTGGAAATTTTTAACATGGTTAAGTCCAATGAGTATGAAATGGGACATACTGCATCCTATTACTGGAAGGATCTGGATGTTAACACCTTGTTTTTTTCCACCTTGCCCCTGGGTATGATCACTCCTGAACAGCAGGCCTGGTTTTACTATGGCGGTGGAATGGAGCTGATGAAGAAAGTCTATGACAAGCATGGTCTGCTGTCTTTTCCCGGTGGCAATACCGGCAACCAGATGGGTGGTTGGTTTCGCAAAGAAATAAAATCCATAGCCGACCTCAAAGGCGTCAAAATGCGCATTACAGGTCTGGCCAGTGATGTTATTAAGACACTTGGGGTGCAAACAATTAACATACCCGCATTCGAGCTTTATGAAGCACTTGAATCTGGAAGAATAGATGCTCTGGAATGGGTCGGCCCCTCTTTGGATTTGAGTATGGGGTTTCATAAAATTGCGCCCTATTACTATACCGGCTGGCAGGAACCCGCCACCGAGTTACAGTTTATCGTCAACCCTGAAGCCTATAATAAACTTCCTAAGGATTTGCAGGCTGTGCTCAAAGCCTCGATGAAACTGGCTGCCCAGGATACCTACTTCGAAATGTACCATGCCAGCATTGTCAATTTAGACAGAATGCGAGCCAAGTTTCCCAGCATAAAAATACGCTCATTCCCCAATGAAGTGATAAGAGCCCTGAGTCGAGAAACGTCTAGACAACTTGAACAATTAACCCACAGAGGCAATCCATTAACCCGGGAAATCGTTGATTCAATCAGCAGTTATAAATCCAAAGCCCGAGTCTGGACCCGCATCTCTGATCAAGCCTACTTGAACAATTCAGGTCTTTAGTTTAATAAGGGTCCTGCAGCGAAAACCTGTTATGACAAAAACACTGATTCCCACTCTAGGCCAAACTGGTGATTATGAAATACGATTGTTGAAAGTGTTTAATTCAGTCGTTGAATGCGGCGGATTTTCCGCCGCAGAAACTGAACTGAATATCGGACGTTCCACCATCAGCATCCACATCAAAAACCTTGAACAAAGGGTGGGTTTGAAGCTCTGCGAACGCGGTCGTTCCGGCTTTACCTTAACCGATGATGGACTGTTCATCTATAGAGCACAGAAAGAACTGTTTTCATCATTGGAAGAATTCCGAGCCAAAGTCAATGCCTTGCATGTCCAGTTGACGGGGGAACTGAAAATAGTCACCTCTGACACGATCACAATTGATCGAAGATCCAAACTGCAAGCGGCTATAGCGCAATTTTCGGATCAGGCTCCGCAAGTGCATATCCTGCTCGATGTAGCCCCCATGGCAGACATTGAACGAATGATCCTAAAAGGCGAAGCCGATATTGGTTTCACCCCCTATCACCGGCAATTCGAAGCTATCAAATACACCCATCTTTATGAAGAAGAGTGCCACCTGTATTGCGCCAAATCACACCCCTTGTTTGCTATCAATGACCCCATTCTTATTGAAAAAAAGTTGCCAGAACACAAAATAGTGCATGCCGGAATCAACACCAACAATGAAGTCAGAGAGCAGCTTGTTGGCCTGAAAAAGTTCGCTGTGGCCTATTTCTACGAGGCCAGACTCTCCATGGTCCTGTCAGGGAAATATCTTGGTTTCATGCCTGACACCTTCGTTTCCAACTGGGTCAAGAATCAGGATTTGAAAGCCTTATTACCCTCAAAAAAATACTACAGTCTCTCAGTAGCCGCCATCATCAACCCACATAAAGGTGTGGATAGAGCGCGGGATTTGTTTATTGGCATTTTATCCAATCATCTCAAAGAGGAAGTTTTGTCGATATAGTTTTCTGTTTATCCAGTCAGATTAGAAGGAACCCTCACAGGAAAGTATGCATCATTAGACTTGAAACAACAGAATGAACTTCAATTCGAACTCTATCAACTTAAGAATATGTATAAGATGTATGTTGGCATTCGTATAGAGAACATACGATCAAGAGTTTATGAAGAGGTGTTGGTTTACCATATAACGATCCATTATCACCGGGATAATGGATCGTTACACTTTAAATGGTTATTAACGTTCAATTACCTTAATAACGGTTAAACCCAACTGTCGTACAACCTCGCCTAATGTCACATTTTTCAGTTCCAGAGTTGCCGATGTATCGACACTGGATGCAGGAATCAAAACATCTTCCTCGATGGCCGCATTTAACAGCACTGCAGCCTTAACCAGACTCAGATTGTTCATACTGACATTAATTCGATCATTTGAACCCAGCGGTTTACTCCATGGCTTAATGGCACGTGACGCATCGTCACATACACATTCACAGTCGCTTCCAGAGCCTATACAGCCGCAGCCTGTTTCACAAGTAATCGAACATTCCCCAGCATTGCATGTATGTGTCATTTCAATATCCTCTTTTTGATAGTTAAATTGCTAAAAATAAAATAATAGACTTGATCAAGTAGCTTTATTTTAAATAGACGTATCGATATAACACCTACTCAGAAGGGCAGGTATTTGGCTATTTAGCACAGCCCCAGCGACATAGATTTTGTGGACATTTGAAATGTTTGATGAGCAGGCGCAGCACTAAAAAGTAATATGACGCTTCAATATAAGTTTATTTTCAACAGTTCGTATGCAGGAACTTGAACTCAAACTGACTTGCCAAATTCAAGTGCTATGTAATGTAAGACACCTCAACGCAAGCGTTGATCCGTTATATAAACAATAACCGTAGACATCACTGCTATGATACTGGCGATGGCCAATGCTGGGGCGTAGTAACCAGTTTGGTCAAATAATTGTCCAGCACTCCAGGGTCCAGCCAGACCGGCAAAACCCCAAGCAGTGAATACCCGTCCATAAATTTTGGGACCCGATTCATCACCAAAATACACCGAAATGGTATAAGGGTAGACGGCGATAAGAGCGCCATAAGCGAATCCGATTAATGATAAAACTACAATGGCAATTGTGGGCTGGCTTATAAATACCAGCACTCCAAGAAATACAGCAGAAAACAAGGGTAAACCCAGCAGATAAGCACGCATATTTTCCCGAGTAATCACCCAGCCAATATAAAACCCACCCATTGCGCTGCCAATGCCAATAAACACTGAACCCCATATCGCCTGACTATATTGACCACCCAACGTTTGCACAATTCCAGCAGCATGTCCAATAGCCATTAACCCCGCGAAAACACTGCATCCGTAGGCTAACCAAAGTAGCACTACTGTAGAAGGTGTCACAACTTCCTTTTTCTCAAGTATTGAGTCAGGCGATGTATAACTTACGCCACAAGCCTTCATCATGCCCCCGGAAATGACACCGCATATAATAATGATCACCGCCATCACTATAAAAGCATAGCCAAGTGAGTGTTCCTCCACCAGCAATGCAAGAATGAGAGAGAATATTACGGAACCTACGGCATAGGCTGCTGTTACAGCCGCCATTGCGAATCCTTTTGAGTCCGACAATGCCCTGCCTACCAATTGCAATACGTAGCCATAAGCAAAGCCATTAGTGATTCCGAATAAAAGACTATAACCCCAAAATAGCGTCCACCAATTTGTAGCCTGCGCAGAAACAATCAAACCAGTACCAGCACCCAGACAAGCAAGAATAATCATGATCGCAGGCCTGATTCGTCCATAAACCAAATAGCCAAACAAAACAGAAACTGTGAGGAATATCAATGCAAAAGAATAGATCAGGCTGATCTTGGCTCTAGGGGCTTGCAACAGAGTTTCCAACGGGACAAGAAAAACAGAAAAAGCGTGTATCGACCCAGTTACAAATGTAACCAGCATAGCCGCGAATAGAATTGTCCGTTGCCGGTTTTGCAATTTACTGGCGAGTATTTGTCCTATTCATGGATAAACCGTAACAGAGGCTCCCTACCCTTTCAATCCTTTTTAAGGTGAAGTGAATCACTGAGGCAAGCCAGTTTGGCTATTCCTCAATCCAAACACCCATGCTATTTTATTCTGTCAATTCTATTAACCACTCGCATAGATATTGCTTAAATCGTCAGAGCCTGTATTCTGAATAAGATCATCTGTGCTCAAGCCAAGCTCTCGATATATCATTTCATCTGGGCGGAGAGTATCAATCAACAATGATCTTGCAGTTCCAAATGCATCATCTATGACACTGCTCGGAGTTTTTAGCTTTCGTGAGTATTTAAGAGCTGTACGAATATGCTTGCCTTCGTCTTTTCGAATGAATCGCGCCAATTTTTGTATCGGCTCTACATGTAGATTAACTGGCGATTTTATAATCGCAGTCAGAATGACTACCGCAGTACTATCAAGTGCTGCAATTCGTGCAAAATGTTCCCCGGGATTTGGAGATATCATACGCAGAAACGTTCCTCTTGCCCTTCGGGCGGCATGCTTTGATTCTGCCGTGATCGGTAAGGCTGTAAATAGAAATTTGAGCAATTGATCATGAACATATTCCTCGGCTGCTATTTCACAAAATGCATGGCGAACATCATTATCCAGCTCTTGCTTTGCCTGCCGATAAAACGTTAAAGAAGCAGATTCTTCAGCACACATCAAAATACTAAAAACGCAACTCAGAGCTTTTAGTTGTGGTGCTGTGTAGTAGGCATCTAAGTAACAGCCTGTTTTTGATAGACTTTCGAAATAATCAAGCATATAACGAACACGCTCTTTAGCGTGCTCTGATAAGTAATCACTCGTTAATATCTCATATGGAGAATCATATGCATCAAACTCATCAGGTAAGTTAAAGCAACTCCTTACACTGGATGTCATACAGCCTCCGCTAAAGTTTCTGCAAAGGCTAAAGCATAAATATCATCAATCGTTTTTATACCAGCCAGTTCCTCATCTTGCACTCTAATGTCAAATTCGTCTTCAATCGCCATGACCATTTCCAACATAGAAAGAGAATCTTCTAAAATTTCAGAGATCGAAGAACCTTTTGCGATATGATTTTCATCTATCTCCACTTCATAGTATTTTTTTAATATTCTGTTAATTCTGCTGCGTACTTCTATGGAATGATTCATCTCGACTTCCGGCATGTCATTAGACAAGTGGGAAACTACAGCATCATTAAAAAGCTCTGGCTGCTCTAACATCGGACAATGACCACACTGATCCAATATGACCATTTCTGAGAATGATTTTTTATCACTTTGCTCGCGCCAGTCACTAGCCGGAGTAATCGTGTCGTTATTTCCCCAGACCAGAAGTATAGGAACGTTTATATTGCTAAATATTTTCTCAACATCAAACTTACGCATCCATACTAACCAACGTACAACATTGCGATAGCCTGTTACCGAAGCCAGTTTTTCTATCTCTAAGTTGTATTCATCCCATGGGAGCACAGACTCATCGTGGAACATTGCTGTTCCAATTTTCCGTAATGTTTCACCGAAGCCTTTTTGCCTGATAGTATCCATCGAAACAACTTTATTGAATCCACCATTGCCTTTCTTGCTGCTGGTTCCACTCACGACAATCCCTTCACAACTCTCTGGATGGCGTGCTGCAAAATCCATAACAATCAACGCGCCAAGTGAGTTTCCAATCAACGATACTTTTTCACTGTTTGAATGCTCAAGTATTTCAAAAATAACGTTCCTGGCATGATCAAACCCCTTATTAAAAGAGATCGAAATTGGCTCTTGAATGACATAACACGCATAGCCAGCATTTACAAACGCATCGATATTATTCTTCCACATCCATGAGCCTGCAAACAAACCAGGAACAAGAACAAGGGGCTTACCCTTTCCTATAACTTCAAACATTTTAATTTCTCTCTAAGTTCATATAAAAATACGTTTTCTCGATACATCTACCCTGAAATTGCTAACTTAGATACGCGAGGAGATTTTCCACACCGCACAAGGCGGTTTAGTAAGAAGGGGTACGTCAACTCCTTTTGTCTGCAAGTACCAAGCCTAGAGCGCTTTGCTAATTTATTGACATTTGTTGGCCTACTGCTGCTAAATTGAACACAATAGAATCAACAAATCTTTAAATACGAACGCTTTAATTCCAATTAATGCCAGATTATAACTCCCCTTAATTTCACAAAGAATATCCAATCTTGCTATTTATAAAGATTAATCCACTTTTATAAAATGGGTATTGGTTATCGTCTTTCCTGTCGTATAACAACGCCATAAAAAGTGAGCAATCTGTTGAGGATTCAGCGTTGACAGCGCGGTTTTTGATCGCCAAGTTACAACTTTTTTTCTTGCCACGAATTCTATTCCCTTCGACCAAAAAATGCCTAATATATTCAGCTTTTTGGGTCATGATCGTGTTGTATTTATAGCCTTGATCCATTCATATCCATTTTCAATCATAGTCATATGCCGCTCAGCTTTACCAGGTAAGCCTTTCTTTCCAAACCGATATAAATAAATCTTCGTAAAGTATAATCTCACCGAGAATAGTAGAATCTTCTTCATTAAACTCCAATTCAACAGCATAAATACTGGAGCTTATAAAAAACGAGACTAATAAGGCGGCAATATTTTTCATAAATCTACACCTTTACACACAGCTAAAACGCGCGTTTTTTGCGTCTTGTATGAATTGCTTGCCAGGCTTAATCCCAAAATTTCCACCAGGGTTTTATTTGGCGAATTGATGCTTTTGCTATATCGCAGATTCTTTCGATCTCAAACTCAAGATCTCCGTCTTCATCAGTTTCCTCAGGAATAACTTTGTCATTCAAAAGTTTTTCTAAAACTGGAATGGCTTCGACATTTCCAATCTCACCAAGGACTCTAGCGACCTCATATCTTACGAAAGGGTTTGTGTGCTCTGCCAGTTTGAATATATAGGGTAAAGTGGAATTATCTCTTGCATCCTCGAACACTGACAAGATATTTATAAGTATCAGCTTTGATGTTTCAAGCTGAGTTCTTTTACAAAGAGCATTCGTGGTGTCCACACTAATATATTCACCCAAAGCCTGTACTGAATACAGTCTTGTTTCTTCATCATCGTGCTGGATTCCTTGTAGCAAATAAGGAACTACTTTAGCATCATCAGCTTCTCCCATTTCGTATGCCGCACTCTGACGAGCTTCATCATTTCCTCTTTCAAAGTCTTCGATTAGCTGTTTGATAGATCGAGGTGGATCAGGAGGGTTATCTTTATGTAATTTTTTAAAGTATGCAATGCATCCTTTATAGATACTACAGTTGGGTTCTCCGCCTGCGAACTGATGCGACCCAAAACCAACCGAGTACATTTCCGCTCTGCAGTATGCTCCTTCAATTATAGATATAACTTCTTTAGCCTCTGTATCTGCGAGACCATATTCTTTAATCTTTTCAGATAATAGTTCAGAACCTTTTACACAAGCGTCTAAAATAGTGTCTAGATTTTCTTCAATAACTTTATGACTTTCTAAATTCATAGCATATCTCAGAGCCTAACGCCGCAAACATAAACAGCTTTGACTTTCTTTGTTAATGACCTGGTCGGATAAATTGATAACCATTTTCATTTGACCAACGATTTATAAAAGATAATGTTTTATGTCGTACTTTTTGAGAATGTGGCTGTTTATAGCATGAGTCAAATATTGCCAAAGCATCTTCCTGTTTTTTGACAACATGAGGCAGCCATTTAACAGCAAATTCTGCCCAGTTTGGCATTACTTGATAAGCAAAAAGAACTGGAACTATAAATGGAAAATCATACGCCTTGTCCTGATCTTGTCCTTTTTGTGTTAAGCCTGATTTTAATAACTTAATTTGTGTTTGATAGTCTTCTCCATATCCTTCTTGCAATATTGGCAAAAGAGACATGCCAGATCTGCCCTCACCTATCTTAACTGGATTATCTGATTTCAAATACCAAGTCCCTTGATCGTAGGCTACGAATGCCTCCCAACCTCCTGCATTTTTAAAAATTGGTCCTATCCAGTTCACAGTTTTTCTCGTGCAGCACTAAGGCCTAGAAGAGGTCCGCTTTAGCGCGTCTATTGCACCTAAATCTTCCATACCTTTCTCCTCTCGAATATAACGCCTGCATTTAGGTAGGCTGGAGCAGCGTGGAAGCCCATCCAACAAGTGTGTTTTATGCGTCGCATTGCCTGTTATTGTTATGTTTTTATACACTTCGGGCCACCATAAATACCTCATCGGCTGAGTATAGATTAGAGATTACAGCCTCTACTTCAGCACCCAAAACATTTTTGTATAATTGCTGCGCATGATTGTCAGATCTTGTATTTACTGTAATGTAATTCAGCTTTGACCCTTGCTTTTCAAGTTGTGTCTTTACTAGAGGTAGCGACTTTTCTATAAGTTCTCGCCCAATACCTTGACCATGATATTTTGATAACACCGCGATCTGTTCAAGATCCACAATAGCTTCCGGCCTGAAGCCACTCTTCTGCACCCAAATAATATACCCAACAATGGATTCATTGCTTTCAGCCACGAAACAAAGAAATCTTGGAAATGCGTTGAGATTACATTCTAACCATTCGAAGGATAACATCTGACGAACAAAAGCCTCTCTATGCACTTGAGATGCTTCATTCAAATCATCTTTATTCATGTAACGTATTTTCAAAATCGCTCCGTTATTTCTCTAAATATAACGCCGCTAGCAGAGTCTGGAGCACGCAGTGCGGAAGCCCATTTGACTGGGCTTTTTATGCATTTTTATTTATTTCTGGAAACGTCATACTAGCAAGTACGACAGTAAAATCATGTTTATATTCATAATCACCAACGTAGGCCTGTGCGATTTTACCAGTCCAAGTAATATCAAATTCTGAAGAATCACCTATTCGTTCAAACTTAATTTTATGTTTTGCAACCGAATCATGCCCTAGAAGATAAATATGAAAAGCTAAATCATCCCAGTCTTCGACAGATTCTGGATCAGGGTCTACTTCTATTTCGAGACCATCAATATACTCAGGTGAATATTCTTGTAATAAGCAAACTTTAAAACCTCCATTGTGCCAATAGTTACTTGAAAGAGTACAGGCGTGATAATTCCCCCATACAATTGGTGCAGCCCAATCGGATGGATATTCTGTATCCTCATCATCTTCTATATCACGCTCGGAATAATAATCCTCACTTTTAAGGTGCATATCAAACCAAACACACCCATCACGAAGCGAAGCTAACCACTTAAATTCTTTAATAGGGTGTCCCTCTGACCAAGGGTTTTCCTTGAAATATATTCTATTTATTTCCATCTCTCGAGTTCGTTTATCTAGAAGCGTTTCATCTGCTAAAAGCCAAACCATGCCTATATCGGGCAAATTTAGATTTTTAATGTATTCAGGCCAAAGTCCAAAACCCTCTATGACAATTGGATCTTCTTTTGTAATATGGGATTTGATCACCCCTTCAATTGCTGAGTTAAAGGCATTAAGTCACTCCATATTATGGGAGACAAGTTCATCAGCTACATGATTGACGTAATACTCTTGTGTCGTCCAGCCTGCCATAAAATGGAAACTTGGATGTGACTTTGGTGTTGTTACTGAAGTGATAGCTTTGAGTAAATCATCAGTTGAAAGACATGAGTAATTTAGTTGTGAAGCTATCAGTCTAGCAACTGTTGTTTTCCCAGTATTTGGAGCCCCACCTATAATTATTAACTTAGGATACATTAAATCATTCCATACATAATACAATACTAATATAGATATTATTTTAAGACCCATAACGTCAGTATAAAATGACCGCAAAGAACCAGCTTTGTACGGACGTAATTTGCTTTTCCACATAATTCGAACGTACTTCTGCAGGTCAGTTTTAATACTGTTGCTATGACCTTACTAGTTTTGCTCTATTAGTATGATAAACCTATTTTTTTCATTTGCCTCAATAGCTAGCTCACATATAGCCGTCAAATATTTTTTGTAACTTACCTGCTGATCTTTATTCAGCCTTCGATTCAACAAGGCTCTCGCCCAGTTTTCCGCTACTCGCCATCTTTCGTGTTTTGGTATGGAGCTTAGCCAACATTGAAAATCCTTACTTATTCGATCTATATAATCTGGCGCATCATGCGTAACACCAACATCGCAATTTGTGTATTGCTCAATGATTGCTTCTTTTTTTTCGCAGCTATCAATCGCACACGAAAAAAGTGCTCGCAAAGAGGACGGTGTTTCCCCTTTTAGAGAAATAAACGTATCGGGCGGAGTTGGAATTCCAAATGCATTTGGATAAAGCCAACCAACTATACTTTCTTCATCTGTAATCGCTAGCTTCATTTTAAATCATAACGCCGCCATAAACAGCGAACCTTTTTTGCGAACCAAGTGCAGCTTGCCGCATATATTTAATGGCCGTGCTAGGCATCATTATATTTCTATGCCGGTATGCTGTTTAAGTTTAGTTTTTACAAAACCAGTTGCGATAGACTTTATGGTTTCGATGCCGAAACTACCTATGCTTTCCGCACATGCCTTAGTTTCTTTCCATATTTCGGGATCACGTATTGTTTCAAGATACTCATGCCCATCCCAAGTTATTTCATGAGGTTTAACGGAAGCTATTAAATCTTGATAGTACTCCCATTTCTCAGAGTGATGGCTTGCTTTCCCTCTAATCACTGGACCGGATATATATCGCGCCTGATATAATAACTTCAATTGATAGTTGACGACTTTACTTTCTCGGCCAATCTCTTCCGACATTTTATTTCGATCCACTTCTCCGAAATCTGATTTTTCCATATAGAGAAGTATTTCTCTTATTACGTCCAAGTCTCTTTTCATTTTAAAGAAGCCCCACTGTCTCTGATAATGCCTAACTGCTTGCTATCTGACTTGATGTCGGACAATCATTTGCCAGTATATTTATATATCAGTTTCGTTTTAATGGCTTATTCTAATATTTAAATTCAGAGAGTTGCAAGGCCAGTAAAGGTTATATTTGACACGAAGTTAATCTTTTAGGGCGCCGTTTGCCGTTTTATTTGCAAGCCGCTTATCTAATATAGAAGCTTGTGTCGAAAGGATTTCAAAAATAATTACAGGTGTTAATTATGGAAAATCTAGAAAACATACGAGGTGTTCTACCCGCTATACCAGTATGTTTTATGCATAGATTCAGGTCGTACATCCTTGGAAGCCCTTTAGTATCTTCGAGTTCGACATGCCTTCACACTGCTAGCCCGCAACATTGAGTGCAGATAGGCCTTTGAGTGTGCTCATCAGTTTATGTGACAGAGGCCCACATGTCCCGCCCCAGTTGTGGCCTCATCGACATAGAATTCTATCAACAGTGAGGTTAATGGTTTGATTATTACTCATTTTGCCAACGATAGAGCCTCAGTTCATCATCAACAGTATCTGCTGACCAGATTCCTTGATGGTGAAACCCAAGTTTTTCCAACAAACGAATTGACGGTTTATTATCAGGCATCGTGACCGCATCAAGCACACTGAAGTCAAATGACCGAATCCCATAGTCGAGCACAGCTCGACAAGACTCAATGGCATATCCTTGACCATAGTAATCTGGTAGAAAGGCAAAACCAAAATCCGGATTATCCAGTTTGGGCTTCTTAAGAAACCCACAGATTCCAATAGGCACATGGTTGGATGCTATCTTTACGATATAATAGCCAAAACCATTATCAACATACGAACGCAGGAAACCATTTTGTAAATACTGGCAGGCATCGTCGTTGCTCATAACGTTACGATCACCAATATAACGCAACCAGTCAGGAGAATTTACCAGCGACACAAAAAACGGCGCATCGTCCAAGGTGATGAGTTCGATAATTGTACGTTTGGTTTCAATAAGATTCATAAATCATATTCAGCAACTTCTGGTCTAAGGCAGCAGTATGCTAACAAGCTCAGTGTTAAATTAGGCTGGGCTTGTTATATTTAATCTCCAAGAGATATAGCATACGGCTCATCTCCCTTAAAATGAACTATTATCTCGGCGTCATCCCATTCAGATAATGAAAAAAACAAATCATATTCACCATTATTTTCTGAACATAAAAAACCTACCAGAACTAAATCACCCGCATCTTTTTGATATTCTGAAATATCA
The DNA here is from genome assembly GCA_050633785.1 of Arenicella sp. Classification (GTDB taxonomy): domain Bacteria; phylum Pseudomonadota; class Gammaproteobacteria; order Arenicellales; family Arenicellaceae; genus CALKZN01. The sequence continues at coordinate 94,676 of JBOEHE010000046.1, forward strand.
ACAAAGTCAACATATTCAGTCGCTATAATTTCCTTTTTAGAAATGATTTCTAACAGAAACTTTGCCTGGGATAGGCTTGTTTTATGGGGAGCTTCTTTTGAGCCTGATACCTCAATGTACAATTCTTTATTTTTTGTTGAACAAATCTGTACAACCCAGGACCTACTGCCGTAGACTAACTCTCCTAAAACATTGTCAGTGTATTTTCGTTTTCTGAAGAACATTGATTACCTTAAAATTAGCACCTTATACATTTGTTAATTGAGGCCATATCATCAGTTACCAATACACTATGTTTATTCAAAATGAATTGTTTATATCCCAAGATGAAGAATAATCGATTGCATTATTTTTCAGCATATGTAAAAAAGCATTCGCATATTGATATCTAAAAACCAGTTGTGTTGAATAGTTCAAATATTTTGAAAAACAACACCCTAAAAACTCTAAGACAGACACTATGGAATCAAAAGATATTCGACCTTTCATTCCAGCCATAGAACTTGAGAGGTCAAGGTCATTCTATCAGGCTCTAGGGTTCACCAGCGACAGTGCAACGGCTGATATGATTATTATGAGTAATGGCGTCTGTACGTTTTTCCTTTATCAACACAACAAAGGCAAATTAGACAACGATACAATGTTTCAACTTGTCGTTCCAAATATCGAAACAGCACTTTGCTCAATTGAGAACATTACAGTCTTTGACGTTAAATATGAACCCATCAAAGAAGAACCCTGGGGTAAAGTGATTTATCTCTGGGGTCCGTCTGGTGAAATGTGGCATATCACAGAACTCGCGTCCAACTCATGAGTATCTAGCCAGCCATTTTACACAGCGCTGCCGATCTCGTTTTTCATAAAGACGCAGAGCGGCTTCAGGATCAAGCATCGTTTGGTTTTCGGCATCGTCTGCCAATGCTGATATTTGCATGGTATACCAGGCTGTTATCCCACCTCGCGGGGGGGAATCAAACCGTGGGAACTCAGGGTCGCTGTCTTCACCCGCTAACCAGGCATTAGCCAGATTGGGGTTCAAAACCATTGACCGAGCCAGACTGATCATATCTGCTGCTCCTGAGCTTATCGCATCAATAGCTTGTTCCTGCTTTTCGAAACCTCCAGTGAGCATAATTGGGATGTCTGCAATTCCTTTAGCGCTTCGCGCAAAGTCAATAAAGTAAGGCCCTGTTTTTGATGAAGAATCGGAACTTGATTTTGCTCCTGGAAAATACGTTCCACCACTGACATCAATTAAATCTATCGATGTTTGATCGAGAAGACGCACGACTTCTAAAGCATCATTTTCAGTCAAACCTCCTTCAAGTTTGTCTGTGGAGTTAATCTTAATTCCGATTGGAAAAGCTGGGCCAACTGCTTGCCGTATTTCGTTTATCACTTTATTCACAATATTAAACCGTGCTTCGATTGAACCTCCATACTGATCAGTTCGACGGTTAAATAGTGGTGAAAGAAATTGACTCAATAAAAAACCATGTCCCGCATGAATCTGAACACCACCAAATCCACAAGTTTTCGCAAGTGTTGCGGCTTTGGCGTACATTCCTGGCAATTGCTGAATATCGTCAATTGACATACCCTCACATTGCAAGCCATCAATGTTGATAGCGGATGGTCCCTTAGGTTTGCTGATGGGTATATGTGACAGGGCCCCAGCATGTCCAAGCTGGGGCCATAAGTGTGCTCCTTGAATCATACCTCGACTGGCCAAGACCCGTAGCGCCTTAAGGTTGGACTTTTCACCCAATACCAGATTACCAGGTTTTTCTGGATAATAAGCACTGGTCTGCACTTCACCAATCAGTGACAAGGCAACACCTCCCTCTGCCCACCGTTCATAAAGTCGAATTTGAGATTCACTGGGGTTACCCTCTCCATCCCCAAGCGAATCAGACATGGCTGATTTTGTCAGTCGATTTTTAAGAATGACCCCACAAGGAAGTTCCAGTGATTGTCCAAGAATGTTTCGAGGAGTTAAGCTTTCGTCAATTAGCGTTTTTGTTGTCATCTGATTACTCCATAGATATATTTGTATATTTCGATATATAGAACCATTTATGTTAGAGTTTATTTAATTTAACACTCATCAAGTTTTATAGTTATAAAATTTCTTTCTGAACTGCAGCCAGAAAAGCTTTTATAGCTTCTTCATTACGACTGTAGAAAGTCCATTGGCCATGACGGTCAGAATCAACCAGACCAGCTTCTTTCAACAAACTCATATAGTTTGAGATAGTCGATTGCGATAAGCCTGCCTTTTCCTGAATGTAAGCAACGCAGACTCCTTCTAATTCAGCGTGTTCTGGCAATGCCGGTGGAAAGTTGGAACGGTCCCTTAACCAGCTGATAATATTGCGCCTGGTTGGGTTGTTGAGGGCGTTTATTGCTTTTTCCAAATTCATAAATCGAAATATACCGATATACAGTTGTTAATGTCAAGCTTAACGTTCTCACAATGAGACTATACAAATTCACTAACTGCTTAAATCTGAGAAACACTGTCTAAATCCCAAGCAAGTGACATCAGGGGTCTACTTGTTCATGTTCCAAAGGCAAACGAGCCGTGTATAGGCAAAAGTCAGGTACAAAGATATACTCTTAGCATTAGACTATCGCTACACTCATACACCAACAACAGCAGATGAAATAGAGGTCAGGACAATGACTATCGATTTAGAACTCAACAAAAATAACGCGATTTCTTTCTATAAAATGGCCTACGAAGGTAGTCCGGTAGAAGCAATAGAGAAATACGTTGGCAATGATTATATTCAACACAACCCTCTGGTAGGCGATGGAAAACAACCTTTTATTGACTATTTCCAGAAAATGGCTGCTGAGTATCCGAATAAAAGCATTGAGTTTGTCCGTGCTATAGCCGAAGGTAATCTGGTTGCCTTGCATACTCACCAGGTCTGGCCTGATGGTGATGAGTATGTGACGATGGACTTTTTCCGATTTGATGACAATGGAAAAATTGTTGAGCACTGGGATACCATTCAACAAATTCCCGAAGAATCCGCTCATGAAAACACCATGTATTAAACGAATTCATCAGCGCAGCAACTCTGCAAGTCATGCTTCGAAGTCGACTTTCTGAGGTTCGCACAACAGGAACCTCAGCAACTGTTTATATCAAACCGGATGAAGCTGTTTATAGAATAACCGTTTTAGTGCCATTCAAAAATACCCTGCCCTCGCAATGCAACTTCAGAGCTTTGGCCAGTGTCAACCGTTCGATATCTCGACCTTTGGCCACCAGCTTCTCAGCAGTGTCTGAATGGTCGGCTTCTGCAAAACCCTGAGAAATGATTGGCCCTTCATCAAGATCCTCACTGACATAATGCGCAGTTGCTCCAACCAGTTTCACGCCTTTATCAAATGCCTGATGATAAGGTTTTGCCCCTTTGAAACCAGGCAATAAAGAGTGATGGATATTAATTGCCTTGCCTTGCAAGTTCTTGCACATATCATCCGATAACACCTGCATATAACGAGCCAGAACGACCAGATCCGCATCGACATCTTGCACCACTTGCCAGACCTTTGCTTCCTGATGCGCCTTAGTGTCAGCTGTGATCGGAAAATGGTGATAAGGAATGCGATGCCAATCAGCCAGAGGTTTTAAGTCAGGGTGATTGGAGATAATCGCGGGTATCTCGACATTTAACTCTTGCGTTCGGTAACGGTGCAACAGATCTTCCAGACAGTGATCAAACTTGGAAACCATCAACACCAACCGCTCTTTATAGGATGACTCTCGAATTTTCCAACTCATATCGAACTTTTGTGCCTCAGTTGAAAAATTCTGACGAACCGTCTCAATATCCAGTACATCACCCCCATTAGACTTAAATTCAGCTCTGATAAAAAAACAGCCGCTGCTGGTATCATCATAGGAATTAATTTCGATAATGTAGCAACTGTTATCAAATAAAAAGCTAGTCACTACATTCACGGTTCCCAGCAAGCTGGGACAGGTTGCGGTGAGAATATACGTTTGTTCACTGTTAACGGCTTGGGTCATAAGGCAAAAAGTTTACTTCTTAATTTTGTCGGTAATGGCTTAGTTGATACTTCAATCTTGGACAATCAGTCCATATTCTTCACATGCACGCTGCAACCATAGCCACAGATAGTCAGAAAAAGTACGGCGAATAATCAGCTCCCAAGTCGTGTCACTTTTGCGACAGATGATGGCCTGTGATTTAGCCATAACGCTGGTGACTACTTTCGCCACTGGGAAATTATGATCACTGACATCATACGGTGTCGATTTCATCAATACCTCACGAGCATGCTCCCCACTGAGTGTCAGCACAGTCTGCCCCCCTGAAACATTGACTATCGAAAAGTGCCCTGACATTGCGCTACGCAGTTCCTGTTCAAGGCTGAAAGCACGTTCACCAGGACACACGACCAGCCATTCATCGGGTGAAATCCAATAAATCGATATCTCTTCCGAGCGCGCACTTTGCAGTGTCGAAGGCAACTCAACCCCCAGAACACTTTTGAACGCTGAACTGATTTGCTTGTCATCCGCATTGGCACGAATGGCCAGATGCCCCAGCAACTTACCTTCCTGCACACTGACACTGCTGTCAGAAACAACCGTCTTTTGCGCCAATGCTGCAAAATTCGCATGAAATAAGGGGCTTTGCGCCAGACTTTCAGCCTCTGCACCGGCAGGTAACTGGTTCATAACAGCCACAGAAGCTGTTGAGGTGTGTTTTTCGTGTGTAGCATCAGACATTTTGACGTTCTCCTTTAGGATCCAGAAAGATATAGCTGCAAATTTCTGCTTCAATGACAGAACCATCGGGTTGCGGGTAGTAGACCGTATCACCTGTGCGGTCAATACCGCCTTTGATATAGCCCATGGCAATACTATGGCCCAGATTAGCACTCCAGTAGCTGGATGTGATATGCCCCAGCATATCCATTGGAATCGGTTGATTCGGATCATTAACGGCTTGTGAGCCTTCAGGAATAACAACCTTAGGATCTTTGGTTTTCAACCCCACCAATTGTTTACGGTTTTCACGCACGCAATCTTCTCGAGCCATGCCCCTTTTACCGATAAAACTGAACGGTTTTTTCATAGATACCGCCCAACCCATATTCAAATCATAGGGATGAACTGAACCATCGGTATCCTGACCAGCAATAATAAAACCTTTTTCTGCCCGCAGAACGTGCATACTTTCAGTGCCATATGGTGTCAGATTGTATTTTTCACCGTGTTCAAACATCTTGGTCCAGATATGCATGCCATAATTGGCTTGCACATTGACCTCATAGGAAAGCTCACCCGTAAATGAAATTCGAAACACCCGTGCTGGAACACCAGCAACAGTACATTCACGCCAGTCCATATACTTGAACGACTCATTATCCAACTCGATATCATCCACCAATTCCGACAATAGCTTACGGCTGTTCGGCCCAGAAATGGTCGTGGTTGCCCAATGGTCAGTCACTGTATTGAAATAGACCTGCAGCTCAGACCACTCCGTCTGATGATAGAGTTCAAGCCATTCCAACACACGCGCAGCACCACCTGTTGTAGTCGTCATCAGAAAATGGTCATCGGCCAGACAGGCAGTCACGCCATCATCAAACACCATACCGTCTTCACCGCACATCAGACCATAACGACATTTACCCACGGCTAATTTTTCCCAGGCATTGCTATAGACGCGCCCCAGAAACTCTCTGGCATCTTTGCCCTGGATATCTATTTTTCCTAAAGTAGATGCATCCAGAATACCAACACTATCACGCACTGCGAGACATTCACGGTCAAGTGCTTGTTGCATGGTTTCGCCCTTGCGAGGGAAATACCAGGCCCGCTTCCACTGACCAACATCTTCAAATAAGGCACCATTATTAACATGCCATTGATGCATTGCGGTGTAACGCTCTGGATCAAATAAATCACCACAATGGCGTCCGACAATAGCGCCGAAAGTAATCGGCGTATAGTTAGGGCGGAAAATTGTGGTTCCGGTCTGTTCAATAGATTTGTTTAATGACTTGGCGGCGATAGCCATACCATTGATATTGCCCAATTTGCCTTGATCGGTTCCAAAGCCCAGCGCGGTATAGCGTTTGACATGCTCAATCGATTCAAAACCTTCACGGGTCGCCATTTCCACCCCAGACGCTGTCACATCATTCTGCATATCAATGAATTTTTTCGGCGCTCGGCTAGTCGTTTTTTGATGAGGTACCTCAAACAAGGGCATCGCCAGCTCTTCAGCAACCGACACTGTTTCAAATTCAATTGATCTGGTTTCTTTATAACCGGCTTTAACTGCGGCTTGATTACCAGTGGCAAAGCCTTCTGTGAGACAAGCCTGCAGAGAATAATGCCCGTTGATTCCACCGGCAGTCAGTTGCTGTTGATGTGTTTCTCCAGGGACAAAACCCAGAACATCTTCATTCCAAATGGGTTTACTGCCCGTGTGACAGGATAGATGCACTGCTGGACTCCAGCCACCAGAACTGGCAATTGTGTCACAGACAATCAGCTGATCACCACCAACAACTTTCTGCCCAGTGGCATCTATCGGTGCAACCAACGCACCTTTAACTCGTTTGCTGCCCTTTACATCTATCACCGCTGAGCCGTTGATAACACGAATGCCCAGCTTACGAACCATAGCTACCTGTTCGCCTTGAGGATTCGCGCGAGTATCAACCACAGCAACCACTTTTCGGCCGGTATTGAACCAATCGATGGCGGTCTGGTAAGCATAATCATTGGTGGTCATCAAGACCAGGTTATCTCCAGGAACAACGGCATAGCGATTAATATAGGTTGAGACTGCTGAGGCCAGCATGACACCTGGGATGTCATTGTTGGCAAACACCAGTGGCCGCTCGTGTGCGCCCGTGGCCAAAACCACCCAGCTCGCACGAACTCGATGCATACGCTGTCTGGCAGAATTTTGTGGGGCGAGGTCAGCAATATGATCGGTGCAGCGTTCATGAATCGTCAGAAAATTGTGATCATGATAGCCATTGACCGTCGAACGAGGCAATGCAACTACATTAGAGCTTGCATTCAACTCGGCAATGGTATTTTCTACCCATGTTTGCGCTGGCTGACCATCAATCAACTCAGTGCTGTGCAGCAATGAACCACCAAATTCGGCTTGTTCATCGGCAATAATGACTCGCGCGCCGGTGCGAGCAGCAGCCAAGGCTGCAGACAGACCTGTTGGACCCGCTCCTACCACCAGAACATCACAGTGGCGGTGGATATGTTCATACGTATCCGGATCGTTCTCTGTCGAACTACGGCCAAAACCTGCCGCTTTACGGATAAACTTCTCATAGGTCTTCCACATCGACTGTGGGTACATAAAGGTTTTATAGTAAAAGCCCGGTGTCATCAAACTGCCGCCAACCTTCCCCAGATATCCCATCAAATCAATATTTTCATTAGGCCAGCCATTGGTCGCCTGACACACCAGGCCTTCAAACAATTCCTGCTGCGTAGCTCGCACATTCGGCACTTGAGTGGCTTCTGTTGCGCCCAGTTGCAGGATGGCATTAGGCTCATCTGCTCCTGCGGCAATAATTCCTCTGGGACGACTGTATTTAAAACTGCGGCCGATAATATCAACACCATTCGCTAACAAAGCTGAAGCAACGGTATCGCCCGAAAACCCTGTGTATGATTTTCCACTATAGCTGAATGACACGCGTTTGCTGCGATCAATTCGCTCATTGCCCGGGTTTGGACTCAGACGGTTTTTTTCCTGATTAGAATGATTCATTGATAACCTCACTCAACAACGGTGGGCTGCTCACCCACTTTATAGGTTTCTTTAATTTCATAGGTCATTGTATCGCGAGTGATATTAAAAAACTTGCGACAACCGACAGCATGAACCCATAGCTCATGATGCAGACCACGCGGATTTTTACGGAAATATAAAAACTCGGCCCATTGTTCATCACTTAAGGAATCTGGATCTAAGGGTCGGGCGATATGGGCCTGACCTGAGGCGTGAAACTCTTCTTCTTCGCGGTACTCCTGACAATGAGGGCAGTAGATATAAAACATGATTTACCTCCTTTAATGCGCGACGCCAGCAGCGCCATGTTCGTCAATAAGAGCCCCGTTGTTAAAACGAAACATCGAGAAAGGTTCTGCCAAAGCATGCATTTCACCTTTAGCCAGCGAAGCGGCAAAGACTTCGCCAGAGCCTGGAGTCGCCTTAAAACCACCTGTGCCCCAACCGCAATTAAAAAACAGGTTTTCTACCGGTGTTTTGGAAATGATTGGACAGGCGTCAGGACAAGTATCAACGATTCCTCCCCATTGCCGATTCATCCGCACCCGACTGAACAATGGGAACAACTCAACAATGGCTTGTATTGTGTGTTCTACGACCGAATATGAGCCTCGCTGACCATAGCCAAGATAGCCATCAATACCAGCACCGATCACCAAATCGCCTTTATCCGACTGCGAGACATAACCATGCACATGATTTGACATGACAACCGTATCAAGAACCGGTTTTATTGGTTCAGACACCAATGCTTGCAGAGGGTGTGATTCCAACGGCAATTCAAAGCCCGCCATCTTAGCCAACACGCTGGAATTACCTGCAACCACACAACCTACTCTATCAGCCTTGATAGCACCGTGTTGTCTGGTTTCAACGCCAACGGCAGTTCCATCTTCAATTAACAGATCAACCACTTCACACTGTTGGATCAAATCGACACCAAGAGCATCCGCCGCACGGGCATAACCCCAGGCAACCGCATCATGTCGGGCAACGCCTGCGCGTGGTTGCCAGGAAGCTCCCATTACCGGATAACGCGTGTTAGCCGAACAATCCATAATGGGTACAATTTCCTGGACCTGCTGTGTGTCCAATACTTCCCCATCAATGCCATTCAAACGATTCGCATTCACCCGGCGTTCGATATCACGCATGTCCTGTAGAGTGTGTCCCAGATTCAAAACACCGCGCTGCGAAAACATGACGTTGTAGTTCAGGTCCTGCGACAGACCTTCCCACAGTTTCATGGCATGTTCATACAAATGCGCTGCTTCATCCCAAAGATAATTGGATCTGACAATCGTAGTGTTACGGGCAGTATTCCCTCCACCCAAATAACCTTTCTCAATCACCGCCACGTTGGTAACACCATAGCGTTTGGCCAGATAATAGGCCGTCGCCAGGCCATGACCGCCACCACCAACGATAATGACATCGTATTTCTTCTTAGGCTTGGGATTACGCCATACCCGTTGCCAGTTTTCCTGATGGCTCAAGGCATGTTTTATCAGCCCGAATCCTGAATACTTTTGCATATTACTGCCCTCTTTCTAATCTATTCATTATTATCATTATCAACATCAGTATGACGATAATTGAGAAATACGGTTCATGTTCAACACTCAATGATATTGACAGCTAAACCACCACGAGATGTTTCTTTGTATTTTTCCAGCATGTCTTTGCCAGTTTCACGCATAGTACGAATCACTTTATCCAACGACACAAAATGTTCGCCATCACCGCGTAAGGCCATACTGGCAGCATTGATCGCCTTGATAGACGCCATGGCATTACGTTCAATACAGGGCACCTGCACTAAACCGCCTATCGGATCACAAGTCAGCCCCAAATTGTGTTCCATCGCAATTTCAGCCGCATTTTCAACCTGCATTGCAGTACCACCAGTCACTTCTGCCAAACCTGCCGCAGCCATAGCGCAGGCAGAACCAACTTCACCCTGACAGCCAACTTCAGCACCGGAAATTGAGGCATTCTCTTTAAACAATATACCGATAGCCGCTGCTGTCAAAAGAAAACGAATAACGCCTTCTTCGTTGGAGTTAGGACAGAAGTTGACATAATAATGCAACACCGCCGGGATAATTCCAGCGGCGCCATTAGTGGGCGCTGTCACCATCCGTCCCCCAGCAGCATTTTCTTCATTGACCGCCAGAGCATAGAGATTGACCCAGTCCATTGCTCCCAGATTAGGGGTGATTCGATCCATGCGGGTCTGATTGTTTAACTCTCGATACAAGGCCGCTGCACGGCGTTTCACTTTCAGACCACCGGGCAATATACCCTCGGTGTTTATACCGTTTTCAACACACTCACGCATCACTGCCCACAACTTCAAGATACCTTCACGCACCTCACTCTCAGAGCGCCAGGCCTGTTCATTGGCCAGCATAAGATCAGAAATCGATGCATCATGCGTTTTACAGAGGTCCAACAATTGTTGACCGGTGTTAAATGCGTAAGGCAATTGTGTGGTATCTTCAACGATACGATCAGCACCGGCTGCCGATTCATCAACGACAAAACCACCGCCAACCGAATAATAGGTCTTGGCAAAAACCGACGTCCCCATCTCATCAAACGCTTCCAGTGTCATACCATTAGCATGATATGGCAGGGATTTTAAGCGATGGTAAATCAAATCATCGGATTCATTAAACACCACCTTATGCTTGCCCAATAAAAGCAGTTCACTGTTCTCAACGATATCTGAGAACCGAGGACGCACGATACTTGGGTCGACAGATTCAGGTTGATGCCCTTCCAGCCCTAATAAAACAGCTGGACCTGTGCCGTGGCCTTTACCGGTAGCTCCCAGAGAACCGTACAATTGGATATCAATACGAGACACCCGCGATAAAAGTCCATTGTCCATCAAAGCCGTCACAAATAAATGCGCTGCTTTCATTGGACCAACCGTATGCGAACTGGATGGCCCAATACCCACTTTAAGCATATCAAATAAACTAATCGCCATAATAAAGCCCTCTGTGAAAAACCAACGTATCAGCTTCAGCCTTTATAGGCTGGGAATTTTTTACACAAAGCATGTACCTTGCTGCGCACTGCTTTAATTTCTTCAAAAGGATCTCCCGCTTGCATGGCATCAAGAATATCCGCAATCCATCCCGTCAACTCGCGGCATTCTGCTTCTTTGAAACCACGAGTTGTCACCACCGGTGAACCAATCCGCAAACCGGATGTCACAAAAGGTGATTGTGGATCGTTCGGCACCGAATTTTTATTGACGGTAATGGAAGCCTGACCAAGAGCCGCATCCGCGGCTTTACCCGTCAAACCCTGACGAATCAGGCTGAGCAGAAATAAATGATTTTTAGTTCCACCAGAAACGACATCATAGCCACGCTCCATAAACACCTCGGCCATGGCATTGGCATTAAGAACGACTTGTTGCTGATATTCTTTAAATTCAGGCTCCGACGCTTCTTTAAAGCTCACGGCTTTGGCAGCAATAACATGCATCAATGGTCCACCCTGTCCGCCGGGAAAAACGGCAGAGTTTAGCTTTTTCTCTAACTCCGGGTTTGACTTTGCGATAATCAAACCGCCACGTGGTCCCCGCAGAGTTTTGTGAGTTGTGGTCGTAACCACATCGGCATAAGGCACCGGGTTAGGATACACACCTGCCGCGACTAAACCTGCAACATGCGCCATATCAACAAATAGATAAGCCCCAACTTCATCGGCAATGTCACGGAAACGTGCCCAGTCAACAATTTGTGAATAGGCTGAAAAACCAGCGACGATCATCTTGGGTTGATGCTCCCGGGCCAGCGCAGCGACCTGATCATAATCAATTTCCCCGGTCGCTTCATTAAGACCATATTGCACAGCGTTATATATTTTTCCGGAAAAACTGACGCTGGAACCGTGCGTCAAATGACCACCATGAGCCAGACTCATTCCCAGAACAGTATCACCTGCGTCACACAAGCCCATATAAACAGCTGCATTAGCCTGTGAACCAGAGTGTGGTTGAACATTGGCATAGTCAGCACCAAACAGTGCTTTGGCACGATCAATAGCCAACTGCTCGACCACATCAACATGCTCACAGCCACCGTAATAGCGTTTGGCAGGATAACCTTCTGCGTATTTATTAGTCAGAGCGGTTCCCTGAGCCTGCATGACTCGAGGGCTGGTATAATTTTCAGAGGCAATCAGCTCAATATGCTCTTCCTGACGTAATGTCTCTTGCTCAATGGCCGCCCATAAGTCATCATCGTAGCCTTGAATTAAATCTGTCTTGCTAAACATCATTCCTCCGAACCGCTTTAGCTAAAATTGTTTCGGGCCTTTGTTGAGAATATTGCAAAACACACAAATTGCCCGGTATTTGATCTAATCTATGCTAGCAAGCTTAAAGACACTCAATGTGCGTATGCCCGCCCTTTTGATGCGCATTTGCGACATGAGTTCTAAATTAATGTCGTTCACAAGCCAATTCAATCAGGTCAGGTTTATTTTCCAGCTTGCTACTTCCTGCATTTTTATGGGTATAATTTAAAGTTCATTTTTTCAGAGGTTAACGATGGCAGGCAGACACAATAGACGCGACTTCAGTTCCAGTATGCGCAGTACCAATCAAGCATTCCTGTCCAATAAAGCCCAGCCTGAAAACCCTGTGAATGTCGCTTTTGTCCTGCCCGATCACTTTTCAATGATGACCTACACCACTGCCATCGATGCTCTGGTGACAACCAACCTGGTTAAATCGTCAGCCACCTTTGACTATCAGACATATTCTCTGAACGAAGATCACAAGGTCATCAGTGATATTGCGATTGAAATATCAACCAGTAATCTATTGGATGAACTCGTATTCAAGGGCAAAAAAGCAAGTGATGTCTTAATTTTTTGTGGCGGCTTTCGTTGTGATCTATCTGAAAACAAGAAACTCAGTCAGAAACTGCAGGCAGCATTTCAGCACAAAATTACTATCGCTGGCTTATGGAATGGCGCTGTCCCAATTGCTCACGCCAGACTCCTGGACCACAAAGCATGTGCCTTACACCCTGACAATCATGCATTCATGAGAGAGATGTTCCCCACTATCGAAGTCTCTGATCAATCCCTGGTGACAACCCCTCCAATCTCGACCTGCTCCGGCCCTGTCAGCGCTTTAAATTTAATGCTTGATATCGTCAAACACTATCAGGGGGAAAATACTGTAACGGCAGTTCAGGAGATACTCAGCTGCGATCAGAATAAACGCAGCGAAGCCTTAAAATCTCTATCACCTGCTGATGACAGGGATTTGCCTGCAAAGCTGCAAGAACTGATTCTACTGATGAGTGCTAATATAGAAGAGCCCCTGAGTATTGATGAATTGCACCAATACTCAGGTGTTTCAAGACGACAGATTGAACGCTTATTCCAAACTCATTTGAACGTTTCTCCGTCACGATATTATCTTGAGTTAAGAGTTACCAATGCCCGGAGATTGCTATTACAAACTCAGGAATCCATCACCAGCATTTCCATTGCCTGTGGTTTTGCGAATACCAGCCATTTCAGCAACTGTTTTAAAAGTTTCTTTGGCACTTCCCCCAGCGCCATTCGCCAGAACCTTACCAGAGAAAATCAGTAAATATTCTGATATCGACACATTTTTTGAGTAAAAAGATGTAAAAAAATGTAAATGCGCATTAACTGTTTTTTAGCGCAGACGGTCCCTTAAAGATAGACACTCCAATCCCGGCAAGCATTTAGAATCGGTTTCCTGAAACAGATGACAATAGAACTGCGGTAAAAATGTAAACAAGCATTTACATTTTTACCATGACCTTTATTTTGGGAACAAAGGTCATTTTGCAAGCCAACAAAATATGTCTAGAGTAAAAAGCATAATAACAACAGTACTCAAGGGGGCCGCATGATCAACACGATTGATGCAATTATTATTTATGTCGAGTTTTTTCTCTATTTCGTCGGCATGTTTTTAATCGGCTGTTACGCACTGACAAAAACCAGCAATAACGACCAGTTTGTTCTTGGTGGTCGTACTCTTGGGCCCTGGGTCAGCGGCATCAGCTCCGGTGCCTCGGATATGAGCAGCTGGCTTATTCTGGGTTTGCCTGGAGCGGCCTATGCCGGTGGTCTTGTTGACGTCTTCTGGCTTGGCCTTGGAGTCGTTGTATTCGCGTATCTGAACTGGTTGATTGTTGCCGAAAAATTGCGTCGTTACAGCGAACGTTTGAATGCCATTACTGTCCCCAATTATCTGCAGAACCGGTTTAATGCTGATGGTTCAGCCATAAAAATACTCTCTGCAATTGTCATTCTCTTTTTCTTTACACTCTATGTTTCCTCTGGTCTGAAAGGAGGAGCTCTGCTGTTTTCCTATGTATTTGATTCATCTGATTTTCTAGGGCTTGTCTTTACAACCATCATCGTTGTGTCATACACCTTTCTGGGCGGTTATATCGCCGTTTGCTGGACTGATCTGGTGCAAGGTTTATTGATTCTGGCTTCTCTGGCCTTCCTGACATTTCTAGGCTATTTTGCCTTATTCAGTGCCAATATTGATATAACGGAAGTACGGCCAGGTGCTTTGAGCATCGAGACCTCCTGGCTTTCTGCTCTGTCCGCGATAGTATTTGGATTGGGGTATTTTGGTCAACCGCATATTCTGTCTCGATTTATGGGTATTCGCTCGGCTTCGGAGATAGCCTCTGCACGCCGCATAGCAATGACCTGGACGGTACTGGTTCTGGTTCTGGCTATTTGCATTGGCTTAATCGGAATTGGCTATGGTGAACTTCATTCTCTGGCTGGTGTTGAAGGTCTGGGCGGTGATAAAGAACGTATCTTTCTGGTGCTTACTTATGCCTTATTTCACCCGGTGGTCGCCGGGCTGGTATTGTCCGCAGTACTTGCGGCATTAATGTCCACAGCCGACTCTCAGTTATTGGTATTAAGTTCTGCCATTTCTGAAGATCTGCCTTTCTTCAACAAGATTGAAGGTGAGAAGAAGCTTTGGATAAGCCGCTTGGGCGTTGTGGTTTTTGCCAGCACGGCTATGGTCATCGCCACCTTTGCCAATGAATCAATTCTCTCCATGGTCGCTTATGCCTGGGGTGGTTTCGGCGCTGCATTTGGACCATTAATTATTTTATCGGTATGTTGGAAAGGCACCACACAATGGGGAGCCATAGCAGGCATCATCAGCGGCACCATCAGTATTATTGTATTTAAAAACTTTATTGTTATTGCCGATCTGTATGAACTGCTTCCCAGCTTCTTTCTATCTCTTTTTGTGATCGTTATTATCAGCTTAATAACCCCTAAACCCTCTGCAGAAACCATAGAAGCACTGCGCTAAAATTCTTGACTTTAAGTGAACTAGCTATCAATACTTGATTTAAAACACAGGAACGAGAAAAGTATTTTGACCAGAAACCCCAGTCCTAAAGCCCAATAGAATGGCGTAGTAATCATGAATATTGATGTAAACATTTTAGTGGTTGATGATGAGGAACTGACTCGCGAATGCCTGAGAAGTTACTTTGAAGAAGAAAAATACTCTGTCTTTTGTGCTGAAACAGCAGAACAAGCCAAAGCGATTCTCAATGGTCAGGTCATTGATGTTATTTTACTGGATATCCGTTTACCGGGTAAAGATGGCTTAACCTTTACCCGAGAGCTGAGAGCCTATAGTGAAGTAGGCATTATTCTGGTCACCGGGCGTCAGGATGAAGTTGATCGGCTCATTGGCTTTGAATTTGGTGCCGACGAATACATCACCAAACCCTTTAATCCCAGAGAGATACTGGCAAGAACAAAAAATCTGGCCCGTCGGGTAAAACACAGCCGAGAAAACCGTAGAAACAAACCTCTCCAACACACCTATAAAGCCTTCGAGCGTTGGCGCTTGAATATGGACAAGCGTCAATTACTCGATGAACATCAACAGCAGACGCAACTGACTGAAGGAGAATTTCAATTGCTCAATGCTTTGATCAGTAATGCCGGACAAGTGATGAGTAGAGAGCAGATTCTGGAACAGATTCGCAATAGAGAATGGGTTCCCAGTGATCGCACGGTCGATGTATTAATCGGCAGATTGCGCCGAAAACTTAAAGATGACCCAGCCAACCCTCAAACCATTCTTACCGTGCATGGCATCGGTTACCTATTCACACCACAAACCGTCGACTTAACATGAAGTTGTTTGCACAGGCTGCAATTATTGCGATATTGTTAATAGGGTTGTTAGCATGCCAACCAGTGTTCGCCAAGACTTTAAAAGCCTGCGGTCACCCTTTTTATCCACCCGTTTCCTGGGTCAACAACAGTTCCCTGCTGGGTCTGGCACCAGCTGTCACTGAACAGTTGTTTTCAGAACTGCAATATGAAGTCACCTTTATTGCCGATTACAATTGGAAACGCTGCTTGCTGGAAGTTAAGCAAGGCAACGCGGATATCGTCGTAGCAGCCTACCGAATACCCAGTCGTGAGGATTATCTGTACTTTTCAACTCAACCGATCATAGCCGACACCATCGCCTTATTTGAAAACGCCGAGAAACCTCTGCAATTCACCCAGCTCAAAGACCTTGAAAACAAAACCGTTGGTTTATTGCTCGGTGACAGCTTCGGCGAAACTTTTGATCGCTTTCTGCTCAAGAACACCACTATTGAATATGTTTCACGCAATCGACAAAATTTTGAAAAACTTTCGATGGGACGAATTGATTTTATGCCAATTGGTCGTTTGAGCGGTATATTGCAGAGCCAGAAACTGGGGTTCGATCAGCAGATTTCACCTCTGAACTACACCGTTGATACCGAATTCTATTTTCTGGCACTCGGTCATGCCAGTAAACTGGAAAAGCATTTGCCATTTTTGAACCAACGACTCCAGGAAATGCAGGAAAATGGCACAATCAAAAAGCTTACCGAACAATATAGCCAGATATATCTCAGTCAGCCATAAATTCAAACACTATTATGAACTGGGTACACAAGCTATTACGCAAATTCACTCGATATGCCCACGAGCACCCATTAAGCCACCGGGTTACAATGTATGTCATCGCCTGCAGTTTTCTGTTCATTGTGCTGTCGACGGCCTTACAACTGGTGCTGAGCTATAAACGAGAGCTACAGGCAATTGACCAACAGATAGAACTGATTAACAGCAGCTACTTAGCAAGTTTGACCAAAAGTCTGTGGGATGTGGACCAGGCCCAGATAGAATTGCAATTAAAAGGCATTCAAGCCTTATCCAACGTTACCCACCTGACTCTTAACAACATTGACAATGAACCAGTCATCATTGCAGATCTACCTGAACCTGACCCATCACATAAAGTCAGACAACACAAATTTGATCTTATTTATACCGGACCGGATCAACTTCAGCGCTCATTAGGCCAACTTCGTGTAGATTTCGATTTACAGGCACTATACAACCGTATTTGGCGTGAAGGTTTACGCATCCTGCTCAACCAGACATTATTGGTTCTGCTCATTGCTTTGGTGATCACAGTCATATTCCGCCGTCAGATCACCCGCCACCTTGAAACAATGGCAAACTACAGTCTCGAAATTGGAGCAGGACAGCTTGATAGCCGCCTTAAGTTGGACCGACAAGCACCGAAACGTAGTGATGAGTTGGACCAACTGGTTTCGGCCCTGAATGAAATGCAACAAGCCATCCAGAAAGATATTCTAAGGCGCGATCAACAACACCAGCAGCTGCAATTTAATCGTGATCAGTTGAAAATAATGGTAGAAAGACGCACCAAAAGCTTATTGCGTGCCAAAGAAGCAGCTGAAGATGCTGACAAAGCCAAATCCCAGTTTCTCTCCACCATGAGCCATGAAATTCGTACCCCCATGAATGGCATGTTGGGTATGATCCAATTGCTGGAAGACAGTTCATTAACCCGATCTCAGCAGCAACAAGTGCAGGTTCTGCACGATTCAACCAATGCCTTGCTTGAAACCTTCAATAACATTCTGGAATACGGTCGCTTATCGGAAAGCGCCTATACTAATAACGCCACACAGTTTTCTCTGCCCCAGTTATTAGAAGCGGTTATCAGCATCAACCAAACCACTGCCAACGAGAAAAAACTGTCAATTTCCTTGCATATAGACAGCAAGATAACTGAGTATTATCAAGGACATGAGAATAATTTACGTCAGATATTAACCAACCTTTTGTCCAATGCCATTAAGTTTACAGAATCAGGAACTGTGCACCTGCAGGTATCGGCTTTGATCGACGACCAGGAAAATGACCAGAAAAAACAAACTCTGCGTTTTGAAGTGATAGATTCAGGAATTGGCATTCCTACGCAATTGCAGGAACATATCTTCGAGCGTTTTACGCAGGCAGATGAAACCATTACACGCCGTTATGGAGGCACCGGCCTGGGACTGTCTATCTGCAAAGAGTTAGCCCAGGAAGCTAATGGTAGAATAGGTCTTAGCAGCACAGAGGGAGAAGGTTCAACCTTTTGGGTGGAGCTACCATTTTCCATCAGCGGGCAATTAAGCGATCAGAAAACTGACTCAATCCCCATCACCAAAGCTCTACATATCCTTCTGGTAGAAGACGTTGAAATAAACCAACTCGTTGTCTCCGGTTTAATTGAAAAACACCATCATGTCAGCATTGCCAACGATGGACTTAAAGCTTTAAATCTCTGCCAACAGGAAAAGTTTGACCTTATTTTAATGGATATTCATCTGCCTGGACTCAGCGGCATTGAAGTCAGTCAGAAGGTCAAAAATGACTCTCTGTGCATCAATCAAAGCACACGCATAATTGCACTCACCGCCAGCGTTCAAACGGATGATATCCACACTTATATCAAAGTTGGTTTTGATGGTGTTTTAGCTAAACCCATTCACAAAGAGCAACTGACAGATGTTATCAATTCTTCGATGCAAGCTGGTTTGAACCAGACACCCCATGCGCAGACATCTCCTCCATTATTAGACCAATCTATTATTGCTGCCCACCGCCAGGTCATTGGTGAGAAAAAGCTGGCGGAGCTTATGTCTCGGTTTTGCACATTGCATGACGACTTGTGGCCCTCGCTGCAACAAAGCGTGCAACAACAGGATGATTATGATTGCGAGCAATTAGCTCATAAGTTTGCAGGTACTTGCGATATCCTGGGGTTTGCTTTAAGCAGTTCACTACTCAGAGATATAGAAATGTTTGCGCAAAACAACCAGCTCAACAAGTGTGTCGATTCGATCAATACCTTAACACCAGTCATGCAAGACACATTGGATATTGCCAGCCAATGGCAACAGAAATAACCCAAAATTTCTGGTTGTTTTTTATAACCCCTATTTACCGTTAGCGTTCAAATACAACGCTTAAACAAGCAAAGAGGGGTCTATATAAAAAAGAAGATCTATTATGTTATCGCCCCAACAGCAACTCAGGCAGAAACAGGGAAACTTCAGGCACGTAAGTCGTTATAATCAGAGTAGGAATCCAAGCAAATAGAATCATGATTAATGTTGGTTTTAACATGGCACTGACAGGCACACTAGTCACTCTGGAACCAAGATACAGCAATGGTGCCGTGGGCGGTGTTATATTTCCCATGCCCAAATTGACACCAACAATAGCAGCGAATTGAATAGGGTCTACGCCCAGCTTAACAACAATGGGAAACAGCAGGGGTGATGATAGTAATACTCCGCTGACATCATCCATCAACATACCAATCAACACCATAACAACATTGACCATAATCAACACAACAATCGGATTATCCGACACCGAAAATATCAATTCCTCTGCCAATGTTGGGATATCTTCGAAAATAAGCAGGCGACTGACGATCATCACCATAAAGAACATAACCATCACCACCCCCGTGGTTGTGGCGGACTGGACCAATGCGTCTTTAAAGTTATCCCGATTCAAGCCTTTGTAGATAAAGAAACCAACAGGAATTGCATAGACAACCGCTATGCCTGCCGCTTCCGTAGGCGTCATAATTCCACCATAAATTCCGCCAAGAATCATAAATGGCATCAACAGTGCCGGGAAGGCAAAGCGACTCTTTTTGATCACCTCCTTCTTAAAATCAGGTGACTTAGGGCTGACTTTGATATCTTCGTGTTTGCGTAACATGAAATAGTTAACAATGCATAGCAAAACGACCAGAATCAGGCCCGGTACAATCGTTGCCAGAAAACACTTCAAGACTGACTGTCGGGTAATCCAGGCGTAAATGATTTGAATGGCACTGGGAGGGATCAATAAGCCCAGAGGTGCCGCATTGGTAATTAAGGCAGCGGATATCCCCTGCGGGTAGTTAGCTCTGCGTAATTGCGGCATCATTATACTGCCAATGCAGGTCAAGGTTGCTGTAGCACTACCAGAAATAGAACCAAATACGGCACTGGCAGCAACAGCAGCATAAGCCATCCCACCTTTGAATCGCCCAACAAAAAGCTCTGCCAGGTCTACCAATGGCTGCGCAATCTTGCCACGTTCCATGATAGTTCCGGCGATGATAAATAATGGAATGGCCAATAAAACCAGTACGTTCATTCGCCAGTGCCCAGAAACTAGAAAGCCTGTGGGATCATGGTCTCCAGTAAGAGACATGTAAATCAATGCCAGACCAAATGCAAAAGGAACAGGAATTCCAATCAATAAGGCGATACAAATCACCAAAAGAGTCAGTAAAATTAACATCGTATATTCTCTTATTAGTGCTCAGTGAACTTCTTTGGCAGAATCATTGTCTGCTGAAGCAGGAGGGCCATCGCGAAAGTGACTGTAAAGATGCAGTGACGTGTAAAAGGTCATAAAGACAAACCCCAGAAAAATACCCAACTTGGGAATAAAAAATGGCAGGCCAAGTCCCGTTGTACGTTGCCAGTTCGGATAGTTCTGCAGCTCTTCATTCAACATCAAAAATGCCCAATAGCATAGAACCAGCCCTACAATAATCTCAATCAGAACAACAGCATTATTGATCATCCATTTGGTTTTCGGGTTATGGATAATCGACAACAAGAAATCCGCTTTAACATGGGTATTTTCATAACTGCCCATCGCACCACCGAGAAAATACACCCAGAATGCGATCATCAGAATCCATTCTTCATAGGCAAACAGATCAGCTTGAAACCAATAGCGCAAAATAACAACACAGAAAAACGTCAAGGCCAGAATCAGACTGCCCACAAACAGTAAATACTCCTTACAAGCCAGCATATACTTGACCAGCGTTTTGAGTGGAGCAGGAAGGTTTAAATACATAAAACAACTCTCTTAAATGAAAAAACCTTATAAAATAAGCGGATGAGAACTGACCGAGAATCTTGATAAAAAGCTTTTCTTTAACTTGTGATAACGGGCCTGAGTTCATCATAGAAAAACAACAAAGAACCTGAAACTATCCAACCCGTAGAAAAATCCGTCCCTTTCTATGCAATACCTTGACAGATCACGACATGCACATAGAAAGGGTTGATAAGCATCTCGGAACTATTTAGAAGTCCGACAGGATTTGAGCCAGAAGATCTTTTCCAAGTCGTTCTTCAAGCTTGGGCCAGGTTTTTGCTCTGATTTCCTCGGCAACTTTGCTGCGCTCAGAATCGCTCATTGGCAGAATTTCCACGCCGTACTCTTGTAACTTTTTCAGGTTGGCAGAGTCATTTTCCCGCGTCCAGTCAACAAATCCTGCCGCCGCTTTGGCAAATACTTCGGCGACCACTTTACGCTGCGCATCATTGAGTTTGTTTTCCCAAGTCTTCTTACCAATGTAATAGGAGTAATTCTCGACAAAAGCATTGGAAGGAACGTAGTACTTAATCGCTTCTTTAAAGGTGGTAAATGTCGCTTCTGGCGTAGCACCAATCATGCCGTCAACAACGCCTTGTTGTAGTGCTGGAAAAGCATCAGCCCAATCAATCGTGGTGGTGTTATAGCCCATATCCTGGGTCGCCAACTTTGCAGATTGCGCACTCCAAACTCGCACATTTTGACCTTTGTTACCTGTCGTTGTGTAGTTTTCAGGCTTGGTTGAGGACATAACACCAATAAAACCTTCGGCTGTAATTCCCAATAACTTCAAACCCAGATTGTCCATTCGTTGGTCAAAAATACGATAGAAATTAGAGTCGGGGCTGAAGACTTTAGCCATCTCATCATAGTTCGAAACCAGATAAGGCAATGAGTTAATCTCAAGTTTCGGGTCTTTGTGGCTGTAGACAAAAGAGTGTGCAATATCAATGCTTCCCCGCTCTACTTCGCCCAACAATTGCTCGCCTGAACCTAGCTGCCCAGCAGGAAAAAGTTTGATTTTAAGGTCAACATCAGCGGCTTCCAGATCGTTTTTAATCTGCCGAAGCACCTCTGAAGCGTATTGGTCAGGCGCATGTTGACTGGCTATTCGCAAAGTTACTGCATTGGCAGACACAGTAAAAAGGGTAGTGGCCAAAAGACCCAAAGTCATTAATGGCTTCAGGTTGAAGCGATATGTTGTATGTTTCATTCTATCTCCAAGAGTTTAATTATTTTTCAGTTAAAAAATGCTTTCTGAGCAACCTCAATTGCTCAAAATGCATCCCTTACCCGGTATTTATACTCCAGAAATATTTTGCCCCGCAAAGCGGCCAGAAACACGAACATCAAACCTTCACGCAAAAATGTAACTTCGTTTTCACATTAAACCAACATTCCATCGTTGATCGTTATTTCTTATGTTTTTTTGTGGCTTTAGTCGCTATACAGCACTTGAAACCAAGCCAAAAACAACTCATTGGCGAGTTTATCCAGTTACATCTTTTTACATCTTTTTACACCTGGCGTGCCGTTTCATTGGTGTCAGGGCGAGGCTTCATCCAATTCCATTCTGAAGTGTAAGCAAAACAATCACCCATAACGCTCCTGATGCTTTTGTCCTAATTGCACATAACCCTGTCGCACTTAACATCGTACTTTCCATGAACTGCAAGACAGCATCAAGTCTGCCTCTCTACTCAATACGGATGATGCTGAGGCCTCTATCCGTATTTATCATAAACAGCCAGGACTTCGTTTATAACGCCAGCATCATAAGGATGTTTACTGGTTTGCAGCAACTCCTGTGCAATACAACCACCATAAACATTCGCTGCCAATGTACGATCTGAGCCAGCTTCCAACAGAAGTTCAACGATTTCTGCCAGGTTTAACGGAACGACTTGCCTGTAGCCTTCAACGCCATTTGATCCCGTATAATGCAATAAAGTGGCCTGATGTGGGTAATGTGACTTTTGATGAACAATATCGGGATTGCCATCAATAGACCTCTTAAGCCTGTTTATGTCACCCGCCAACATAGCATCAATTAAAGATTCAAATGCGTAGTCTACGGAACTTTCAAGCCGTTCAACATCTTGCCAATTGTCATAGCCATGTTCCTTTGCGATACAAAATTTTGCGTCATTCAGAGTGAACTCGGAAGAATAAATTTCGTCAAGATCATAAATTTTAAATTTCTGACTTACTATAAACTTAATACCACTATTCCTGGTTTCATGACCAAGCAACAGCCGTTGTGACAATGCTTCAAGGAATTGCTGCACAGACTGACTGGAATCATGCTTGCCCAATAAGCCATCAAATAATTCAATGGCTTGCTTCACTCCAACATCTATATGAACTTGGTTATCAGGCATTTTTCATCTCCAGTACGTAGTCGTTCAATAAGTTACAGTATAGGCGCCAAAAAAGCTGAACCAACTGAGGTAAAAAACCATAGGAAAACGGCACAATTCAGGATTACTGTGATCCAAAATTCCAATTGAAACGAGCTTTTTTTAGATTTATGACGCAATGCCTGTTGTGCCACCATGGCTCCAGGCCAACCTCCCAATAGAGCAAGAGTGTGCAGGACGCTTTCCGCTGTTCTGCCACTACCTTTTTTTGCTGCTGATTTATCATGTGCATAGAATACAAAGGTAATAAAACTGAGTAAAACATAAATCCCCAAAAGCCCCGATGGAATTTTCCCCATAGCAACAGACATTGCGACAATGAGTAGAAATATCACAGCAAAGAAGCTTCGCTTAGTCCCCTTGCCCGATTTCTTTTTAGCCTTAAACGCTTTCAGTCTTTTCTCCCCTGTTCTTATGATCTGAGATGCACAAAGCCGATTCTGTCTATCCAGGGATAAAACAAACTCAACAATATCACCCACTTCAGGTGTATTGTTACTCTGGAAGGCATTGATATGCGCAAAAACCTGTTTTCCTCCCTGATCAGGAGCAATAAAGCCAAATGATTTCTCATCGTTCCAGAACACTATTTTTCCTTTGTGATGCATGTAATCGATTTATTAAGGGATTTACAAAGCCCTTTTTCATACGAATTGAATTGGAGCTTTTCCATTTATGAATAAGTCAAAAGAGTCTAAACTATCTATGTCTGTTTTAAAACGCCAACACTCTACTTCATCACTATTAAATCTCAGCGACACTCAGCTCCTTTGAAACCTGATTTGATCCAGTCAATGCTTTTAACTCCTATAGGTGGATTCACACAGGCTGCTTGATATCGTTTGATGTTTATTAGTTTGCCCTTACCTGTTTTTTTATCGTAGTGATATGAACCGTAAGCAGTATTTGTCACTGCTTGATGCCCATCAGACAATGACATAGACACTCTGCCATTCGGCGAAGCAAACTGTAAGCCAGTTAACCCTGCTCTAAGGGCATTCGGGTTGCTTGAGCCCTTCTTGTCAGAGGCTGCTTTGACCCCCAAAATGGCTTGTGCCATATGGTAAGCTGGATAGGTAGGGAAAGAACCAAAACGTTGAAAATAGATTGTTCGAAACCAGTCATTAAGCTCACTCCGAGGAGCCAACTGGCCGTTAGAACCACGAGCACCAATGATTGTGCCATCAGGTATCTGTGGTCCCAGGCGGTGAATTGCAGTATCGCCCGCAGTTAGAACCAATTGACTGGTTGAGAAAACACCTTGGATGCCACCCTGTATGACCAGAGCCTCCACATCACTACCCCAGAAACTGGAATGCACAACGGCTGGTTTGTGTGTCAACAAGGTTGAAATTTCTTCCCCATATTGACCAGAAAAAAGCTTGGGGAATTGTTCAATTGAGACCGAGACTGAGTCATTTAATATCTTCATAGAAGCAGAAAAATCGCGCCAGGAACCTTGACCCCAGGCATAGTTCTGATTAATCCCGGCAATTGACGAGACATTTTTGTTGGTCTGCAGCACATATTTAGCAGCGGCTACATTGTCCATGGTAGCGTGACTTGCGGTACGAAATACGTAATCAGGCTTCAGGACAATATCTTCAAAAATTTCTGGAGTACCACAATCGAATAGTACTGTGAGAGTCTTTTCCTGCTCTGCAACAGGGGCGATTGCCTTACAACTACTTGAAGAAATATAACCAATAACCAGATCAATATCTTTTTTTCGAACCAGGTTTCTATAATCTTCAATTTTATTCTTGGAATTTTCGTCAATGAAAACAGCTTCGACTTTAACACCCGCCAAACCAGGTGAAGAGTATGGTTCGGGCACTGAACCGGCATTAATCGCTTCGACGATAACTTGTGCTGCATTACGCGCCGGAATTCCGAACGGAACTGCTGCTGCACCTGATAAAAAAGTCACAAAAGCAACTTTCATGTGTCTTGAACTTTTCGTCTGTTCAGAAGCTGTAGTAATATTAAAAATAACTGCAAATAGCAGACAGAGTACTGTAGACACAGCAATACGATATGTTTTTATGTTCATGATATTTCCCCCGAAATACGTACCAGGCAATATTGCATTGCCTATTTTCAAATCATGGCCTTACAGCCCTGATAACGACTATTTTTCTTTTGTCTGTAGAGTTATAGACCAGCATTATTTAAATAAGCCTGATCGGATATGCGCGTCCATACCCTGGCATCATCTTTATAGTTTTTAATCGATTCAAGAATCTCTCTAGTCAATGGAGCACCAAATTCGGCCAGTTCCGCCAACTGCCAGTCAGTCTGTTTACGCAATTCACGAATAACAGAACTTGGGAATGAGCGAATTTTTATATCTGGATACTCAGCACGCATATTTTTCAAATTAGTTGCACTGACATGATAACTTTGAAAATACATATCATAAGCAGCCAGCCGCATTGAAACAGTTAACACCGCCTGCAGATCTACTGGCAAAGAATAAAAGGCTTTTCGGTTGACCATAAATTGCAATTCTGTTGCCGGTTCATGCCAACCTGTATAATAATATGGCGCTACCTTATGAAACCCCATGGCTAAATCCTGCGAAGGCCCAACCCATTCAACAGCATCAATTTTGCCAGACTCCAAAGATGAATACAGTTCGCCTGCAGGCAGGTTGACGCTTTGAACACCCAGTTTGATAATCGCATCACCAGCCAAACCCGGAATACTCATCTTCAACCCTTTAAGGTCATCCAGTGTTTTAATTTCTTTACGGAACCAGCCGCCCATCTGGTTGCCTGTGTTACCTCCTGGAAATGACAAAACTCCGTACCTGGCATACGCCTTTTGCATCAACTCAAGACCTCCACCATGATAAAACCAGGCGTATTGTTCTGTGGCCACCATGCCCAAAGGCAAGGTAGTGAAAAACAGCATGTTGATGTCCCGGTCTTTCCAGTAATAAGAAGCAGAATGCCCCATTTCATAATCACCGGACTGCACCAATTCCAGAATGCCTAATGGTTTTTTATGCACTTCTTTAGTATCTGAGGTGATAATAAGTCGGCCATTGGATAATTCCTCAGCCATCGTTGCCATTTTTTTTACAGCATCACCAAAGATTGGAAAATCCGCTGGCCATGTTTCAGCTATACGCCATTGATAGGTTTGTGCTACGGCGGCTGTTTGCAAGCCGACTGCAGAAAAAAGAAGGATAAAAATAGTTGTTATTTTCATTTGATTTAATCCTCATAGAGTACGTTTGTAAAAAGAGCATTTTCTTTGGCTCAGCCAATTCACTGCTCAGCTCATTTGTTCCAAACAGACATTTTCCATCTCCCTGTCGCCATCCCATACCTTTGTCCCCTTCCATACCATTAGCCGGTGTTTTCACAGGCTACCCACTTCCTTGTGGGTGCTCTGGTATTTAAACAGCCTCTGCTCCCTTTATTATTCTTATCGATTAACAATCTGAAAACAGCACCATACAATTCATTCTGAAACCCCACATCTCAGCCCGTTTACAAGGCCTGTTCATAAATGGTGACAGCATCAGCATGTGTCACATCTCGTGGATTATTTACTAAAAGTCGCGTTTGTTTTAATGCATCAGTGGCCAATCGTTCGACATCTTCATTCGCCACTCCCACTTCCCGCAAACTGGTCGTGAGACCCAAACTTTTGATCAACTCTGCCAATTCTGAGATCAAGTCAGCACTCACTTTTTCACTGGGTTGAGACAGATCAATTTGCGCAAAGATATAAGGCGCCAGTGCCGCATATTGATCAGCACAATGAGAGGCATTAAAACGCATGACCTGACACAACACCAACGCGTTCGATAAACCATGTGGTACATGGAATAAACTGCCAATGGGGTACGCCAGTGCATGCACTGCAGCAACTGGAGAATTAGCAAAAGCCTGACCTGCCAGCATGGATCCCAACAACATATTCGAACGCGCGGCGACATTGCTACCATTAAAAACTGCTTCTCGAATATTCTTTGCCAGGAGTGTCAGAGCCTGTTTTGCCAGATTTTTCGAGATAGGGTTATTATTAGCACTTCTTGATGTAAATGCTTCAATAGCATGCACCATGGCATCAATGCCCGTTGCAGCCGTGATATGCGGCGGCAGGCCGATGGTAAGCTGGGCATCAAGTAAGGCCATATCAGGCAAAATGACAGGTGAGACCACACCTTTTTTCTCTTCGACACCAGTGGTAACAATAGAAACAGCAGTCACTTCAGAGCCGGTACCAGCGGTAGTTGGCACCAGAATCAGAGGCAAACGTTTGCCTCTGGCCTGATTAACTCCGTAAATTTCATGGATACTTTGATCAGATCGAGTTAGAAATGCAATCAATTTGGCCACATCCATCGAACTGCCACCACCAAAACCAACAACGGCACCAACCTTATTATTTCGAGCCAGTTCCACTGCATCCAAAATGGTCTGCTCTTTAGGGTCGGCTTCAACCTGGTCGAACACCAACAGCTCAAAACCGGCTCTGGACAGGCTTTGCATTGCATCATCAGCCAGTCCCAGACGAATTATGCCCGGATCTGTTACGAATAAAATCGTTGTTTGTTTGTCAATCGATGGCAACTGTGATACCAACTCACCCATACGCCCAGCCCCACCTGACTCATGATGAATTGAAGCCGTCGTGTTAAACGTAAAATCAGTCATTAGCCTGTCCCCAATTCATGCGTCATTTCACCGATAGAACCACGTTCAATGGCATAAACTTTATCCACCACCCCTTTCGAATGGGTATAGTCAGACTCCGAAATCAAGACAGATAAGTTCTCCTGTTTTAAGCTGGTGATTACTTCCATCAGGCGCTGCGCCAATGCAGGGGCCACACCTTCGAACGGTTCATCCAGCAATAACAAGTTGGAACCCGTAACCAATGCTCGAGCCAAAGCAACCAACTTCTGTTGTCCGCCACTCAGGGTCAGCGCTCTTCTATCAGCAAACCGACCAATTTCAGGCATCAACTCATAAACCCAGTGCAAGCGACTAAGGTCAGTATCCTGGTTGATAGCCCACAACGGCACCATAATATTTTCTTCAACCGTAAAATGTGGCACCAATCGTCGATCTTCAGGCAGATAACCAATGCCCAGCAAAGCGCGGGCATGCGCTTTTGATTCATGCAATGCGATTTTCTGAAAATACAGTTCTCCCGACTGCGGCTCTATCGCCCCCATAATGGCTCGCATCAAAGTTGTTTTTCCAGCACCATTACGGCCAATCAAACCAACGGTTTGACCTTTTTCAATGTTCAATCCAACACCATTCAAAATCGGTACTTTTTGAATGGAAAGACTTAAATTATTAATTGTCAACATCAGGAAATCCCCCCTTCTTGATCATCGTCAAGCTGTCGATGAAATTCAGATCCAATGACAAATTCACGCACACTGGCATTTTCTAACACTTGTGTGGTGGGGCCATCGGCAAGAATAGTTCCTTCATAAAATGCCACTACTCGAGGGGCAAATTTTTCAACGATTTCCATATCATGCTCAATGAATAACACCGCTGTTTCAGAGCTTTTCAGGGCTGTAATCAAAACCTCCATAATGTGCATTTTTTCATCTGCACTGACACCACTGGTTGGTTCATCTAGAAACAATAAAGCTGGATTGCCAACGGTTGCCATAGCAATGTCAATCAACTTGCGTACTCCTTGAGCCAGTGTACCCACTTCCTGAGCAGAGTATTGAGCCACTTTAAATCGCTCCAGCACGCTCATAGCCTCTTCAATTAAACGCGGCGTCACTGCCGGTCTGAGCAATGCAGGTTTATACTGTTTCGCAACGGTTAAGGCTATGATGATGTTATCCAGAACGGACAGTTCCAGAAATAGCTGAGGTATCTGAAACGAACGACAAATACCTAAACGGGTAATATCGCGAGTGGGTTTGCCTGTGATATCCGCCCCACGATAGAGAATTTTCCCAGAGCTGGGAGCCAGATAGCCTGTGGCCATATTGACAAAGGTGGTTTTGCCAGCCCCATTGGAACCAATCACACCCATGATCTCACCCGAGTTAATTTTAATATTAATATTCGAGGCAGCCACCACCGCACCAAAAGTACGTTCCAGATTGACCGTTTCAAGAATAGTACTCATGTTTCACCTCCTGTTTGAGCAGCAGATTGCTTTTTTTGCACCAAGGACCACAGTCCCTTAGGTAGAAAGATGATAGTCAGCAACATCAGCGTTCCCAGAATCATTTGCCAAGTATTTGGTGAGGCTTCAACCGCATAAACTCGAACAATTTCCAGAATAAAGGTACCAAAAAGCGGAGCCACTATGTTGCCCGTACCACTTAGAATAGACACGAAGACAAATTGCCCTGATGTCGTCCAGTTGGTCATTTCAGGATCAACATGCCCCAATGCCAAGGCCCAGAGCACACCGCCAATTCCTGAAACAGCCGCCGCAATAACGTACTTTATATGCACAGCACGATGTGCCGATGTGCCGAGATACTCGAGACGTATTTCATTTTCGCGCAATGCTTCGCCGATATAGCCCATAGGGCTGCGTAAATATCGATTCAACAACACCGCACAGAGGATAGCCGGAATACAGGTCGCTACATACAAAGCGTGTTTGGCCGTTGTTCCCTCTGGCGCCCAACCAAGGTAGGTGGCACTGGGCAGATTAAACCCATCAGTGCTGCCAAGCACCTCCAGTTTAGTCAGCAGGCCAAAGAGAATCATCGATAAAGCCAGAGACAACATGGCAAAGAAAATCTCCCGGTAACGGCGCAGCAAAAAACCCGCTAAAAAGGCCATGACTACACTGGCAACAGTTCCACAGGCCAGCAACACAAAGATGTCAGAAATCCCCAAAAACTTGCCTGCCATACCAGCAGCATAGCCACCAATGCAAAAATACAAACCCTGACCAAAACTCACCAGGCCAGCCCGCATTTGAATCATTACTCCCAGAGCCACCAAGCCTGTCCCCAATGAGACTTGAATGTAGTTAACTACCCATTCAGGCAAAACAAATCCCATTACAATGAGAACCGGCAAGCCAAGAATAAGGAACCGTTCGGTTCGATCGAAATTAGTGCTCATATTTTTCTCCCCTCAGACAAAGAAAACAGGCCATAAGGTTTGATGGTCAGCACCACCGCCATGACAAGATAGATTGAAAACAGCTCCGCTGGAGGATAAAGGTGAACCGAAATAGCTCTGGCAAAACCGACAAATATAGCACCGATAATAGCTCCCCCTATACTGCCCATTCCACCAATCACAATCACCGCAAAGGCCATGACTATGATTTCGGCACCGATACCTGGTACCACTGAAATCTGCGGGGCCGTTACTGCACCGCCTAATGCTCCCAGGGTTGCACCAATGATAAAAGTTATCGTAAAAAACAAGGTAACGTTGATGCCAAGTGCACTGCTTATTTCACGATCTTCGATAACAACCAATAACAGTTTTCCAGTGCGTGTACGATTGAGCCCCCACCACAAAGCGGCCCCACAGACCATAGCCAGAGCAATAAGGCTGAATTTATAAATGGTGTAAGGAATGCCCATAATGTCAATGGTTCCGAGAAAATAGGCCGGTTGATAGGCTACGAGTGATTCAGTACCCCAAATCAGTTTGGTAGCATCCTCCAGAATGAGGAACAAAGCGTATGTGACCAGCACCATCAACACTTCATCACGACCATACATAAACCGTAGAACACCTCGTTCAATGAGCAAACCAGCAATGATGCCCACGGCAATGGCCGCCGATGGAATAAGAAGGTATGTCAATGCAACCGTTGATCCGGTTTGCATATACAAGCCAATGGCCCAGGCAGAAGAATATGCACCTAATGCATAAAAACCGCCATGAGCAATATTTAAAATACGCATAACACCATAGATGAGCGTCAACCCAACGGAAGACAGGAAAAGCCATGCGGCGAACCCTAAGCCATCTACTGCTATTGCAACTGCAGTTAACATGTGAACCTCTGAAAAATAATTGATAGATAAAAAAGCCCGAGCCATTAAGAGTGAACAATGACTCGGGCCAGGCCTTATCGTTTCTGTAGCCTTATGCAGTAACAGAACAACAAGGAACAACCAGCAAGAGTGGGTTTACTGGCAATTAGCGCCTTCAAAACCGGATTTAATCCAATCAATACTTTTGGAGCCAGCAGGAGGATTCACACAGGTTGCTGCGTAACGTTTGATATCAACCAGAGTCCCCTTACCGGTCTCCTTGTCGTACTTATACGTACCATAAGCGGTTTCCTGGATCGCCTGATGTCCATTGGACAAAGCCATTGAAACCATGCCACTTGGGGTTGCAAAACTAGACCCTTTCAGCGCAGCCATAGTCTTCGCCTGATCGATTGACTCCGCTTTATCCGTTGCGGCTTTCACAGCTAGAATTGCCTGTGCCATATGGTACGAAGGATAGGTTGGTAAAGAACCAAAACGGTCAAAGTAGGCTTTTTTAAACCAATCGTTCAGCTCACTTTCCGGGGCCAGAGGGCCATTGGGGCCGCGAGCACCAATGATAGTGCCATCAGGCATTTGCGGTCCAAGACGCTGCATTGCAGTCTCACCAGTAGTCAAAATAACCTGGCTGCGTGAAAACAAATTTCTTCCACCACCCTGAATGACCAGAGCTTCCATGTCACCACCCCAGAAACTGGAATGCACAACATCCGGCTTTTTCGTCAATAGTGCGGAAACTTCCGAGCCATATTGACCAGCGTATATCTTGGGAAACTGTTCTGTAGCCACTTTGACGGAGGTACTTAATGCTGCCATAGATGCAGAGAAATCACGCCACGAATCCTGACCCCAGGCATAATTCTGGTTGATGCCAGCAATGGACGAGATATCTTTTTTGGTATCCATCACATACTTTGCCGCAGCAACATTGTCCATAGTGGCATGCCCGGCGGTGCGAAACACATAATTCGGTTCAGTCACAATATCTTCAAAGATCTGTGGTGTGCCACAATCGAATAACACCGTTAGCTTCTTCTCTTCTTCAGCAACAGGAGCTATCGCTTTACAACTACCTGATGAGATATAACCAATGATGATGTCAGCGCCATCTTTTTGCACCAGTTTTTTGTAGTCAGCGACTTTCTGTTTGCTTGCTTCATCAACAAAGATAGGCGTGATATTTGCACCAGCCAGACCTTTGCTTGTATAAGGCGCTGGCATGCTTCCAGCATTGATCGCTTCGATCATCAACTCTGCGGCATTACGCGCGGGAATACCAAAGGGTCCAGCGGCTCCGCCAGAAAGAAAAGTAACCACACCCAATTTGACCTCTTTATCTTCGGCCATAGACATAGTAGACCAGCCCGCAACCAGCGTTGATACTGCCAGTGCAGTCAACAATTTTGATCCACGTTCTGATAAGTTTTGAAAACCGTTATGCATAATTGATTCCCCCAGGAGAATATGTATTGTTGTTTTAATGTAGAAAGCCATGACTACTGAAGCGAGTAGTCAGTATTAGCTTCAATAGAGTATTAGCAACCTCTATGCCAGTTCACACCATCGCGCTAACTAATTGATTATTAATCAATTCATTACTAAACAGATACATAAAAACCGACTTATGAGCGATTACCGCTCAATAAAAACAATTAAATTGAGCGATAATCGCTCATAAATGAAATGCAGTTAGAGTAATGTAGATAACGAAACTCATCCTTGTGTTGCTTAATTTCTGACCGTTAGTACAACCCATCTGGTCGGCTGAATACATGGACAGCTTAACAATTAAGGTTTATGCGATCTCCTCCATTCAAGACCAAATCACCATAGGGTCACTGAGTATATGATCATCTGAACGGCTCCCTTTATTCGAATTTGATCCAGAATAAATATAAGCCCCCTCTCGTTCATGATCGTTATGGCTATCGTCGAATCTACAAAGAGCTGTCTGAGCCCTTCAAAGCCAAGCCGAAATTAAACTTATATGCAACTATAAGCAGAACACTACAGTTTTCTCATTTTTTGCTTCCACCGTATAGCACTGTTCATC
This sequence comes from Arenicella sp., assembly GCA_050633785.1. Taxonomy (GTDB): domain Bacteria; phylum Pseudomonadota; class Gammaproteobacteria; order Arenicellales; family Arenicellaceae; genus CALKZN01. The sequence goes on from JBOEHE010000046.1 coordinate 128,273, forward strand.
TAACGCGGAATCTCGTTCAAGCGCACCAATATCGCAATGGGCTCCAATTGGACGAGCCTTCTTCAATCGGTCGGTTCGATATTCTGGCAGTATAAAACCGACAAGCTCGGTTCCAGCACAACCTGGGGCGTAATTCAAAAAAGGAAAAGATCCTCCAACTATATACGCCAGGCCATTATCAACTGCCGGGCTTTTTACAGGTAAAGGGCGGTGATAATCAACACCAATTGATCCCACTCCATCTGAGACAATGTTCTCTAGCGGTAATGGCTTATCCGCATCTGCCGTGGCAAAAATATTATTGTAAGGCGCTATATCATAGTCAGCCCACCTACTTCCAAGCGCCACTTGCTGGTTGGCTAAATTATTACTGCCAATAACGTTATTTTGCATGGTGACGAGATTGGATAAAGCTCCTGTGGTGTAACTATACTCAACGAATTCTGCACCGCCACCTGAGCAATCATTGCAAGTATTACCGCTTAGAATAGAATTTCGTAGCAGCACAGAAATTTGTTGCTCCGGCTCGTTGATATCCGTTCGCATCGCTACGCCGCCACCTTCTCGATCGCTTTCATTTTCTACAATGGTAGCATTGAATATGGATAGTGATGAGTCCCCGCCTCCTATATTGATGGCACCTCCCTGACGACCTGAATAGTTTTCGGTAAAAGTTGAATCAAAAATAGTCACACCTGAATAAGCACCGACATCTATTGCTCCCCCAGTAAACTTAGAAGCATTGTTTATAAATAAACTTCTAAAAATTGTTGCCGTTGCTTCAAACCCTTCTGTACCACTCAGAAGAATCGCTCCCCCAGTCCCACCGTAGTTAGCGTGAAACTCGACATCTCTTAGGGTTAAATCGCCACTAAAGACATACAAAGCACCTCCTGGAGAAAAGACAGTATCCGTCGGTAGATTCACCTGGCCTCCAGAGAACACAATATTCTCTAAGATTAAAGCTCCTCCATTAACATGGAAAAAACGAAATAGCGGTGTAGAGGCAGAAGGGTTTCTTAGAATTACAGTTGGTTCTGTAGCCACTGGTCGAATATGAATGTTAGAGCTAATAATTGGCAATCCGTTTTTAGCTTCATAGACATTACTAAGCAATACCCCACTCACATTGAGTAGAATTAAATCATCCCCACTCCCGCCAGTGCACCCTCCTTCAGAGGTATCATTATTTGCGGAGTTGATTGCTTCAACCAAATCGCAACCAGACTGTCCAATGTCAGCATTTACTATGATCACTGCTGAATGAGCGTGGTAGCTTGCTATAAAAAAACAAACCGCAAATAACACACTTTGAAAATGCACTTTAATATCTTTCATACGTCCTCATATTGCAGCAAATAAATATCAGCAATTCAGGCTGTATGGTTAAAAATTTGAGTCTGCAACCTTCACAGCCTTATTGCATCCGTATTAATGTCAAAACTTAATTGTCTTGTTGCTGCTAACCCACATCGTTATGCACAGAAATTGAACAATAAATATAATCTGACTAATCATTAACGCTAAATTAAGCACTCACTTCTCATTGCGTGCTCAGTTAGTAATCTTTCACTTTAACAACATTGTATTTTTTTACTATCACCCAAAATAGGGGACAGAAAGCGTAACTGCTAGCAATAGAATGGATTCGTAGATCACTTACTAAAATTTGCTCATAATCTGAGGGCACTTAGAATTTGATAAAAACAATAGATATAGAGTGACTAAATGCTGCTATTTCTGATATGCCAAGCTGAAAGATACCGGTTAAAGCATTAATTTTTTATCAATTTGGGGGAACTTTCAGGCAACTGATTGTTTGCAAAGAGAGCTAAAGGCTTTCTAATACCTCGCACAGAAACATTGTTATTTATCCCCTGCCATCTCGCTTCGCGGCAGTTTTTTCTCAGGGTAATGGATAAACCAATCCCCCAGCAAAACTCTGGCTGGCAGGAAGTTGCTGTTTAATACGGTTTTACCAATAGCTTGTGCCTGCAACATCTGATGCGTTGCCGGGTCCATACGGGATGAAAAACCTTTCGGATCTTCAGGTAATGTGACAACAAGGTTTTCAAGGACGCGCCTTACATCCTCTTTATTACGAGAGTTTTTTGTCAACCTGACTGCCTCTGCAATGGCAATAATGCCGGAATAAGCCCCTTGTGCGGCATAGCTGGGATAGCGACCTACACGATCATAGAACGTATTAACAAAAGCACGATTCGCTTTGGTCGGAGGCCAATTGACATGATGTCTGGCCGATAACACCAATCCCAAAGGCATATCATCTGCCATTTCTACCAAAGTGGCGTAATTACCACCCGCATCAAAGTTCATAACCTGAGCATTCTCGAACAGTTTAAGCGGTTTTGCCTGTTTTATAAACGTCACCAGATCCTGTCCCCAGTGGCCATTAACGATGATATCGGGCTTACGCTGATTCAGGGCATGGATATAAATGGAGTAATCCGCTTCAAATAATTTAGGCCAAAACTCACCAACGATATCGTACCGAACCTGCTCCTGACGCAAGAAGTAACGCAAGTCATCCCAAGCTTGGTAACCGTAATCATAGTCGGGACCAATAAAGGCTATTTTTAAATTGCGCCCTTCTTTATAGTGTTCTTTAATATATTTCGCACCTGCCTGCATGGATTGCCGGGTACCATTGTTGACGCGAAAATAAAATGGGTGCAATGCTTCATTAACCAGACGAGGTGAGGCGTGATCAGTACCAATAAAGAACACCTCATTTTCCCTGGCTATTTCAGTCACTTCCAGGGCAATTTGCGAACTGACGACGCCACATAGAAAATCAACCTGGTCATCTTTAATGAAATTACGTGCAATTTGCACAGCACGCAAAGACTTGGATCGCGTGTCTCCAAATAGAATATCCAACTCAGGATAAACAAATTCTGTCGATGATTTTAAATCGTCCAAAGCAATCTTTATAGCTTCAACACTGTCTCGCCCATACAAACCTCCAGAACCAGCCATCGGGAATAAGCAACCCACTTTTACTGCATCAGATGAAGCCATTTCACTACTAAGTGCTGACAAATTCACAAACACGCAGCAGAAAGTGGCAAAAATCAGCCGCAAGAAAAATCGTTGGTAATATCTGGGCTTCATTATAATGGCTATTCCAGCCCCAGTTTCTGAATTCGCCGTTTCAGAGCGTGGCGCGAGATGCCCAGCTTTTCAGCCGCCAACCCTTTTTTGCCATTACACTCTCCGAGTGCTCTTTGCACCAGATCTCGCTCGGCATTGTCCATTGCATCTTTGATGGTATCAGCCTTGTTATATGCCAGCCCTCTCAAATCAACAGGCAGCAAATCTGGAGTAATCGTCTTGCCCGGATATAAGATGGTTAAACGTTCAATAATATTTTTCAATTCTCGAACATTGCCGGGCCATTCATACTCTTCAAAAATAGAACGAATGTCATCAGACATCGTTAGAGGCTGGCAACCTTCTCGATTGGACAAAACAGTTGAAAAACAGTTAGCCAACAACCAGATATCTCCACCTCTATGGCGCAAAGCTGGAATTTCTATAGGGATTATGTTCAAACGGAAGAAAAGGTCTTTTCTGAATTCGCCATTCTCAACACTTTCTTCCAGATCTCGATTAGTGGCGGCAATGACCCTGACATTGGCTTTCTTTTCTCTGGGAGACCCAACTGGTCGATATGTCCATGATTCCAACAAGGTCAACAATTTAGCCTGTAATGTCAGGGGCAACTCACCTATCTCATCGAGAAACAAAGTGCCTTTCTCAGCCACTTCGACCAAGCCAGCTCGTGTTGAATCTGCCCCTGTAAAGGCCCCCTTTTCGACACCGAAAAGCTCGGCTTCAATTAGATGTTCTGGCAAAGATGAACAATTAATTTCAACAAAAGGTGCATTCTTATTCTCCGTTTTATTGTGAATTTCTTTGGCCACAATCGTTTTACCTACACCCGTTTCACCATAGAGCAAAATGGTTCTGGCTTTACTGTTTGCCACACTGTCCAGACTCTCAAGCAAACTCATCATTATCTGGCTTTCGCCAATCAGATTCTGCGACGCAGTTATTTTCTTACGATGATATAAGACTTCTTTTTTCAGGCGCTTTTGAGACAAGGTTTTATTAACCAGCAGAATCAATTCATCAACATCAAAAGGTTTGGTCAAATAATCGATAGCTCCTGTTTTAATGGCACTGACAGCATCTTTGGTGTGGCCATGCGCGGAAATCATGATTACCGGCGTATCTATTTGCATCGCAATTATACGCTCCAGAACCTCAAGACCAGATATGTCAGGCAACTTCAGATCCAGCAACACCACATCCGGGCGTTCAGCTTCGAGCATTTTTAAACCACTGGCGCCATCATAAGCTTCAAGGCAGCTGATATGAGCCAACCCCAGTGTGTAGGATAGTGACTTAGCCAGCTGAACTTCATCATCAATAATTAAACATCTTATCGAACTCATGTATTTTCACCCTGTTTATTATGTGCCTGCACTATGGGCATAGTGATTCGAATTGTTGTCCCTTCACCCAACTTGCTCTGTATTTCAAAAGTACCACCATTGACTTTGACCAGTTGGGCGCAAATTGCCAGACCCAATCCAGTACCTCCTTGTTTGGTAGTGAAAAAAGGTTGCTGCACTTTCTCCAAAACCTCTGGTTCAATACCCGTACCTGAATCGGAAACCGTTATTTCTGCCAAACCAGCATGGTCAATTGCCTTCAAGCGTAAATGTCCACCTTCTGGCATGGCCTGTAGAGCATTTAAAATAATATTCATAAAGACCTGCCGCAACTGCCCTGGATCAGCAAAAACAACAATAGAGCGCTGCCCCAGTAAACTGATTTTGATACCGGCATCCAATGCTGTCGTTGAAACCAGAACATTAACGTGGTTAAACACATCACGAATTGAGCACGGTTCCATTTTAGGTTCACGTGGGCGTGCATAGTTCATAAACTCTTCAACAATAGCATCAGTACGTATGATTTCATTGTCCACAGCTTCCAACATTTTTTTACGTTCAGGGTCACTTTCGGAGCCAATCAAGCCATGCACAGTAGTGCCAATAGTAGCCAGAGGATTACGTATTTCATGTGCAATGCCAGTTGCCAGATTACCCAATGCAGCGCGGCGTTCCACATCAACCCTGGACGAGATCATGGAACTCAGTTGTTCACTCATATTGTTAAACGACCGAGCCAACATGCCTAATTCACCGGGACCATCTTCGGCAACCCGAACATTCAAATTGCCAGCGGCAATAGCCTTGGCACCATTTTTCAGTGGTAATACCCAACGAGCAAGGCGTTGTGACATATTGATAAACAGGCCAATAACGCTGATGGCCGACAACACAACAAAAAACAACAACCAACGGCGGATTCCAGTTTCAACGACAGGTTCTCCATTTTGTTGCAAACCAATTGACCACCCTGGAATAAAAGGTTCTGAACTGGCCAGTAATAAATCAGACTTCGCCCGAGTGCCCACTGCATTCAAAGTATGATTGCCAGGGGTGAAAATAATCGGCTCGTAAATGCCAGAACGAAATAAAGAAACGGTTTTTTCAGTTAACGAGGTCAAGCGAACCTTTAAGGCAATAATGCCTATTTTTTCACCTTTACGAATCACCATTTTCGACATATGAAACCAACCAGGTTTGCCAGAATCCGGCAGGGTTGGATCAGAAATAGCGATAGAATCAATGTGTACACCACTGGGTTGAATATGTTCTGGATGATCGATAGAAGCAGGCAATGACCACAAAAACTGGCCTGCAACACTGTAGAATTCAATGCCATAGATATCAGGGTCGCCAGTTTCAAAATACAAAAAATCAAGCAATTGCTCGGAAAATTCAGAGCGATTGTCATGAGTAAAAACGCTGTCTATTTCCTGCAGATCAGCCAAGTCATTCAAACGTTTAACTTGAATATCAATAAAATTCTCTATTTTGACTACCGTTGTTTGAATATCGCCTTCCAGCTTTTCCAGCAACAGACGGTTGGTCAACGAAGAACTGTGTCGGTCATAAAGCACAGCAACGATCATCAATGGAATAATGGCAATCGCCAGGGATCCCCACAAATACCGTTTTATCAGTGTCAATTGATGCAAATAAGAACCCAAAGAACTCCCCTGGTTAAAAAGAGTTCGGAACCAGACGACAACCAGAACGCTTTATAATTGATGACAGTTAACTATACTAGCAGATAATGAGCGATAATCGCTCATAAATTTATTGTCGTAGTAATGCGTTAGCAGCAGTAAAGGTTTCTGACCTATGATTCTAGCTGTTCATCAATGCTCAGCAACAAGTCCTGCAACTTTTCGGCGTAGTCTTCAGGTTCTTCCCATAAGCCACGTTGCACAGCCTCAAGCAATCGTTCCGCCGTTTCTTCCAGAGCACTGGGGTTGTGTTCCTGCATAAAGCGTTGGTTTTCTTCGTCAAAAACCAGTGCATCGGCAACACTTTTATACTGATAATCATCAATCAGATTGGTAGTTGCGTCATAAGCAAACAGATAATCCACACTGGCTGCCATTTCAAACGCTCCTTTATAACCATGCTCCTGCATCGCTTTGATCCATTTGGGATTCAACACTCTGGAACGAATAACCCGATTCAATTCCTCTTTGAGAGTGCGAACTTTAGGTTCAGCCGGATTAGAATGGTCGTTGTGATAAATAACCGGTTCCTCACCTGAATACTGGTTCACAGCATTGCTCATCCCTCCCTGAAACTGATAATAATCATCAGAATCCAACAGGTCATGTTCCCGGTTATCCTGATTATGAACCACGACTTCCAGCTTGCTGAGCCTGTTCTCAAAAGCACTTTTTGCCTCAACACCATCTTCTGTGCAGCTATCATTGCCATACGCATACCCTCCCCAGTTGACATAGGCTTCAGCCAAGTCAGAGCGTTCTTCCCAGCAACGTTCATCGATCAAACCTTGCAAGCCTGCACCGTAGGCTCCTGGTTTGCTGCCAAAGACACGATAACTTGCCTGTCGCTGCGCTTGCTCTGAACTCATACCCAGATTTTGCAATTCTGCGAGGCGTGTTTGAATATTCTGTTGAACCACATTCATACCGCCCGGATCATCATAGTCAGCCAGAGCTTGCACAGCGGCATCAAACAAACGCATCACATTAGGGAAAGCATCACGGAAAAAACCAGACACTCGCAAAGTCACATCCACACGGGGACGGCCAAGTAACATCGTTGGCACAATTTCAAAATCCACCACACGCTGTGAGCCTTGAACCCAGACCGGTTTGATGCCCATCAAAGCAAAAGCTTGTGCAATATCATCACCGCCGGTGCGCATGGTGGCAGTGCCCCATACCGACAAACCAAGTTGTCGAGGATAGTCACCATGATCCTGCAAATGACGTTCCAACATGGTTTGAGCTGAACGCTGACCAATAGCCCAGGCGGCTGGAGAAGGGATGGAGCGATTATCAACTGAGAAAAAATTACGCCCGGTTGGTAAAGTATCAAGCCGCCCACGGGTGGGAGCACCACTGGGACCAGGTTCAATAAACCCACCTTGCAATCCGGTGATCAATGCCTGCAATTCCTGGTCGACACTTTTCTCTAAGGCTTTCAACAACACAGCTCTGGCATACTGTAGCTGCTGGGCTGTCGCGGGATAGCTTTGCTCAAAATTATCGTTCAGACTCTCACCCTCAAGCACATAACGTTGTACCCATTGCTGCGCTAACAATTCCAGCCTTTCACGGGTGTCTGCATCCGTTCGCCAGACTTTTTCATCCAGAGACTGCAACAACTCAGGTTTGACACCTTGCCAAAGCTCAGCACTGGGCAACAAAGGATCAAACACCTCGCTGCCCTGTTTCAACTCAAGGTCATTGGCTAAATTATGCAAAATACCCTGACTGGGTGCGTCTTTGCCTCGCGGCAAACGTAATAAAGCAACCAGGGTGTCCGTCAATTTTTCCTGCACAGGCAAAGCACCCAGGCAATGCAAACCATGGCGAATCTGCGCCTCTTTGATATCACACAAATAAGCATCCAGCTGTTCAAGAATCGCATCTTGGTCATCCTGTTTCGATAATCCTAATTCTTGAAGGACATTCGTGCTGGTGACCTTGTCAAAAATTTCATCACGCAACCACAGTTCGCGTCGTTCATCCATTCCCAGTGCCTGATAATATTCATCCACTAAATTTTCCAGATCAGCAATATCACCGTAGACTTCTGCCCGAGTCATAGGCGGCATCAAATGGTCAATAATAGCGGCTTGAGTACGACGTTTTGCCTGGGCTCCTTCACCAGGATCATTGACGATAAACGGATAGAAGTGCGGTATTGGCCCCAGAGCTATATCAGGCCAACATTGTTCAGACAAAGCAGACCCTTTGCCAGGAAGCCATTCCAGATTGCCATGTTTGCCAACATGTATGATGGCATTGATGTTATAACAATGTCTCAACCAAACATAAAAAGCCAGATAGCTGTGCGGTGGGACAAGGTCTGGATCATGATAGTTCGCCTGCAGATCAAGATTGAAACCTCGAGCAGGTTGAATACCTACAAAGGTTTCACCCAGGCGAATACCCGCCAGCATGATTCTGTTGTTGCGGCATTTAGGGTCTTGTTCCGGTGTTCCCCAACGCTCTAGCACCGCTTTCTGGCAAGACCTTGGCATTTGTTGAAAATGGTGTTGATACTCTTCAAGGCTAATGCTTTGCCAGCAAGGCAGTTGATGTAACGTATTGGGATTGTTTGTAACCGATCCCAACAATGTTTTTATCAACTCAGTGCCATCACTGGGTATTTCCGCTACTGGGAATCCGGACTGCTGCATTGCGTGCAGTATGTTAATAGTAGACTGCGGCGTATCCAAACCCACACCATTACCAATACGACCATCCTTGGTAGGATAATTAGCCAATATCAGAGCAACTCGTTTATCACAATTACTCAACGCCGTCAGTTGGCAATAACGATGCGCCAAGTCTGCAACAAACTCAGCCCTTTCCCGGTGCAAGGCATATTTGACCACTGGAATCTGGCAACGTTCGCTGTAATGCGCTTCTGACTTAAAGCTAATAGCGCGGGTAACGATACGCCCATCCATTTCGGGCAATACCACTTGCATAGCAATATCACGACTGCGCAAGCCCTGACTGTAGGATTGCCAATCTTCCTCAGTACTGCTTGATAGCACCAGTTGCAACACCACCAGACGGCGTGAAAATGACACAACAAAATCCGTCGGTTGCGATGACAAATCAGGAGCCGATACAGTATTGCAGGCAAAGGCCGTAGTGTTGATCAACAGGCGCGCATCAATCTGACCAATCATATCATTCACCAACTCCAGAGAGTCTTTATCTTTCAACGAGGCAACCGCAATTGGCAATGGCTTGAGACCTTTTAACTCCAAGGTCTCAAGCAATTCATCAAACATAGCGGTATTGGCACTCTGAAGATGACTGCGATAGAAAATAACAATGCAACAGCTGGCGGCTGGATCAACGTTTCGCTCAGTCCAGCGCTGTTGCCAATAATCCAGATTCGCCTGCGAGTCGCTGGCAGCAAAAGCCAATGATTCGGGATGATAGATCAGACAACGAGGCAATGAATCAGGCTCATGCCAGGGGTAGTTTTTCTTTAAATACGCAGATGCCAGAAAGTAAAACAGCTGCTGGTTGTTAGCGACACCACCTGCACGCAAAAACTGCCAGACACGAACTGCTTCCGGTTCCTCAACAGACGATGCGGCAAACAGTTGTTCATCAACCGCATCATCCCCAGGCACCAGAATCAGCTGCCGACTGCTATCTTCAGCCGCCCAGGCGCATAGACGTTCAAAACCATATTGCCAGTAATTCGCCCCACCTAATAATGAAACCACTAGCACTTTGGCCTGACTTAATACCTTATCTTCATACAGATCAAACGCAGCAGGTTTAAGCAACTGCATCCAGTTAGCCAATCGAACACTGGGGTAATCACCCGGTAATGACTCAACGCTGGCGGCCAAGGCCGCCAAGGCGCTGTCTGCTGCCGACAATACGACAATATCACCTGCAGATTGATCCAGATCAATAATGCCTTCTTCGTCGCTGAAACCACCCGGCTTTGAAGCTAATAAATGCACTTGATTAACGAACTGGTCTTTGCAATTTTATCGTAACTGCCTGGCTGAACGAAGTTAAGCCGCAGCAGGTAGTTCAGCCACCTGCAAAGCTTTCGTCAATATTGCTTCATCCAAATTTTTACCAATAAACACCAGGCTGGTTTTAGGCTGTTCTTCGGCTGACCAGAAACGGTCGAAATGTACATCTAATCGTTCACCCACTGCCTGCAGAACCTGACGCATTGATTTTCCAGGCAAGCTGGCAAATCCCTTGACACGATAAATAGTGTGCTTGGATAACAATTCACGCAACACTGTCTGCAACTTGTCACTGTCCACATCTCCCAGAGTGATCACATACGAATCGAAGTGATCATGGGCGTGTGTATGGTGTTCTCCATGCTCATGATGGTGATCGTGGTGATTATGCACATGATCGATGGTCTCCTCAGCAGCTGATTCAATGCCAATCAATACGTCCAGAGAGACTTCTCCAGAATTGATATAAATGGTTTTGACTGCTTCAGATACTCGTCCTTCAACCACAGACTTAACCTTGTCACGACGCTCATCATCCAATAGATCATTTTTGCTCACCACGACTAAGTCCGCCGCGCTCAGCTGATCTTCCAACAATTCCTGCAAGCTGGGATCATGGTCCAGGCTTTCATCGGCCAGACGCTGGGCCTGAACCTGTTCTTCATCGTTCGCAAAACGCCCAGCGGCCACAGCTTGTCCGTCCACCACGGTGATAACCGCATCAACTGTGCAATGCTGTTTGATTTCCGGCCAGTTAAAGGCCTGCACCAAGGGCTTAGGCAATGCCAGCCCAGACGTTTCAATCAGTATATGATCAATTTCATCACGGCGCTCAACCAAAGCTTGCATGACCGGCAGAAACTCTTCTTCTACAGTGCAACAGATACAGCCATTGGCCAGCTCATAAATACCATTTTCACCCGCAGCCAATGTGGCCGTTTCATCGTCATCACAGTCAAGTGGACAGCTGCGCAGCAAATCTGCGTCAATGTCCATCTCACCAAACTCATTCACAATCACGGCAATGCGTTTACCCGCTGCTTTTTGCAAGACATTAGAAAGCAAGGTAGTTTTGCCACTGCCAAGAAAACCGGTGACAACAGTTGCGGGGATTTTTTTCAATTCCATGGATGCGCCCTCTAGGCCTGTTTGTAACGTCTGTAGACGTTGCGAAAAATTAATTAAAAGTCGGCAGCAGGTGCCAGACAAAGTCTGGCAAAAATTGTACCTGATACTGACAAAATAATCACCGAAGTCTTACACAAAGAAATGGTAAACCCAGCTCATTGATTATGAGAAAAATGGATAGGCTTAGCGCCCATTTTTCTGGTAATGTTCGTGTTTGAGAAATGGCACTGTCATTGCCCCTGGGCCAGTAATCAAAATAACAATCCGTTTATAACAACAAATTTGAATACAGACCGATAATAATGCAGTTACGACGCTTTCCAATTCTTATTTTTTCAGCCCTGATGCTAAGCGCTTGCCAACCATCCCAAGATAATCAAGATGCAAATCACAGTGCAGATAATCTCACTGAAAAACATGACCACACCAAGCACGATCATGGCACGCTTGACATTGAATCTTTTGATGGCCAAAACCAGATTCCAGCATTAACTCTGGATGTTCAAGCCGACTCAATGTCAGGCTGGAATCTGCAGATTAAAACTGAGCACTTCAGTTTCACTCCAGAGCAGGTTGGCGAGGATGCAACGGCAGGTGAAGGCCATGCCCACTTATTTGTTGACAATTATAAAATAGCTCGACTCTATGGCAACTGGTATCATCTGAAGAAACTGACGCCGGGAAAACATGAAGTCCGGGTCACACTCAACGCCAATGACCACTCAACCTGGGCCACACAAGGCAATGAAATTTCCGCCACAATTACCATCGAACAAGATTGAAACAAGGTTAATACTATGGCCAACAAAACACTGATCAACCAACTGCCAGCAGATTCTGGCGTATTAATATGCGGCCATGGCAGCCGAGCCAAGATTGCAGAAAAAGAATTTGGTCTGTTGGCCGAAGGTTTGAGCAAACGTTTTCCTGAGTTAAAAGTGGCTCATGGTTTTCTTGAATACTCCGCGCCCAATATGCATATGGCACTCGACAGTCTCCTGGAACAAGGAGTGAAGAAAATCTATGCGGTGCCAGGCATGCTGTTCGCTGCAACCCATGCCCAAAATGATATCCCTTCAGTGCTGACCACGTATCAGGAGAAACATCCTGGGCTTGAGATCGAATACGGTCAGGAACTTGGCCTGCACTCTGAAATGATCCAGGCCTTTCAGGCACGCATTTTAGAAGCCATGGGTCTGGACCATGTGCATACTGGTGATTTATACGACACTATGCTGGTCGTGGTAGGCCGAGGCACTTCTGTCAGCAACGCCAATGCTGAAGCCGCCAAGCTGACACGTATTGTGTGTGAAAATCTGGGTTTTGGTTGGTCTGAAACCGTTTATTCCGGCGTCACCTTTCCTTCAGTAGGTCGAGGTCTTGAAATGGCGGTCAAACTGGGTTTCAAGAAAATCGTTGTTGCCCCCTATTTCCTGTTTGGCGGCAAACTGATTGACCGCATCCATGCCTACACCGACAAAGTAGCCGCAGAAAACCCTGATGTGCATTTTATGAAAGCCACCTACCTGCGTGACCAGGAACACGTCATCAACACCTTTATCGAACGCATTCAGGAAACAATCTCAGGCCCCAAACCCAACCTTGGCCTGATGCAAAGCTTTAAAGAACGTCTGGCACGAGGTGAAGTCGATGTTCATCATCACCATGCGGAATTTCAACCTGAAGCCAAGCATGAACATAGCCATGATCACGGTCATGACCAAGGTCACTCTCATTCACACGAACATACTCATGACCACAGCCACAGTCACAGTCACAGTCACAACCATGGTCATTCACATGCGCCTTATAAGCATATAGGCCATCCAAACGGCCCTCGCACCATGATCAATGAAAATGTCTGTTGCTGTTTTATGGGACAGTTCACCCAAGAGATCATTGATGAAGAAAAAGCCAAAAGGCCTGAATTACCGGGTACGCCGAGTTGTAAGATACGTTAGAAAATCTGGGTAGGGTAAAAGTCAGACCATCTTATTTTCGACTATTCTTTCTTTTCTACCTTATGTCCCTAATGTTTCCAGCTCTTCGTTGTGTATTAATCTACACCCTTTTTCCTGCGCGTATTGATACCAATATCGAGCTTTTTCAATATTAGTATTCTGATAAAATATTGCGAGATCATTAGCGGCAACATCACTACCAGCATCTATTGATTTCAAAAGCCAGTTCTCAGCCTCCTTCAAATCTCTTGGATATGGGCATAAATGACCTAAATATAGATAAGCCAACATACGCATAGCTTCACCATCATTATTATCGGCCAATTTCTGCAATTCAGCTTTGCCACTAATTGCGTACGTTTTACTTTTCTCCTCGTCTTGTTCAATGCTCAACATTTCTGGCGGCCTTTCCTGTAAAGGAAAATAACGAGTGCTCAGTTCGAATAAAGCCAGAGGATCATTTTCTTGAGCAAGTGCACAGATTAAATCAAACGCTTCCTGAGGCTTTCCTTCCTTATCTAAAGCATAAACTTGTCGAATGTTTTCAGTGTTCATATCAAAATAATTTCAAAGCGCATATTTTCATTAGCTAAATGCTTCATATCAATTCGCTATCAAACCCAAATCTGGCAACCAGATAGCTTAGTATCTTCGTTACTATGACACATCTTTATAAAATATTTCTAAAACTTATCCCCTGCCGTCTTTTCAAAAGCTTCAACTTCCAAGGGCATATTGAAATAGTTTACTGTCATCGCTTCAATAAGATATTGCTTTAAAAATGCCTGCAGGCCCATCCTTTGCATCTGCAGAACATGCACTAATTCATGCTCTATTATCGATTTATTTTTGGCAAAACGAGGTTTAATAAAAATTCCATAACCGTTGGTTCTACCTCCCTCAAACCAAGAACCAAAACCCAGCTCTTTAAACTCTTTGAGCAGCGCTTTGTTCTCAGGTATTGGGAATTTTCTGGCATACTTTATGCGGATTCTTTCTGGCTGGTTGATACCTAACTTAGAAGCATACTCTATTTCTTCAGGGTTTAGCCTCTTGCCATCTGACAACACTTCGGTTTCGCTTTTTCTGACAAAAAGCACAGCCTCATCGAGTATCTTGTCAATTCGAACAAGAGTATCTTGTGAAGGATTCTCTAACTGTGCTTTCTCTTGTTCTGTTAACGGTTGGACAAAAACACAACCAGCCAGAAATAAGAGACTGAGAAATACAACTTTATTCATAAAACTATCCGGTCTAACACTCAAACTACAGTTACCGTATTTTACCTGCCCTCCAAAACCAGAAGGAGGCTACGCAAATCAATGAACTATCCAAACGCAATACCTTTTCAGACACCATTTCGCTTATCTGAAGGTTTGATCGGTTTATTACGCCGGATACTCTAAAACAGTATACGACCAATAGTGTTCACCTGTACGTTTTGTAAGTTGCCATTTTCGTCGTCTCAGCTCTTTGATAAGCAGGCGATTTATTATTCCATGTCCCAAAAGAAGAACAGATTCATATTTACTGGCATAATCTTCTAGGGCCTGTTCACACTAAATTTTTGACCGAGAGTA
>JBOEHE010000047.1:0-107869 GCA_050633785.1 Arenicella sp.
ACTTTTAGAATGCACCACGGGTATATATACTAACTCATGATACAGTTAACTGTTTAAATCGAATTTAAAAGCCATCAATTATACTTTTACCATAAATCTTCCCATATAATTTAGATCTATACCTTTTTTATATACAGAACAGGGGCTCTCTATTTGCCCCGCATCCAATAATACAAACGAATTAAATCGTGTTATTTCACTATCCTCTACTCTTTGAGCTAATTCCTCAGCGTATTGATCACTCCATGAATAACCTTGCACTAAATCACTTATATTTTTTGGAAAATCTTTATGCCCAACTTCCATAAAATCATGATCAATCCATATTTTTCCCTGATCACTCGCAAATTCTGAAATAGGCGAATCATCATCTTCATTATATTTCTCTTCAAAGTATTTGCCTTGATAGCCACTGTCAAAAAACCCGACCCAAATATCCAATACCTTTTGCCCCAGAGGTTTATGAGTCGAAATGGCTGGAGGCAAATACTGAAAAGTCTTCACAGGTAAATATATATTAACAACGACCATACCATTATTAGCAATCTCAGGTTCGCTTTCATCAGGCCACCACCGTCTAGAATCTCTCGCCCATTGCTCTCCCATTCTGTGATCAAGTTGCTGCCAACGACTATGGAGTAAAGCTTCTTGTTTATCCCACTCTGGGGTAAACATTTCAGCATTACAATCTGAAAAAGTCATCATCCAAGCTTCGGTGATGTCAGTTTCACCCGGTGCTATTTCATCTGGGCCAATTATAGCTGCTACTATTTTTCCCTTTACCCACTCACCGGGTAAATCTGAAAAAATATTATGGTTTACACCTCCCGGTGCGTAAGAGCCGTAAACGATAAGTGAGCGACAAAGGTTATTGGGTTCCATTCTATACCACTTTTACTACTGCTTTTGCTCTAGCGCCCACTGGTATAAATCCCGTTTTTTAAGCCCTGTTAGTTTAGCTCCGATAGATGCGGCCTGTTTAATGGATAACTCTTTCAAGAGTACCAACATTGTCTGCTCAACATCCGCATCAATACTTGTGACTTCAGCGGATAATTTATAACCACTTACCATAATCACAAACTCACCTTTTTGCTGATTCGAATCGTTGCTCGCTATTGTATGCAGCTCGTTTAAACTACCAAGATGTATGGTTTCATAGGTCTTGGTGAGTTCTCGAGCCGTTACCGCCATACGGTCTGTGCCGAAGGCATCGGCCATATCCTGTAAGGAATCAAGTAAGCGATGGGTTGATTCATAAAAAATCAGTGTACGAGGCTCTTTTGCTAAAGACTGCAAGTGCGTTTTTCTGGCATTTGCTTTGGCAGGAAGGAACCCTTCAAAGACAAAGCGATCTGAAGGTAGACCAGAAACAGACAATGCAGCAACCATCGCACAGGCGCCCGGTATGGGTATCACTGGCATATTTTGCGCTTTCAGATGCTTGACTAGCTGATATCCCGGGTCGGATATCAGTGGTGTACCCGCATCGGAGACCAAGGCGACTGAGCGACCTTGTGATAAATAGCCACTTATTTTGCCCAGTCGCTTCTCATCACTGTGATCATGATAAGCAATTAGAGGCGTAGTAATGTTAAAATGTGCCAACAAACGGGCAGTATGACGTGTATCCTCTGCTGCAATATAATCAACACTCTTGAGTGTCTCAAGTGCACGAGAGCTAATATCACCCAAGTTACCAATGGGTGTTGCGACCACATAAAGGTGACCGAGGTCTGTTATCTCTGGTCTAGTAGCGTTAGGATTGCCAAGGTGGCATTCGGACATAAGGGTTTCTCTCGCTAAATTTGTCTTGCTCAGTCGCTGAATAATGTTTTAAATAATACGTATATGAACTATTTTATGCTATCAAAACACATGTCTCACTCTTTATTAAACATTGCTAAAGTCGCATTGCTTACCTTATTAATCACTGCTTGCTCAGGTACCAGCACCAAAGACCAAGCGCCGCTGGCTTCTCTGTCACTAGCTGACATTCAAGCGGAAATCATAAAGGCAGAGGCCCTCGATACAACGAGCCGTAATGGGCGCATTATTGAGCTCGCAGCACAGCTATATGCACTGGGCGAAATACAGAGTGCTATTAATCTAATCGAACGTATTGATATTGATGAATTAAATGATAATCAACAATACATTGATTATGTCATTACCGCTAGCGAGTTATATATTGCAGATCAATCTATTTTTAGAGCCGAATCGCTTTTAATCAGTGAGCGCTTAACCCAATTATGGGAGACATTAACACCCGAGCAACAAATTGAGCTACACCGTTATAAAGGGAATGTTTACAGCAAATTGGGGAATACAGAAGAAAGCATCAGTGAATATATTCAGTTAGACGCACTACTGACAGATTCACTGGATTTAACAGAAAACCACGAAGTCTTATGGCAAGAACTCATTAAACTCCCTTTAGATTCTTTAGCAAAGCTAGAAGAAAATACACAAGAGCCAATAAGCTTGGGCTGGTTTCAATTAGCAAAGATTAATAAGAGCTATGAAGCCAACCTCAGAGTAAAGCACCAGCAAGTCACCAACTGGATCTCTCTTAACCCTGAACACCCAGCCAGTATTGATCTACCTTTAGATCTTCAGCTACTGACAACCTTGATTGCTCAAAGGCCCAGTAAAATAGCACTATTATTACCCCTGCAAGGTAAGTTAGCTGCTGCCGGTAAAACCATTCGTGATGGTTTTTTTGCGGCTTACTACAACAATGATGATGAGCAAAAAGCAGAAGTCACTCTTTATGATACAAGTAACGATAGCATTAATAGTGTTTATGACCGAGCAGTGACTGAAGGCGCTGACCTTGTTATAGGACCATTGCAAAAAAACAAAGTAGCTGAACTTGAACAACGTGGACAGTTGCCGGTTACAACACTGGCATTAAATTACAGCAATAAAAAAACCAATGAGACACCCAATATTGATGTCCCCGATATAAATATCGCCGATACAGATACTTTCAACATAGATGAGGACACTGCTGACATCGTTAGCGAAAGCTCATTATATTTATTCGGCTTATCTTTAGAAGATGAGGCTGTGCAAGCAGCGGATAGAGCATGGTTAGAAGGACACCGTTATGCCATGGTCGTGGCATCTGATGCAGACTGGAGTAAACGGGCCGCAGATGCATTTATACAGCGTTGGCAGCAGCAAGGTGGACGTGTTGTGGTTGACCGTTCTTTTACTAAAGAAACCAGTTATTCCAATACGATTAAATCTGCTCTTGCGATTGATCAAAGCCAGGATAGAGCGCGGCGCCTAAAGCGCTTATTCGGAAAAAACTTCGAGTTTGAACCTCGCCGTCGACAAGATATTGATATGATTTTTTTGGTGGCACGCTCAAGTGAAGGGCAACAAATTAAACCGACACTTTCATTTCACTATGCAGGGAATATTCCTGTTTATGCCACGAGCCAGATTTACTCCAGTTCGCAAACCGCCAGTAAAAATAGAGATTTAAATGGAATACGATTTACCACACTGCCTTGGACCTTAGATCCAGATAACAGCGAAAAGAAATTAATATCTCAATATATAAAGATCCCACCTAACTATGAACGCCTATATGCAATGGGTGTTGATAGCTTTTTACTGCATGACCGTTTAAAACAATTGGCACGCTCAGCAAACACGTCTATTTACGGTGCAACCGGTAAACTGAGCCTTAACAAAGATCAACGCATTGTTAGAGAACAGCCTTGGGCGCAAGTGGTTAAAGGAGAAGCTGCAGCACTACCCTATCTCACACAAGAGTCTACCCAAGATAACGATGAAGATTAAAGCCTATGCTAAAAATATTCAATCGGCGTACTATTGGTGATCGTGCAGAAAGTATTGCTCAAGAATATTTACAAAAACAGGGGCTCCGCTTTGTCGACAAAAATTTTCATTGCCGACAAGGCGAAATAGATTTAATTTTTAAAGATAAAGACACTCTTGTTTTTATAGAAGTAAGGTATCGAAAAAACAGCCAATATGGCCATTCTTTTGAAACCGTCACTCAAAAGAAACAGCAGAAAATCTTAACTGCAGCAAGACATTACTTGCATAAACATAAGCTAACTGAAAGTGTGAGTAGCCGCTTCGATGTTATTGGAATAGACGATAATAACAATAGCCACTCAAATGAAAAAATTAACTGGATAAAGAATGCATTTTCCTATTATTAACGTACTATATAGACCATGACAGAAGAGCGATTATTCACATTATTCCAACAAAGTGTTGAAGCCAAAATGAATGCTGGGGAAGTGATTTTCCCTGATATTTTACATGCAACTGACATGATGGTTAATTGCTTACTCAACGATGGCAAAATACTCGCCTGTGGCAATGGACCTTCTGCCGCACTGGCACAAATACTGACCAACAATTTAATTAATCGTTTTGAGCGTCAACGACCTAGCTTACCGGCTTTTACCTTGGGATGTGACTTAACGAATGTTACCTCCATTGCTAATGAAAAGAGCTTTAATGAAGTGTTTGGCAAAGAAGTCAAAGCCCTCGGCAATGAAGGGGATGTACTAGTAATATTCACCTCTAGCGGCAATCCTTCTAACATTTTGCAAGCGGTGCAGGCAGCTCATGAAAAAGGAATGTTAATTATTGCATTAAGCGGTAGAGATGGTGGAAACATTTCTTCACTACTTGATGTCAATGATAGAGAAATACGCATACCGTCTAACGCACGTGGACGTATTCATGAAATTCATTTACTGACTTTATTTTGTCTTTGTGACTTAATTGATGAAAAAATATTTGGACCCTTAGAACCATGAGCAGCAATATGAAAAGCACCATAAAAAGTACCATGAAACAGACCACACTTACTTTTATTGCCCTATTGGCTATTATCCTTAATGGTTGTACCACGATTGTCGACGCTACAACGAAAGACCCCATCCAGCCAGATCCTAGCCAGCGATCCTTAGGCACCTATATTGATGATAAACGCTTACAAGTGATTATTGGTGTTAACCTCAGGAAAGCAGACCCAGCGCTGAAACAATCCCATATCAATGTCACCAGCTTTAATGGCGTAGTCCTGTTAAGTGGGCAAGTTCCCACTCAAGAGATGCGTCTACTTGCCGCACAAACAGCGTCTCAAGTGACCAGTGTCAGACAAGTACATAATGAGCTACAAGTAAAAGGAAACACCGCAATACTAGCAAGAACCAATGATTCTTGGTTGGCCACTAAAGTGAAAAGTGTATTGATTGCGAATAAAGATATTAAATCACTCAAGATTAAAACCGTTGTCGAAGACGGTGTTGTCTACCTAATGGGCCTTGTCACTCAAGCTGAAGCTAACAATATTGCCAACGTTGTTAGTAATATCGGTGGTATTAAAGAGGTAGTTCGTGTTTTTGAGTACATTAACTAAAATACAATTCTAATAATTCCTCAGGAACAAAATAGACTAAATGCCTACGTTAATAGTCATTTAGAGATATAAAGGGAATGATAAATAAAGATAATTTTCTTCTCATTGTTATGATTTTAGTCGGTATGTCACTCATCCCTTTGGGTGATACTGCCGGAAAATTACTAACCCAACATGGCGTTTCTTCCACATTTATTGCGTGGAGTCGCTTGGCCATGGGATTCTTATTAATTTTACCCTTAAGTGGATTAAAGTTATCCGAACTCACCATGCTGTACCAATGGCGAATATTACTCCGCGCAGTTCTCTTTGTTGGTGCTGTATCCTCTATTTTAAAAGCAGTAGAAACAGAATCCATTGCCAATGTCTTTGGGGCATTTTTTATCGGGCCTATTCTGTCATATTTTTTGGCAGCTATTTTCCTTAAAGAAAAAATCACTTTACTGCGGTCAATATTGCTGCTGATTGGTTTTGGCGGTGCCTTACTGGTTATCAAGCCTGGGGTTGATATGACAATAGGGATGGTTTTTGCTGCGATGGCAGGCTGCTTTTATGGTTGTTTTCTCGTAGCTAACCGCTGGCTCGCGGGAAGCTTTCGACCACGCTTTGTTTTACTATCAACATTGTTAATCGGCAGCATAATACTGACACCGTTTGGCATTAGTGATATCCCACCTATTGATACAAAGATTGCCATTTTACTTATTATTAGTGCATTAGCGTCAGCGTTTGGAAATTTAATTATTATCGAAGCTAATCGCAGACTCCCTGCCAGTGTTGTTGCACCCTTTGTTTATACACAGTTAATCGCTGCCACTTTCTTTAGCATCGTTGTGTTTAATGCTTGGCCTGATAAGCTGAGTTTAATCGGCCTAGTCATTTTATTTACCTCAGGTTTGATTTCATTTGTGGTAGCGAATAAAGAGAAACACTAACCTTATAATCAAAACGGATTTTTACTCTTGGTTTTATCCTGTACGGCTGTCTTTCCATAACGTTCAACCCTCTTTGACATTTCACAAGCACCAAAGCGCCCTGATGTTGATAGACCATCAACCACCCCCATTTGATTATTAGCAGGCTGATTTTGGCTCAACTTCCACTGTCCTTCTAATGATTCCACTGTAATTTCTATACCTACAATTCCGCCTAATTGCTTTTCAATATACACGTCTGGTGCATCCGTCACCTTCCAAGGAGAAGGTTCATCATTTTCTAAGTGATCCGTTAACTCCGTTAGCATCTGCAGCTTCCAATCGGATTCACTGATAAAAGTTATATTACCTTTCACATGGACAGACATATAATTCCATGTGGGTACAACTTTTCCATGCTCTTTTTTTGTGGGATAAAAGCTAGGGGAAATATAACTTTGAGACCCATGAAAAATAACTAACACTGAAGAATTATTATCAACTGTTTTCCATAATGGATTGGCTTTTGCAATATGGCCTTTTAAGCGGTAGTTGTTCTCCGGTGTAGCTGTTATTAGCAAAGGAATATGGTTGGCTTCAAGCCCGGCTGATGTTGTACACACTAAGGTCGCAAAAGGCCGATCCTTTATTAATTCTACAAGTTGGGATTGATTATCCTGCCGAAATTTTTTGGGTATATACATAGCCGCCTCACAACATAATTAAATACCGGGAAAGAATAATTTACCGCTTATAATTCAATGCATAATCAGGTGTTACCACGCCTGATGGCAAATCGTCTGAAGGGATAGGCTCTCCGTATACTTGCTCTATTGGTATTACACCCGCCCAATATGGTAGCCCCAAATCATCCTTATCATCATTCGGCCCCCCTGTTCTTATTTTGCAAGCACTCTCCGATAAGGGGATAGCCACCAAGGTGGTTGCTTTCAACTCTTTAGCAAGGTGTTTGCGAAAGTCACCTTCAGAACCCGGGATTATTTTATAGGTCATTTGATACAACAATTCAGCATGTTCGTCTGGATCTGTGACCTCAACCCCTCTACCGTGAATGATGACAGAACGGTAATTCGCTGAGCAATGCATTCCGGAACGCGCCACAACAAGGCCGTCAAGATGAGTAATAGAAATGCAGAGCTCATTATCACCCGCCAAATACTTCATTAAACGCGATGAACGCGAGCCGTGCAGATAGACCTTGTCATCAATTCTGGCAATAGCCATTGGCATCGCAAAAGGGCCATTTTCATTGGCAATAGCAACCGTTGCGATAATGGCATCATCAACAATGCGATATACAGTCTGTTGATCATAGTCTGCCCTAGTAGCCGCTTGTCGTACGGTTGTACGCTGACTTGGTGCCTGTTGCTTTACTGTTTTCATATTAGCGCTCCTTTCTAAGCTGCCTTTCTAATTATTTTTTAACTTGCCTTATTATAATTTTTTTTGGTTTAATAAAAAGAACCATAAACAACACAAAAATAGACCATAAATGCCTATAGAATTTTCAAACATCTCATTGGATCGACATCAATCGATACCACTTTCCCGGCAGCTGTATATGCAGTTGCACTACCAAATCTTGCACGGGAATATTACCTATAAAGAATCATTACCCGCGACAAGGGCACTGGCATCGGCCTTAGGCGTAGCACGGGGTGTCGTGGTTACTTGCTATGAAATGCTGAAGACAGATGGGCTAGTATCAGGTTTCGGTAAAGGCGGCACTCAGGTTTGTTATCGCCCACCAAGTGATTCCAAATCATTTACAAAACAAAATACCCCCGCTATTTACTTGTCGCAAAGAGGGGAAAGAATTGCTAGTGCAAGGGTCTACGCTGCGACTAACAATGAAGCATCAACCAAAGCGCTCACCCCCAGCGTACCTGACTTCTCTTTATTTCCTTATTCAAAATGGCAACGCCTTAGTAAAGAAGCAATGGAAACAAGCCCTGCTTGGTATCAACGCGATGGTGGCATGTTACTGCTAAAAAAGAATTTGCAAACTTACTTAGCTCAATACCGTGGTATTCATTTAAGCCACTTGGACCAGCTGTTAATAACCAGTGGAAGCCAAGCCGCATTAAGCCTACTGGCACAATTACTCACCGAACCGGGCGATAGCGCTTTAATTGATGAGCCCTGCTGGTCAGGCGCTGAGGCTGCGGTAAAACAAGCTGGCCTCAATATTATTCGCGCCCCTGTGGATGAGCAAGGGACCCAACTATCCGCATGGAAAAGCGAAAAAGAAAAGAAAGGAGGAAACCAAAAACCTGCACTCGCCATTATTACGCCCTGCGCACAATTTCCAACAGGTCAACCGATGAGCATGACGAGGCGAGCCGAATTTATACGTTATACAACAGAACACAAGACATGGTTAATTGAAGATGATTATGCGGCAGAATACAGTTACTCTCAGCACCCCCCTCTTTCAATACTAACCGAGAGTGAAAGCACTCATATTATTCATGTGGGAACAATGAGTAAGTTATTACTCCCTAGCCTGCGCCTAGGGTGGATGGTGGTGCCTAAACATCTTATATCACCTATCAATAACGCATTAAATACTGTCGGTATTCAACCACCGTATATGATTCAACAGCAATTGGGGCTATTTATGCAGCACGGCTACCTAAGCGCACATTTAGCGCATACAAGGATGATCTATAACGACAGACGACGCCTATGTAATGAGTACTTGCAAGAGTTTAAGCAACCATGGTTTAGCATTATGGATTCCATCAGTGGGATGAATCATTACCTGAAAATTAACACCGTGTGTATTGATATAGATAAATTACGTGTTCAACTGAATAAAGCCGGGCTCGGTTGCGAAATCTACACCCAGAAACTCAAGGGGATTAAAGAATATTACTTATTGTTGGGCCATGCCAACCTACAAAATTCTACAGCTAAAGAAGAGCTCGATTTACTAATCGAGGCATACGCACATAGCGTTATATAAAAAGCCAAGTCGGGAAGCCCCCGACTCGCCCACCACTAGGCAGGTGGCGCAGGTGTTAGGCACAAATTGCGAACACCTTATATACTAGGACAGCGCTTATTGAAAAAGAGTCACATTAAAATTACCTTTCTTAAAGTAAGCAGTAAAAAAGCCTTATGACCGACAAATGGCGCCAATAACAACCCCTTAAATTAACCCACGGCTACAATCGAAAATAAAATGTAAAAACGTGAGGTAATAGACATTTTTAGAACGAACTAATCTATAAAGTGAGCCCACCATAAATTTTACTTTTATAGTAAAAGCAACAAAAAGTAACAGTAAAAACTGGAGCAAAAGGGATAGCTAAAAGATAAGGATACTCTCCAATAATATCGATTACCCCCTTTCCTGCTTTCACAATAATTTAATTTCAGTATACAAATCCCATGGGTTTGGGATCACTCTTCTCAGATGGAGCTAAATCAGTGAAAATCAAATCGACTCATAGTGCTAACAACCGCCTTTTCAATTTATGCTTAATAACCTTACTGGCCTTGATAATAAGTGCCTGCGGTGGTGGAAGTAACAACGACAATGACGATACCGCAACACCGTCAGACGAACCTTTGACACTGAGCCTTGGCAGCCCGTCTTCTAGACCTCAACTGATTCCACCCAGCGATACAGATACC
Source organism: Arenicella sp. (assembly GCA_050633785.1). Taxonomy (GTDB): domain Bacteria; phylum Pseudomonadota; class Gammaproteobacteria; order Arenicellales; family Arenicellaceae; genus CALKZN01. Next base: position 9,997 of record JBOEHE010000047.1, read on the forward strand.
CAAGTCACTTTTCTTTCTATTATTAGTGGCTCGATGACACCGCCAGAAGCACTTTTCCTTCAAGAACTGGACTCAGCGGGCAACGTGATTAATGAATCCGTTACTCAGCTCCGTGACAACGGCATTAATGGCGATCGCTTTTTAGGTGACAGAACCTATACTGGCGTTGCTATGCTTGGGGACACTGTTTCCACTGAAAAATATTATCGTGTACAGGTAGAGGTCGACGGTGAGTCGTTTACCTCCAATCAAGTGAATTTTTGGGTCAGTGATTGCCCTGTATTAGCACGCCCCTCCAACCCTCAAAATACTGTCTTTGACGATGTCTCTCAGTCATTTATTTTCAGCAATGAGATCATGGTCAAACTAGAGTCGGGAGTTGCGCCAGACGTCGATATTTTGAATGAAATACTGATGAATGATGTCAACGGTGAAATCGTTGGCTGCATTCCCAACATCTCAGAATTCCTTGTTGAAATCCCTGAAAGCGACACCGCCGATGCGGTTAATCAAGCCATTGCAGATCTATCCAACAACGATAATTTTTCTGTTGTTTCACCCAATGCACAATCCCTACCCCAACCTGCCGGTGAAGACGGCTTATGTGATGGTCAGGACTGCCAATGGTATTTAGAACAAATTCGCGCCCCACAAGCATGGGCAACCGTCGGGGCGGGTGATGAAGAAACTGCTGTCGCCGTGATCGATTTTGGTGTGGACTGTAATCACACGGAATTAGGCTGTGATGGCGACATATACGACCAAGATATTATTGATCATGGTACTGGTGTTGCCGGACTCGTCAATGCAATGAATGGTGACAATACCCCCTTAGTTGGTGTGGCATGGAACGCTGATATTTACCCCTACAGCTTTCTCTCCAGTGGCGGTAGTCAGTACAAAATGAGTGAGCTAATTGCAGCCAGCATGAGCGAAGACAATGTTAAAATTATTAATATCAGTGCTGTCACTGCGATTGATACCAACAACCAGATCAGGGATTCCATTTGTGGTGCGATAAAAAGTGGCCGATTAGTCGTTGCCGCCGCAGGCAATGCCGTTCAGGCAAACAGCTGTGAAATCGACAGTATCTACCCAGCGCGCTATAACACGGAAGGGCTAATGTGTGATGGTGTTGACTTATCATCAGGCCTGTTAGTCGTTGGCGCGACAGATCGTGATAACAACTTAGCGGAATGGGGCGATAATTGTAGCAACCGCTTACACAGTGAAATTCTTGCACCAGGTGTAGAAATTTTTACCGCCAGCAGTACTAACACCGATGCCTACACAGAATTTGATGGCACCAGTTTTGCCACTCCTCTGGTCTCCGGTAGTGCCGCCCTTTTATGGTCTGCTGAACCTGCCCTCACTGTCACCGAAGTGCACGATCGACTTGTAGGCTCGGGAACAACACTGCAAAGCCGTGATGCCAGTCGGTCAAACTCTAGCAGCAGTCAACGTATTGAAGATAATCGTATTTTAGATATCTTCAGTGCCGTAGGTGGTTCCAGTACTGACCCACAAGATACAACGCCTGATAGCTTTACTTTTGAAGACAAGGCAGGAGAACCCTTACAAGCACTGTCCATTTCCAACCCTATCACTATCAGCGGTATCAGCAGCTCTGCCCCTATCGATATTACTGACGGTTACTACTCCATTGATGGCGCACCGTTTACCGGTGCTGCGGGCAGTATTGCTGTCGGCCAAGAATTGCGACTTATGGTAATCACCAATGACATCCCTAACTCACAGCTAGAGACTACCGTCACTATCGGTGGCATTAGTGATACTTACAATGTCACCACCGGTACTATTCCTAGTACGCTGGATAATTTCAAACTGCTCGATAAACTGGGTGTACCACTGGGTGAAACCAGTGAATCCAATGCTCTCGAACTCACCGGTTTAGGTGATGAAACAACTACCATCAGCATTATTGGTGGGCAATACTCAATCAATGGTGGTGCATTTACCAGTGAGCCCGGCGTCATTAACGAAGGTGATACCGTTGTTGTCAGTATTACCGCCGCAGATACTCCCGCAACCACTAACGAAGCCATATTGACGATTGGGGATAACAGCGAAAACTATTCTGTGACCACAGAGCTACTGGATACCGAACCAGACTTTTTTACATTTGAGTCTGTAACAAGCTCAGAAATAAATACCGCATTTACGTCAAACACCATTACCGTTAGCGGAATTAATGTAGCCACACCCATTAGTATTAGTGGTGGTGAATACTCCATCAATGGTGGTGAATTTACGAATAGTACAAGTCCGGTGGTCGAGGGAGAAACCGTCCAAGTTCGCGCTAATGCACCCAGTACCTTTGATTCTGAAACCATCGCTGCACTGACCATTGGCTCTGTAACCAATACGTTTACGATTACAACGCAAGCCAACAGCGCCCCTGTTGCCTCTAATGTTGGCATTCTTAGAGTCGCGGATATTCCTGTCACTATGGGTACACAACTAACCGGGTTTTACACTTACAGTGATGCTGACGATGATGCAGAAGGCGCATCAACTTACCGCTGGTTACGTAATACTGGTGAAGGTGATGTGGTGATTGCAACAACGAGTAGCTATACACCCGAGATCGGTGATGTTGATCAAGCAATTCGTTTTGAAGTGACGCCCGTTGCAGCCAGTGGCGTTATTACCGGCTTACCGGTATTGAGTGATGAATTGACTGTAAGTGCCCCCCCCATAGGCGATGCACCTTTCCAGCAAGGTAAAGTTCGTTTTGAAGACTTAAGCAATGTACAAAGTGATTACCTGTATCAACTGATTATCCCTTTTAATGAAGATGTTCGCGTTAACAACAGCGCTCCGGGTTTTCGGGATTTCAGACTCCCTGTTTCCGGTGACAGTATCGCAGGAGGTACCGTTGATATTTTTGAAGGTCCAGCTTCAAATGAAGTGACTATTGGTTTTAATCAGCGCCCTAGTATTACAGTTTATGGTGAATATGCAGTATCCAGCGATATAGCCGGATCGCCATCAGGCCTGAGTATTGATACTACTAACGCTATCATCTCTGCAGAAACAGGCCTAGGTGTTATTGTAAGTGAGGCACAAGATATTGTGGGAACGTTTGCAAGTTATGCCAGTATCGAAGGCGGAATAACTGGCGGCTTTGATACGGCTGATATTAATGGTGACGGTTATGCCGACTATATCAACGCGGATTCATATTGGACTAACAATACCCAGGGTGGCTTTGAGCCTAACTGTACAGTTAGGCCATGTGGTTATGGTCTGCCCGGAACCCCAATAGGCTCCCCCCAAATGTATAATCTAAGCGGTAACGGACCCCAAGATTTTACAGTAGCGATCATTCCAGATGATGGTTTTGGTTTTGACCTTGATGGCAATGATAATGCTGTAGCCTCTGTAGGCAACTTAAATGGAGATTTTTTTGTCAGTTGGAGCCTTCTAACTGTCAACTCGTTCGAACCATTTGATAAATATGCATTAGGAGATTTTAATAATGATGGCTTTGGCGATGCATTGACTTTTGGCTTGGGACGATTTAACACAGTCCACTTAGGCAATACTATCAACCCTGCTCAAAATTTTGGCCAATTCCCCAGCAGTGATATTGCCGTTGGAGATGTTAACAATGATGGTAATCTCGATCTTATCGCCGCAATTGAAGACGATAATAATGCCGTCTATATAGGCTTTGGTGATGGCACCTTTACCGATACTAGTCGCACTACAGGTGTGGCTAATGGCACTGACAAGTCATTGTCACTGGCAGATATGAACGGTGATAATTATCTGGACTTGGTCGTCGCTCAGGGCAATATAACCTATATTAATTTTAATGATGGTACGGGTAACTTTGACAGCACACCACAAACGATCACCAATGCCGGTGAAGAAGTCGCCTTAGGGGACTTTGATGGTGATAATGATATTGATATCTTTATTGCCAACAGCAGTGGCGTCCCTGGCCTGATATTATTTAATGATGGCGATGGTACCAGCTTCTCTTTTGGCGGCGTCCTTGATGGCTCATTTAATAACCCTGTTGTCAGACTAGGAGATATAGATAAAGACGGTGACCTGGATTTATTTGTTGGCTCTTTGAACCCTAATAGCACGACGGTTATCTATCTCAACTCCAACTTCAGTAGCGTCACGCCAGTCCTCCAGCCATCAGGTCTACTTTCCCGCCTTGATGAGAACAGGGTTATTACAGCTGGGTCCTTACCGGATGAAAGTGGCGATTATATTATTGATGGCCTCAGTCTTTCACTCAATGAAAATAGTGACTATATTCTTTTTGCAGATATTACGGATGTCACCCCGAGTGACGGCAATTTTGAAACCTTCACTAATCGCTACTTTTCTGATCTAGTTTCAGGATTTGCCTCCGTGAAAAGACGTGAATTTAGTGGCTTTAGTAACGCTGAAGTAATCCCATTCACGGACTCTGAAGGCCTTCCTTCTTGGGCTAATAGTAATATAAACCAAACAGTTGCTTATAACAGTAAAGTACACGGCTCACTAAGAGCAGGACAAAGCCCCTTAAATTTATTGGTTTCTCCACAACTATTTGATTATACAATTGAAGCCGATTCCAGTATCAATGCCATTCAGATGGATTTGTTAACGCAGGTAGGTGATTTTGCTGACGACATCTTTGTTACTAATGAATTTACTACTCTTTCAACCCCGCTAATAATGGCTCCTGGTCGCTATTGGTTTGATATTCTCATACCCTTTAACGCAGAAGGAACGGATCAATCCTTTTCTGTTGAATTCCAATTAGTAGCAGATCAACCGGAGATGAAAGCAATTTATGAATTCTCACCAACATTCAGTGGGGCCAGAACCCTTAACGAACTTAGCACCCTTGAGAGTCCTACTATTGCTGCTGTTAATACAGGGGTTATTGGTTACGACTTTAAGCTAGCAGCTGATCGTGATGACAATTTCACCTATACCGTTAGGATGCACGGCACTATCCAACTTTCTCAGGAGTCTAATGTGTCTGTACGTATGCGCAGTCTGAGCAACAATATATTTATAGTTGATGGCGGGCATATTTCAGCAAGAAGTGAGAAGCTCGTATCCGATGGCGAAGTAATAATAGGTGATGACCTGTTTTAAATAACAAGCCTGTGAGATAATATACTTTTTATTAATTGGGCTGCTATAGCAAACAAAATAGCAGCCCAATATTTTTCTATAACAAGCCTATCTTTTTCATATAACTAATATTGGCATCCAAAGCAGCCTGTGCTTCAGGTGATTTTTTAGCAGTATCCTGCCAAACTACCTCCGCTATTTTTCTAAACTTATCCCGCTCACCCACAGACCAATCAACCACGGTAATTTCTCCCTGGCTTTTATCACGAGCAACTAACTCTTTATCCTTTGCTTCTATTTTTTTAGACATATCAGCATAGGCATCATAAAACCAGTTCTTCAAAATTTTCTGATTTTCTGCTGACAGACTATCCCATAGCTTTTTACTTACCGTAAATTGCTCAGTCGCCATACTATGAATTCCGGGATAGATGGGGTATTTGGCATTCTTATGCATACCATTACCATCATTATTTGAATAAGATGAAGCATCTGCGGCACTGATAATGCCTGCATCGAGTGATTGGGGAATATCAGCAAAACTAATCACCATTGGGTTTGCCCCGGCAGCTTTAAATACATTGGCTGCCATACCTTCCGGAGAACGGATACTCACACCCTTCAAATCTGCTACGCCTTTAATAGGCACTTTTGATACCAGCGCCTCACGGGTATAAGCACCACAACCAATCACTTGAATTTTATTTGGCAGGGCTTTATCCCAAAGCTTTTGCAATACCTGCTCACCACCACCGTCTTTACAAAATGATTGTAGTTCTGTGGGGTGGTTATAGCCGGCAATTAAATCACCCATAATATCAAAGCCTGCATTACGACTTGAGAAATAAGCAATAGCCGTAAGATCACCGTCTAGAATCCCTGTTGAAATAGCATCAGGGGTATTGGATGTTTCTATCACACTTTTGGCTGGCAATAACTTAATAACAATCTCACCTTTGGTCATTTCCTCCAGTTTAGGCACCCAAACATCCTTCATATAAATATAATTGAAAGACTTATCCGTACCTGCTGTTTGTATTTTTAAGATTGTTTTAGAATAAGCTGTCGTAGAAAACAACAATATTGTTGAAATAAACGTCATCTGATAAAAAAAGAATAACTTTTTCATAATAATAAGATCCACCGCCTGTTAATATAAAAGAAGAATTTGAGATAATTAAATAGTTGAGAAGGAAGAGGCAAAACCATCAGCCCATTATAAAAAGTAAAGCTGACTTTCAATAAAGAGCAACATAAAAAGAGAAATCAAATAGAACTATTGTTTATAAAAAGAATATTTGAAAAACTTAAAAAACAGCCGACCGATAGTGATTCTATAAAGATGACATTGAATAAGCGAGTGTAGTAAGCAGGGAATTCCAGCCCCAAAAGAAAACCAATAGTGACTCGCCCGCCCAAGTACCACCACCCGAAAAATACACCCGCATACTACCTCCAATATTGGCACCGCCAAGGGGTGCGCTTGTCTGATTGATTAATCAGCCGGGTAACTCTATATCATTTTTATACAAAGCGAGCTTTTTTGCGTTATGGAATTTGGTGTTTAAACAAAGAAAGGGTTTGTTGTTTTTTTGTTCACTTAGGGAAGACGCGAAGCGGATTCCCTATAGTCTAGTCAAGGCGCCCAAAAGTCGGACACGCCATAAGTTAATAATTGAAAGTCAGGCTTTGGTAACAAGGCTTCATTGAATATTGCTAGGAGGATATTTCAGTCATAACTCCACTGAAGCTCTAGTTCATGGAAGTTATTTCTTTGTACTATGACCATAGTTAGTACTATGCCGTAATCGTAGTCGTAATACTCAGCAATGAGGTTGTTTGATTCTGGCATATCTTTGGATAAAGCTTCCAGAAAGTCGCTCACAATAGATTGTGTGCTTTCTGAAACCCCTTCTGGATATGGTTGCACCAAGACCTTTTCAAAGAAAATTGATAACTGTTGTAGTTCCTTTGTGGAAAAATTTTTATTCGAGTGTTTTAGGCCAAGATCGTACTCATGCCTCGGAAGATGAGCTCGGCCATGAGCGTAGGTATATTGGTATGTCAGCCCACCTTCCTGATACCTTTCGTTGGCCTCTGTGCATAATGGGTCTAGAAGGCCCTTAGTATGTTTTAGCATTCGGGCTTCTTAACGTCGAGTTTAGGCAAACTGAAGCACAGCGTAGGCTTTTGCCCCAAGAAGCGCTTTGTTAGGATGAAAATTAATAATACATTGCACCTTGTATTTCATTAGCACTTAGCTCCATTTCAGTTTGATCACGCAAAGTACAACCATGATTAATTACTTTCTTAATAACAAGAGTTCATCACCGCATAAATACTTCTTGGTGACAATTGTTGTATGCTGAGCAGGGGGTAAATATGCATGGTACACTAAATAATAGTTAGCATTATTAATCTCTATAATCGCTTCTAGAGCCGTTTCGCATTCTGTTCCGGATATATAAACGAAATTACCGATTTTAGCAGCCCCATCAATCCTTGCTCTATCCCAAATTATGTAGGAATTACCATCAGGCAATCCACAAGATGGCAGTTTAAATCTATCACAGATTTCTTGCTCTTCAACTACATCCAATAGCAGTTTTACATCCAATATAGTGAACTCATATTGATTTTCTACGGAGTTAATTGCCTTTAGCTCCCCGCTCAACACAAAGCTTTTTTCTATTTCAGAAGGCCTCTCTTCCCAACCATTTAATTCTGAATGAGGTGGAGTCCAAAGAAAATTAGCTTTTCCCGAGCTAACATGATCCTCATTCCAAGTAAGGGAAACGGGATAGGTTCTACCAACTTTTGGGACGATATCATTTAGAATAATTCTTTTTTGGAAACTTTTCTCCCAGCACAGTTTTGACCATTGCATACTCTGGCAAAGATTTATCATGTTTTATATCTATTAATCCCTAACAGTTTGCTCAATAGACCCGTTCCATTTATCACAGTTCTCGCGATCACTTTTTCTTATCCTTTATATCTTAAACACTTAGGACATCATAAAGAGATCTAGAGAATCGGTCTACTGATTTTAACCTTGGAGTTGTGTCAATAACTGTAAACGCCTGATAAAGGCGGAGCTGGAAGATTATCAGAAGTTAGATGATTAAACTGACCTATTCAAAGGAAGTGAGTAAGTCGTCAAAATTTGTTATGATTCACTCACGGTTAGTGCATCATAATATGTACGCTCCTCCGTATTATCGCGGCTGCTGAACCCGATAATAAAAGAGGAAATATAATGGAAAATGTAAGAAATAAAGCTTGGAGGAAATTCAAAGCAAAGCTCAAATCAGGAAAGAGAAGTAACAATCAACGGGCTTCAGAAAAAAACTGGAAACTCATATATACCCGTGGAGAAAAGCTTCGTCGTGCAAGACAACTCAAGGTTGAGTATCCTAAAAGGACAGTGCGCCAAATTCTAGACGATGAGCAACCTTTGGAAATTAAAACATGAGTAACTTGCTTTTTATCTGTAGCAGGAATCAGTGGCGAAGCCCTACAGCTGAAGCCATTTGGGGAAAACACCCTAACTTCAATACTAGATCTGCAGGTACTAGCCCACGAGCTAGAAAGACCATTGGCCCAGCGGATATCCGCTGGGCCGACATTAGATTTGTGATGGAGAAAAAATATAAGAACAAGCTAATTGCAGAGTTTACGAGAATGGTGGACCATAAACCCATTCACATCTTAGATATACCGGACGAATATAAATATATGGACCCTGATTTAGTTCGGGAACTTGAAAGTATCGTCGAACTATATTTACCAAAGTCTTAAAAAATTTACGTTTAAAGGAATATTTGTGCTGCCAAAGTTCTTTAAAAAAGAAAAGCCAAGAGTTTATATTGATAAGCTAGTAGTATCCCCAAGAGATGAAATAAAAAAGATTGACCAATGGGGGGCATTTAAATACGAAGACTTAGAAGCAGGCATTCGTGAAAAACTTAACGGTTTAATTCAATTACCTCACATCTCATCAAGAGAAACAATACAAGAAAATGACCTTGCCCTTGAAGTAGTTATTATAAATTTGCAGGGAGGTGAATTAGGTAATTTTAATCTTGATGATTTAGGTGGTATTCCATTTTTTTGGAGACCTAAAATAGAAATAGCCGCGAGATTATATAACCTTAGCTCTGACACGACACACAGTTCATTTAAGATGACTGAAAAAATGCCATGGTCTAACTACTTTTCAGGGTTAATTAGCATAAATGGAATTCTTCGCTACAAGCCACTTTTTAGCACAAAAGACCTCGAACCTCTATTGTATAGGGCTTGTGAAAAAACGCTTATAAAATTAACAAAATCTATCTAAATTTTAATACAACATCGAAAGGCTTATCTGTTTTTTATTCTACTCTCTCAAAGGTTGCTGATGTTTTTGTATCATCAAACCTGAACACTGCTTCTTTTCCATCTAGTTTAATCACTTTTGCTTGAATTTCGTTATCCAAACCATCCTCTTTAATATATAAAACTTGATTTTTTAAAGACCAAGTACCGCTAGTTCCCGGTCTTTGGTGAAGCCACGAGCTAAATACATGATCAGAGCTTAATTCAAATTCTTCGTAAAGTGTCTCACCACTAATATAACGGTATGCACCATATAAACTTTCATCACTGTCGTTACTTGCAGAGCAAGCAAATGAAAGCAACGCAAGTACGATTAAATATATTCTTTTCATGCTTAATATATTCCCTTTTATTTAAGGTGTGCCTACAGGAGACGGGGTTTTATTTTTCTTAGACTGAGCTTTAAACTTATTGTACTCATTTGCCATTTTTACATCATAATTATTTTTTTTGTAAGAAGGCCCATTATATGAGCGAGCAAACCTTGCCCAATCTTTCTTTTGTATGGCTGTAAGTAGTGTTTTATTAGCTTTAATAAAGCTTGCAAATGCGTCAAGGTGCTTCGCTTCACTAACCATCATGTCTTCGACATATTTATTAACCGATGTATACCCTGCTTGCTTATAGTTCTCACCCATTATTTGAAACTTTCCCCATGAGGCAGAACGTAGAGCGGCTTCTTCATTTAGAACAGCTGCTCGGTACAATTTTAAATACTGAGCTGAAAAGGCGCCATAAGAGCCTGAAGCGTATGGACCTGATATATCAGAGTGCGTTTTATTATATATCTTCTTTGTTGCGTTTCTAAAGTAATGACGCTCGAATAATATCCTCGGCCTACCCATAACATCCCAAGCATTTCCACTTGATTCTACTTCGGCAACCGCTTTGATTGCTTCCATCTCACAATTTAACAAGGTAGCAGCTTGCTTATAGTCTTTATCACTTAATTTAGCTGTATTGACGTTATAGCATACGTTAAAAATAAGATGCTTAGGCTTAGGGATATGGTTAATATTTAACCGGCTTAAAGTAAAGCCGTTTGGATCAACTCGGCCATCAGGTTTTTTCAATGAGCATGCATTTTTCTGAAACAATATAATTGCTTGTTCCAGAGCTTTATCATATTTCCCTTTAGTTGCTACAACATAAGGATGTACCCATTGTTTATGCCAAGACATAAGCTGTCTTATGATAAGTACATCTTTGGGATCGTTTTTACCGCCTTTACCTACACTACCTGATATTACCTTGGCCATTATTCATATCTCCTTTACATGTTTGTAGTCGGCTATTGAGAGGTTGTTAAATAAAATGTCCGATTTAACTTTATTGATAAATTATTGCGATCCTATTAGCCGATAAGTTCCAACGCAAGTGATTAAAATGAAAATGACATGCTGTAAATTAATGGTGAGGAATCCATCACAAAACACTGTCGCCTAATTCATCATGCATATATTGAAGGTGACTTGCGGGATATTATTGGGTGTCCAAAAGGTGTCCAGTTTATAGCCCTAAAAAGGCGTTTAAAGACTGGTTTGGTTTTTGGGGGAAGCTCTGAAAGCCCCGTTTTATGGGGTAATGACGGATATAGACGGTTTTGAAATGGCGGAGAAGGAGGGATTCGAACCCTCGAAGGGCTATTAACCCTTGCTGGTTTTCAAGACCAGTGCATTCAGCCGCTCTGCCACCTCTCCAGAATCTTTCAAGCATCGGTAAAACGGGTATAAAACCGTCTCACTCAAAGCGGAACGCAATGTTATACGAGACTTGAGCTTTAGACAATGGTTTCTTGAAGAATTTTCTGTCTACTGAAGCGCCATTGTATCAATAAATGCATCAAAAACAGTACTGAGAACACAATTGTCTGTTTTGCCTGTGGATAAGACAAGTGATGGGCCACCATTCCTATAGCTGCATAGGCTAAAAACAAGACCAACATAAACAGTAATGTCAGGTTAACAGAACCAACACGATCAAATATATGATGGTGCAAATGAATTTTGTCAGCACTGAAAGGTGAACGGCCGTATAGAGGTCTGATCAACATCACACTGATAGTATCAAAAAGAGGTAAGGCTAACAGCCAGACTGCAAAAATAGGGTCAAACAAACGGTCAACTTGTTGCGACCCATTGATTAAAAGCCAAGCCAATAAAAAGCCCAGCAAAGTGCTGCCAGCATCCCCCATAAAGACACGTGCATGGTGTTGACGGAATCGACAGTTAAAAAGCAAGAACCCTGATATCGCCCCCATAGTGACCACAATCAATGCATCATAAGGGAACTCAAACCAGAACAGACTCAAAACACATAAAGCCAATAACACCTGACTACCAGCTAGGCCATCGAGGCCATCAGACATATTGATAGCGTTGATCACCCCAACCGTGGCAAATATCGTCATAACAGTGGAGAAACGTCCCAAAAACAAGGTTTTATTGGAAAATAATTCTCCCAAGTCGAATAGAATATTGCTGTGTTGCACCATTATCCATGCCGCAAAAACCTGTACTAACAAACGCCAGAAAAAAGGCAAATTGTGTTTATCATCAATGACTCCCACTACGACCAGTAATGCTGCGGCTAATAAAAAAGGTAGTAGGTCGACCAAACCGACAAACGGTTGTGTGATAACCAGACTTGCTACAACTGCTATGAATATTGCAATACCTCCAGTCAAAGGAGTTGCCTTAGCATGATCACGGTGTTGTCCAGGTACAGCAATTAAACCATAGCGCGGTGCCAGCACCATTAATATTCCATTGCTGGCTGCGCTGAGCACAACAGCCAGAAAAAATATAAGAACCATATCAATTGCCACGACGAATCACCACATGTTCCAACACCAACATATCCATATCAGTACGCAAAAAACAGTCAATCGCCTCCTGCGGTTGACACACAACCGGTTCATTTTCATTAAATGAGGTATTCAATAATATTGGCACTTCGGTTGCTTCATGGAAATGCTTGATCAAGCGGTAGTACCGAGGATTCCCAGCCTCAGTGACAGTCTGCAAACGACCGGAACCATCGGCATGAGTCACTGCCGGAATCAATGATCGCTTATCCTCTTTGACAGGGAAAACCTTCATCATAAAAGGCACATCGTCGTCCATGTCGAACCAATCGCTGACATGTTCACGCAATATTGCCGGGGCAAATGGACGAAATGACTCACGTCGCTTAATCTTCAAATTAAGAATGTCTTTCATGTCTGTCCGGCGTGGATCACCCAGAATTGAGCGATTACCCAATGCTCGTGGCCCCCATTCCATCGCTCCTTGAAACCACCCTACGACTCCACCTTCCTGCAAACAGGCAATGACCTCAGGGTATAGCTCATCATCTTTATTGGTCGTATTGATCTGACAATTATTACCAATGAACGTATCTTTATTGCTCATAACAATTGAATCAATTTGATGGCGGTTAAAGCTAGGCCCCCAATAGGCATGGGCCATGGGAGATCGTGGATTCAAGCCATGTCTTTGCCCCGCCAACATCGCCGCACCTATAGCACCACCAGCATCACCAGCTGCCGCTTGTATATAACTTTTCTTGCAGGCTGTACTGGAATATATTTTGCCATTGGCAACCGAGTTCATGCCACATCCCCCGGCAACCGAGACCGACGTTAAACCCGTCGTGCGTTGTGCGTGATTCAATAAGTGAAAGAACGCTCGTTCATAAGCATTCTGTACTGAATGGGCTAAATCCTTGTGGCGTTGTTCAAGAGGTTCATCCGCCTGACGAGCTGGTCCCAGCAATTGAGTCAAAGCGGCAGAGAATAAGGTAGATACTTGTGGTGCACCATCATCCCATTGGTAAGCCACAGGCTGGCGATGGTGGGTGAAATACTGGGTGTCGAGTGCAAACAAACCAGCAGACTTGTGCAGAAGTATTTCATCCATGGCCTTAGCATAGTGATTGCTGCCATAAGGTGCTAAACCCATGATTTTATATTCATCCCCGTAATGATGAAAACCTAAAAACTGAGTTAAAGCTTGATAGAATATACCCAATGAGTGCGGAAAATAAACCCGATTCTGTACATCCAATTGATCAGCGGACCCAATTGCCCAGGCAGCACTGCTGAAATCGCCGAAACCATCAACCGACAAGACTATTGACTCATCAAAAGGTGATGCATAAAACGCTGAAGCCAAATGACACTCATGATGTTCTATGTGCTCTATAGCGCCACTAAACGCCGCGCCTGGTATGTTTTTTTCCAAAAATTCTTCCAGGCTGGTTCGCTGTTTGCGTATAACCATTTTTTCACGGATTAATGACCAGGATGCCTGCCCTGTCATTAAAAACTGTATTTTTTGCTTTCTGGCAGCACGCTTATCGGTATTAATCGCAATAATATCAATATCATTCAAGGCCAAGCCTGAACTCTCAAGGCAAAACTGTATTGCTTCGCTGGGAAAGCCAGCCCAATGTTTAATTCGGCGGAAACGCTCTTCTTCTGCCGCAACTTGTAATTGCCCATCAATAAATAGACACGCGGCTGAATCACCGTGAAATGCATTGATACCGATTATATTCATGAGATTATCATTATTATTGTTATCGTGTTAAAGCGTGTTTTCTCAATGGGTTCATTATAAAGGCACTGAGTCTCCCAACATGAGCTTTTGGTATTGGCTTGCCATTCTGGAGGCAATAACTGGCCAGGAAAAAGAGTCTCGAACCGCTTTTTGTCCATTCAACCCGCACTGTTCACGTAATGAGACATCTTGTAATAAGCGGTTGATTGCTGTCGCGATAGCATTGGCATCCGGGTCAACTACAACCCCAGCATCATGTGCTTTTACAGCAGCTGAGGCACCCACACCGGCAGTCACCACAACCGGGCAGGCATAGGCCATAGCTTCCAGGACCACATTACCAAAATTTTCATTGTCAGAGCATAAAGCCAATATCGTTGAACGACGTAGCAATTGTTCTTTTTGTTTATTATCAACAAAACCGGTGAAAGTTACCCTGCTTCTCAGGCCTTTGCTGTCGATCAATTTCTGCAGTTTTCGGATATAGTTTTCATCATCATTACCAGCAATAGTCAAACGCACTTCGGGACACTGTTGAATCGCATTGATAAGCAATTCCAAACCTTTTTTCCAACTGATACGCCCAAGATACAACACTTCATTATCAGTGCGAATATCATCTATGGGTGCTGTCTTCTGTTGCAGGACATCAACACCGTTTTCCAATACAAAGCCAGTTTTATTGTTTAGACCAATTTGTCGCATTACTTCATGCGCATCCGCTTTTTCCTGGTTTGAGGTAAAATGCAAAGCAGTAGCGTTAGACAAATTACTCCGTTCAAACAATTTTAACCACGCTGTTTTTAACCAACGGTTTTTACGTTCGATTAAGCCTCTAACCAGCATGCCCCGGGGTGAGATAATGTAAGGGACTTTGTATCGCACAGCCTGCTTGGCAGCAAACCAGGTTGGCCATAAATACACGGAATGCAAATGAATTAAATCAAATTTCCCGGCTTCTTGTTGCAGATAACGAGCCATATCGTTTGAACGATATAAGCGCCGCGACCACCCCTTATGGCGTTGATTAGCTGCAAAGTAAAACACTTTCACACCATCAACATCAACGGCTTGGCCAGTTGCCACATCAAGCTCGTCGGGACCATCCACACTGGTTGTACAGACAGTAACATGATGTCCTGCTGCCACTAACCCACGGCACAAGCCATGAACCGATACAATCGGACCACCATAGCGATAAGCAGGCAGATACGAAGGAACGACATGAAGAATATTCACTAGACCTCCAAATTACAAATCAAGGTTTTGTTTTTGTTCAAGTTGTTGACGCTCTGCTTCAATAAACATAACTTTTGGCAACGCGAAAACAAAGCCAACCAGAAAGCCCAACAGAATCAGAATGAATAGATCACCATACACCTGAGAGGCTACAATATAGGTTGGAACATTAGATAAAGCAAAAGCGGTGATTCCAATAGCAACTCTGGAAGTGGGCGTATCTGTACGCGAAACGAAGTTTAAAGTTTTGTAAAAAAAACGGACTGTTGTATACACTAACCATAGTGAGACCAACAAGCCAGGGACACCCAGTTCGGCAACAATTTTACCCAAGCCCCCCTCACCAGCACCACCAGCAATCGAAACGCCTAACGATTGTGTTCCTTGAGAAGCAATGCCAACACCTCCACCAAACCAACCTACTCTATTGATGGCCCATGAAATTGATTGTAAACCCAGAGTTTTGAAACGTTCATCAGCATCGGCAAATACCGATATTCCCCGCGCATAATACAAATCGATATTGCTTTGCGCCAGGCTGGGGAAAACGAAAAAAGAAACTCCCCAGATAATCCCAATAACGATAACGACGGCGAGTAACACTTGCGCTGATATATTACGACGAAAGTACATAAACAAAATAGAATACAGACAGGCAAAAATAAAAAACTGCATGATCATTTTACGCCGACCAGTCAGACCAATTGCGACAATCAAAACAACAATCGCAATGGTACTTAACAACATAGTTGATTTATTTCTACTGGCGAATGCCAAAATCAATAAAAAAGAAGCTCCTGCTCCTAAATGCCAACCCGCCACTTCTGATGTTCGCATAAAACCTGAATGCGCTTTTAAAATGGTACCTTGGTCATAGATCACCAACCCGGCGCCAACTTCTTTGAAAATTTTGTGCTCAATACCACTGAACGACAAATAAACAGTCACCGCCAGGGCGCAAGAAAACAGGCAGTATAATAATAAGAAATGTTGGAATTCTTTATTATTACGGATCGCAAAATAGCTGATCGAAATAGCAAATAGCGGTGCAATATAAGCAGCCACCCCTATTCCGGTCAAAATGATATTTTCATACGCAATAAATGAGTAAATTGTTTGATAAAAAACCAGAAAGAAAAACAGTAAAATAGGAATTTTAAAGCTGGGAGTCCACACTTGTATTTCCGATAAACTGCGCAGACCGTCACGCAGGAAATAACCCAGCATACCGGCCCCAAAAACCACTCCAACCATGACTACCATAAACACCGGCTCACCAGCTATCAGCTTTCGCAAAGGGTCTTGTGCAAAGCCAATTAAAACACAGCAAATCAATAGAAAATTGGGCCTTAGCACACACACTACTGACAGTATCACTACTATGGTTAAGGTTAAACTCAGCATCAGCAGTCTTGATAAGTTAGTGCATTAAGTTGCAGACAGGTGATATTCATAGTCATTCTTTTAATTATTTTCGAGCGAAAGGCCTCGGCTCAAGGCCTGGCAATAAATATCAGTATCATGCTCCATAACAATCTGCAATGAATATTGCTGAAAACGTCGATACAATTCTTTATCCGTACTCAGCCGTTCTATAGCGTGAGCTAGCTTTTTTACATCGCCCCAGGGATAAACCAAGGCATTACGTTCGGGTTGAGCACTGCTATTTTCTCCCACAGCTCCCACCTGGTTTGACACTATGATTGGTAAACCGAATGGCAAAGCTTCAGAAACCACTGCCCCAAAGGGTTCCTTACTCGAGGTTAAAGCAAGTACATCAGCTGCATACAAATGTCGGGCAATGTCAGATTGGTTAACAAAGCCCGCTATTACGACTTGCGACTGTATATCATGTTCTCTGGCAAGATTTATAATATTGTCACGCTGGGCACCATCTCCCATAAACAAAATGACAACATCAGGATTTGCAACATTAACCAGGGCTTCAACCAGATCTGCCGGGCGTTTGTAATCAACCAGTTTCCCAGAAAAAATCACGACAAAGGCATCTTCTGCGATACCATACTGTTCGCGTAAACCTTTGCGATCATCTGCCACCAACTGGTCACGTTGCCGGATTAAACGCTGCATATCAATCGGATAGCAAGCTCGTTGAATACGCCTCACTGGCACACCATAATGCCTTAAGTAACGCTGATTTTGCTCACTGACAGCAATAAATGCATCGCAACGATTCAAAAACAAACGGACAATCAGTTGTTTTAACAAGCGAGTCGCAATCCCTCTATGGTCCAACAGATTCGAGTCTGAACTGTAGATGATGCGTCGCTTTTGATGGTTTCTGAACTCCTTCCATAATACTCGCCAATTGACCCTGGCCCAATAGCCATTGAGCCAGATAGCATCAGCTGCATAGTCATCAAGGCGTTGATGAATATCACCACTATCAATCTCTTCAAAAGAAAATCTCTGGATAATTTTACCAGGATTGACGAATTCATAGTCATAGCCTTCCAACAAAGGTAAATCCCAGGAAAACTGTACTCCAAAGTCCTTATCAAGGCTATCCTTAACACCATTTTCAGCCATATAAAATACCTTAACATCAAAACCATAATCTCGTGTCAGGCGTTGATATACCGGCACAAAATGCTGGATAGGATGGGATGCGATAATAGCTAGTTTAAGAGGTTTTGCGTTCATTGAGACAGTAACTTCGGACCTTTTATTATTAACATTATAGCGCCAAGCAAACCACGCAGTTCACCCACCAATCGAACTGGAATCCACCAGGGTTGCCGCAGGTAAAAACGCGCAGCAATAGAACTTATAAGACGTTGTGCACTGTACCGCACTTTTTCCAGACCAGACGCTTGTCGCAGCACGAAGTAGTATTCGCCAATACTGTGATCAGGTCTAGCCGAAGTTAAGAAATTCGCCACGTAAGAGCGGGTGCCTCCCTGTAATGCTTTAAGGTGATGAATGCAGGCATCAGGAACGAACCAACACTGCTGTCCACTGTGAGTCAATAGACGCCGGCAGAACTCTGTCTCAAAACGGTAGGCCACTCCAACAAAGTTGCTATCAAATCCTCCACAGGCAATTGCGGCCAAACGGTTAACAACCAGATTCCCTGCCATGCAATTACGGATAGAGCGTACCTTGGTTGAATTAAAGGGAAATTGTAAATCAGCACTAAAGCCTTTGCCATAGTGTTCATGTAAGGCTGGCTCGGCCTGTTGTTCTGGTTGCAGAATCTGCCCCACTGTAGCTACAACATGCTTGTGCTTCAACTGTTGAAGATGCGCTTCTATCAATGTTTTTACCGGAATAATGTCATCATCAAGAAATAGCACGTAATCAGACTGCGATGCCAACAAGCCTTGATTCATGGCATTAGGTATCGAAGGTTTGTTTAAGCGTAACCAGTTTATTTTCTGTTCAGTGTGCCATTGTTGTAATTGCACTGCCACTGGGTCATCGTTGTGATAGTCGGTTTGATCAACAATAATCAGTCGTTGTGCCAGAATTGTCTGCTGTTGTAAATAATGGATGGTTTCCAGTAACAAAGCCCCACGCTGATAAGTTGGTATAACAATATCCAGGCTAGTCATTCAGGAACTCCCTGCACCTGCTTCTGCGCTTTACGCTTACCGTGCAAGATGCCAGCATTGATTACACATTGCAGGTATCTGTCGTAACGCCCCAGCAAACATTGCCTAATTCCCTTTAACCAAAACAACCATTCAGCCCAAATGGAAGTTGGTGAGTGATTTTCAATAATACTTTCTGCTTTGCCTTTTTCTACACCGTGCAAAAACATATAGCGAGTTGTTAGTCTTTCTAACCATACATCGTGGTAACAAATTACCTCACCACAATAAAAGCCCAGCGCATCTTTACCCTTGGCTCTTTGGAAATATTCAGTCTCTTCCCCTCGGCCTGGTACTGACCCAATAACGCCCAAATCTACACGGAAAACGCCATTTTTATCGATTAGCCGGCGCGATAATGCGAAACTGGCACCGTAAGGTGTAGGCATTGATTCAGTATATTCGATGATATTTTCACCCAAATCATACTTACACAAAACGCCAGCGATCAAAGACATGTTTTCATCTTTTAACCATGCAGGCCTGGCTGTCTGTTGCCAATTTAACAAAATACGTCCACCCAAATAGTCTGCGTCGTTACTGCTAATTGCAATGTAATAATTGTGCAACCAATATTGCTCCAGTATCACATCATCATCAGTAAAGCAGATCCAATCTGAGTCAGTAACCTCAAGAGCATGATTTCTTGCATAAGACAGGCCCTGTCTTGCCTCAAATTCATACCGTAACGGATAATGACATTCAAAAGATTCAACAATGTTCCTGGTGTCATCACTAGAGTTATTATCAACCACGACAAACTCGACACGGCAATTACTTGGCACTTGCAATTCATCATTGATGTTGTTCAACAAGCGTAATAACTTCTGGCTGCGATTATACGTGCAAATACATACGCTGATACTCAGGCTTTCAGAGGACGGTGTTGCCACTATTATCTCACCCGTACAGCTGAAAACAGCCGCCTCTGATAGACCCATTCTCTGGGCATCCTGTTGCCATAAACGTTGCCAAACATCATCAGTGCTCCAATCGCTGCATTTTTTCCAACAATTGTTGGTGCCTTGCCGCTGTATTAATATACTCTTGGGCACAACGAAGCGCATTTTGTTTCATTTGCTGCAGATTATTACTTATGTCTTGTACCGCCTGATTGAATTGTTCCTGACTATCCACCATATAACCGCAGTTATAATCTTCTACAAATTGAAAGCTTGGCTGTCGGCTGACAATAACAGGTACCCCCATTGCGATAAACATACACAGACGATTTGAACTGATTCCCATTTTCTGGAATTGTGGCGAATCATTATGATAAATAGCAACCCCAATATCAACCTCGCCCATACTCTGCCATGCTTGTTGCCAGCTCAAGCGTTTATCACTGAGTTTTATACGATCACTGTCTCTGTGCTGCAGCAGCAATAGGCGTGTCAGTGAGTCAATACCCAATGGCTGGATAATCATGCTCAGGTAGTCATAGTCATTTAACGCTTGTAAAGCCCATTGCACACCACCGGTCATGTTAAAACCGCCTGAGAATGCCAAAATGACTTGTTCAGAACGAGGCTCAGTGCGCCTGACAAGCGCTTGTGGAGGTTCTAAAAAACATCCAGGATAAACGATTACTTCCTGCTTATCCGTCATATGCGCATAGGATTTCTGTAAAGCAATTCGTGACTCATCATTCACAATAGTCAACTGCGCACGACGCATAGCCCATCGACATATTTTTTTCCAATACTCCGACCTGTCCCCTCTATAGCTGCCTGATTTAATTTCATCACTGAGAAAAATCAAAGGTTTCCGATATATAAAGGCCAACAGTCCAGCAATAGCAATTGGGTCTTCAGATGTGCAGCTAAAATAGTCGTACTCGAACCAACGTTTGGAAAATACGTTTCGCAAACACCATTTTATCCCATACTGCACAGGTAATAATGGTGCACTCATCATAGTGGCATCAGCAGACTCAATGTCAGGGGAATAAAACTCCACCTCAACATTCATAGCCCTATAAGCCCGAACCAGAGCATCATTAGGGGGGGATGTCTGTAAATAGGGCAGTAATAAGAAGTGAGCAGCTTTTTTCATTATTGTTCCACCCTTATAAGGCTTTTGGCTCCAGTCTTGTCTGGTCTAAGCTGGGTAGATTAACGACACCTTTATGATAATCAGCGAGGAAGCGTTCACTGTAGGTTTTAATATAATCTACCGGAAAACCATTATTATCTGCCGCAGTTGTCGCTGTTGGATTCATAGCCAACGCACTAAAATCAAGCCTGTCATACCAGTTGTGATAATGTGTAATGGTATCACCAATTGCGTAAAAGTTACCTAAACCATATTGCAGATCTGCCAGCTTTTCGTGCCAAACATTTGTTACAATTTCAGGTGTGTAACGAACCTCAGGCATTTGATTGGAATGCAAAACTCTCATCATCTGCCAATGCAGGTTTTCAGACTGTATTTGCTCATGCAAATGATGAGTCACATGAGGAGCATAAAAATCAAGTTTTGATTCTGTTTGCTTGCGCCAAGGTAAAAAACGGTGTTTTACCATAAACGTCTGCCGAATACGGTTCGCCAGTTGAGTATTAAACAACAGAAAAGAACTTTCCGGCATATTTTTGCCAAACGGTCGAGTCATTGGTCCACAACCAATATCTTCAGGAGACACTAAAGCAGTCTGTGAATTCATTTGTTTAAGACAACACTCAAACCAATCATCAGCCAACATCACTACATCGGCATGAATTAACAGAGTGTAGTCAGCTTTTGATTTAGCAAATAAGTGATTTAAAGCATCACCTTGATTGCATTTTTTGACTATTAACTCAACTCCAGCTGCACGTGTTATAGCCTGAGACTGATCCTCAGAGCAGTTATCTAAAACGACTATTTCTGCTTCCAAGTGCGCTGCTGTCTGCTGCAGTGCTTGCAAACAAATGGGCAGAAACAGTTCACTATTCCAACTCGTAACACCAATAAATAATGTTGAATTCACAGAGATTCCACCTCGTGCAATTTCTGTAAGAATTGCTCTTGTATTTCACCTGAAGCCTCGGACAAACTGTGGGGCCACTCTGCCCCAGGACTATTTTGCAGTGCCGATTTACCCAATAGAGTTCGCACCTTATGTCCTAACACATGCCCTAAAAACTGTTCTATTCTGCCTTGTTTCTGCCAGCCCTTTCGACACATTACTGCAGGTTTTGCAGGGATATCAGCAATGACACTCAACATTGCTTGAGACCAATCTTCGATAGATTTCTCACGACTATAACGCTGCAATACCAATTGATATGCTTGGCAAACCAGTCGATGGTATAACTCTGAGTCACGCAAACGCATAACAGCCTCTGCTGCAGCTTTAGGCTCTCCAACCGGGAATAACAATGCATTGTCATCATCAATCAAAGCACCTTCAGACATATAACCACTGTATTGACTACTGACGATTGCCATCCCTTGAGACATCGCTTCCCAAATCACAATCGGTCCGGTTTCCCAATCTGAAAATAGCACTAAAACATCCGCTTTTTGATAAGCTTGTTCCAACAATTGCTGATGTGATAGATTGCCTAAATACGTAAACTGTCCCTGTTTAACAGTATTATGTAGCGCCTTCACAGTCACGTCTGCCTCTTCGCCAGCACCCGCCATCAGCAAATGATAAGGAAACGCGTTTTGTTCCAATTCTTTCACCATTTCCACCAAATCGGAAATACGTTTCTGCTCTTGTTCAATACGCCCAGCGTATAAAATGACTAATGGTTTTGACACATCGGCAATTTGAGAGTTAATTGGGGAGTTAACACACTTTGTTGCTATCACATCATCAATGCTGTCCGGTAATTCAACGCCATAAGGCGCATATAAAACTCGTTTTGATGGAAATTCCGACCACTGCTTCACCATCTCGCCAGTTAAGCGATTAGTGACCACCACAGCATCAATTTTCTCACCATGATGTTTGATATCAAGAAAAAAATCCGCTTGCAAACCATGCAAGGTCATTACTGCTTTTGGCGCTCTGCTGTCAGGCTTATTATCACGATTTTTAACTCTATTGACAGCATCAAACACATCCGGTGCATTAACAGAAATAACCAGATCTGCTTTTGTTTGCTCGGCTGCTGTGGCAATCGCCTGCACTCTGCCTTCACGGGTACCGCTTCGAGAATATATAGGAACAACTGTCACCTTTTCATGATCAATGTCATGCTCTGCAAGATATTCCTCGATGTTATGAAACTGCCCAGCAAGCAAGCCTAAATGCACTGAAAAACCATTCTCTACAAGACCTGTCAGCACATACCGCAACCAAACAGCAACGCCACCCAATGGATAAGCTGAAGGGGCTACAAACAATACTGAAGCATTTTTTCCAGGCATATCTGACATAATCAAACCTGGTTATAGATGCGATCTATCGATTCATCGACAGGTCCAGCCAAACGATTATGACGAAAGAGCATATCCGTCTCCATCAACACATGATTACCTCGATGCCAAGCCCGCATTGTTTGTAGGTGAAAGCCCTGAGCTGCCATGAATTCATGTACTTGGGTAAAACTGGCGGCATCATGATAAAGCGGCTTTATTGCTGACTCAACAAGAACATAATCCGTTTTAGCCAAGGTCTCTAGACTTCCTTGCAACGCTTTGAGTTCAAAACCTTGCACATCAATTTTGATTAACCGAACAGCCTGTATTTCCTGTTGCGCACAATAATCATCCAAACGCATAATAGGTAAAGACGAAACATCAATATCGCCATGTTGAAAACGTAGCTCATTCCATGCCTGTTCATTTGGTTGTAAGAACGAACTCGACACTGTCGATTCAGTTAAATAATAAAACGGTAGGTTTTCCTCTTTATTGCCCAAGCCTACGGCATTAAATGTTATTTGTTCAGAACTTTCAGCCTTAGCAGCCAATTTTTTGGCCGCTATGGGTTCAGGCTCAAATTGGTGAATGCGGGCTTGTGGATTCCAATCAAGCCAGCACTGACTGAACCATCCATTACGCGCACCCACGTCGATAACGATATGAACATCTTCTGTACGTCCTATTGGTTCTACAATACTCCAATCATTATGTATCCTTGCCAGAGGTAAACCTAAGCATTTTTTCAGCCCTTGTTTTACAGATCTTGGCAATAAGCTGCGCAGACCATTCGTTAAAGCTAATCGATAGTTCACGAATTCTGCCCGCGAATCTTAAACAGCAACACCAGAATACTTTTTATATTTGCTACGCTCAGGCAATCCCATCGAAAATAATATAAAACATGCAAACCCTCAATAACACCGCGAAAATAGGCGTAATCGGTATAACAGCAGTGCAATAAATAGTTGAGTTTGGCACTTATAAAATGCTTCAAAAATGAATCATTATGAGGATTACTCTGTTCACTGGTTTGCAAATTCTGAGATAACACTTTTAAGGCTCGCATATTTTCAAACCGTCTTCGCTCAGATTCTCGAGAGATGTTGAGTTCGTGCGTAATACAATGCACAACAGGCTCTATATCAATTAATTTTACTTTTGCCAGATAACAAAAGCGCAGCAACAACTCCCCATCTTCGCAGCTAGCCAACCGTTCATCCAAACCTCCTACCTGCTCGAAAATAGATTTTCTGAACGACGTCGCTCCGGTTGCTATATGAGTTGTAACATCGCCCGTTAACATCCAGGAAAATACATTATCAACAGGCCCTTGTGGTCCACTGATAAATTCCTTTTTTTCACCTTCAACATAAACCTCTCGAATAGAAGGCTCTAATACAACATCAACGTTTTCCTGTTTAAAAGCGGGCAGGCAATGTACAAAACGGTTTTCAAGAAAAAGATCATCATCATCCAAAAAGAAGATAATCTCGCCTTTTGCCTGGCTAACGGCAAAATTACGGCAGCTGGAAGGACCACCTCTGGGTGCTGTTGGATTGGAAAACACGTGTATTGGTGCGGATTGATTATCAATGACGATATCACTCAACGGGCCACCTGAGTCATCCACGATAATAATTTCATAAGACACTGAGTCTAATTCCGCTTTTGTCGCAGCTGACACCACAGATTTCACAGCACAATTCAACATTTTCAGTCGATTGCAAGTGGGAATGACAATAGAAGCTTGAATCATACCGAGAAAACCTACAGCCGTCGCCGCTGAGCCAGGGATTGGATATTAACCATACCCATGCTTTCTTCTGGCTGATAGTCAACTGACCATTCTTCACTAATTTGAAAAATTCGTTGTTCCAGCCCCCAAATCCAAGTTCCGGTTTCCTGATCTGATATTCCTAATGAGATGGAATAACGCCCTGGTGCCAATAACTTCTCATCCAAACTGAAGTCTACCTCATAATCACCCGTTTCTAAGGTATTCGGCGTATGCGTATCATGTTGGCTTAATACAATCACCCCGTCTTTAACGAATGAAATAGTTACACGTGCTTTTTCTAACTGTCTATTACATTTAAAACCCAATACAACCCGAATTTTATCGCTGGGAGAAATTGTTATTTCATGAGTATTTTCTCCATTAATTAAAATCGATTTAATTGCAATAGTTCCTTCTAAAGACCCAGTAAAACCCGGTAGCTCGCCATTATCTGCATCCAGCCGACTGGAAGTATATTCCGCAATAGCTTGTTGAGTATCAGCAAACAGCTTCACTTTACCCTTCTCTAGAAATAATGTTTTATCACAGAGCTTACTCACCATGCTTAGGTTATGGCTGACAAATAAAACGGTTCTACCTTGACCAGACACTTCTCCAAGTTTGCCCAGGCATTTATTTTGGAATTTTTGATCACCCACAGCGAGAACTTCATCAACCAAGAGTACATCGGCGTCTAAGTTAGCGGCCACTGCGAATGCCAGGCGTACATACATACCACTGGAATAACGTTTCACAGGGGTATCCAGAAACTGTTCGATTTCAGCAAATTGAACAATTTCATCAAATTTCTTACGAATCTCAGCACGCTTCATTCCTAGGATAGAACCATTGAGGTAAATATTTTCACGCCCTGTCAGCTCAGGATGAAAACCAGTGCCAATTTCCAGGAGGCTGGCTACTCTGCCTCGTATTGTCACACTGCCTACCGTTGGCGCGGTGATGCGTGTAACCACCTTCAACAGCGTGCTTTTGCCTGCTCCATTATGCCCAATAACCCCAACAATCTGGCCCGGCTCAACGGCAAAATTCAGATCCTGCAACGCCCAGAATTTATTGTCCTGCCCTTGTCCCTTCAGCGTTTTATATTTTTGAAATGGACTTTTCAACCAGCCAGTCAGCATATCTCTGAAGCTGTCGTAATTAGGCTCTGCTCCGCCGATAGTATATTGCTTGCCCAAGCCTTGAGCCACAATAGCGAATTTTTCATCGATGCTCATATCAAATCACATCCGCAAACCGTGTTTCGACTTTAACGAAATAGCGTAAACCTACTACCAGCAACACGATGCTAAACAATCCAGAGCTGCCAATTGCCAACCAATCAATTGGTTGATCTAAAAAAGCTGCACGAAAACCACTTATCCACCCCACTAAAGGATTGCAGTACATCAACCACCGCCACCCTTCGGGTAAAAAGGAAATGGGATACACCACTGGCGTTACGTACATCCAGATTTGCACCATGAAAGGGATAACAAAACGAAAGTCACGGTAAGTGACTGTTATCGCTGCCAACCAAACTCCAATACCAACAGCTGTGGTCAACAAGCCAAACAATAACACAGGAAGCAATAGAAGCTTCAAACTGATTGCTATGCCATAAAACATCATCATAAGCATGAGTATGCCACTGGCAATCAAAAAATCGATGCTTGCAACCCCTAAAGAACTCAATGGGACAATGATACGTGGAAAATAGACTTTAGTGATCAAACTGGACGCACCAACCAGAGAATTACCCGCGCTGCTGATAGCCGAGGAAAATAAGTTCCATGCAAGTAAACCTGAAAATACAAATATCGGATATGGCATTCCATCTGAGGGAATTTTCGCCAGGCGACCAAAGATAAGAGTAAAAATAAGCATGGTTGTCACTGGCTGTATAACCGCCCAGGCCACACCCAATACAGTTTGTTTATAACGGACTTTGATATCACGCATAATCAACGTCAGCCACAAATCCCGATAAGCCCATAGCTCAGAAATGTTTAGAATATGCAGGCCCTGACGAGGTTTGATCACCGTTACCTGATCATGGGCAAACCAATCTTGTTGTTTCGAAGAGCTCACGGTTTCAGGCCTATAATTTCAGCTGTTTAAATAAATCTGCATTCGGTTTAACCCAGTCGATTAACTGCGTTAATCCCGCAGAAACCGATAACTGTGGCTGCCAATTTAATAGATTCTTTGCTTTTTGCAAATTGCAGACAAACACCGGTTGATCACCTGGTCGCCAATCATCCCATATCAACGGTATACGAATATCCAATTGCTGCTCTAATTGTGCAATTAATTCAAGTAATGACAAAGTATTATCCGCCCCCCCACCTATATTGATGGCCTGGCCCGCTGCCTGCGTTTGATTATCAATTGCCGCCGCATAGGCATTGACCAGATCATGGACATGCAACACATCACGAATCTGTTTACCATCACCATAAATAGTAATATTTTTTTCCAACAGAGCCGCGATGGTAAACCAGGCTACCCAACCCTGATCTTCAATGCCAAATTGCCTTGGACCATAAATACAGGACTGGCGTAAAGTGACCGTTCGCAACCCGTAGACTCGGGCATAGTCTATAGTGTATTGATCGGCAACTCCTTTTGAGCAGCCATAAGGAGAGTGGAAATCTAACCCTCTGGTTTCAGCCACACCCGCTACCAGATCGTCATATTCATAACGACCATTGCGTTCGACGACGTTCAGGTCATCCATTTTTCCATAAACTTTATTCGTCGACGCGTTGATGAAAAAGCTATCCGGGCTATGCAATCGAATGGCTTCAAGCACATTGAAAGATCCCAGTGCATTGATATCAAAATCCTCTCTCGGATCGTTGACTGATGTGGTTACAGCGACTTGCGCAGCAAGATGCAGCACAACATCAGGCTGTTGTTGCTGCATGAGACTAGCGATCGCCTGCCCATCACGGATATCCAATTGTTCGAAAATAACTGGATAGGGATATTTTTGTGTCTCACCTTCGGCTATCAACCACTGCAAATTCAAGTCAGTACCACCGCGGGATAAGTTGTCAACAATCACAACTTGCCAACCTTGATTAGAAAAATATTGAGCGGAATTAACACCAATAAAACCTGCTCCACCTGTAATGACTATTTTTTTGCTCACTCTAAAATGCTCTCTTGTTATTTATTTTTAGCAACACGACAATTACATCACCTGTCAGAATAACTAAGGGTAAACTTGTGTAAAATATTGCCAGAATCTACGCTCTGCTACAGCGGCTGAGAATTGTTCGACAGCGGTTTTACGCGCTTGCGTAGAATACTCACTCAATACTGCTGTGTCGTCAATAATTTGTAAAACGGCCTCTTTTAAGGCACCTGCATTATCAGCAACCAGCAAACCATTTTCACCATGTTTGACATAATCTTGTGGCCCACCGCAATGCGTACTGATAACAGGGACACCACAGCTCATAGCCTCAAGAGCAGCTATGCACAAACCCTCCTGATGTGATGGAATGATAAAAACGGACAGAGACTGCAATTGCTCAACCAGATAAGTATCATCCGACACATAGGAAACAATCGAAACATGGTCTTTTATAGCCAGTTGTTGCAATTTTTGTTGAGTTTGCTCCGATGGCGTATCACCTATCAATACCAGTTCAAGTTCGCTATTGTCTTGTCGGCACAGTGCAAATGCATCCAATAACAAGCCGATATTTTTTCGTGGATCTTCAAAACGCCCAACAAATCCCAGTCGTATCTTGGTAGCACCAGTAGCAGAGCTTGCTAGATCAGCTTTAGCACTTACAGGAGAAAACTTCTCAGTATCAACAGGAGGAAACATCACCTTGTTAACTACAGGTCCGACAATTTGATTAATTGAGCGACGGGTATAATCACTCAGGGCAATAGTATTACCAGTCTGGTGGATACGTTTTTCTAAGTAACGACACATCGGTTGCACAATGACAGCATCTAAGCACCGACGATACCACGGGAATTGGCTAACGCGATGTTCTCTATCCTCCAGCCAAGGCGTAGCAACCCACGCCAAGAATGGCAACTTCATCTGTAAGAATGGCAAGGCTGCTAAATTAGAACCCGAAACACATAAGTGAAAATCGCACTGTTCTATTTCTGCTTTCCAACGCGATGATTGCCAGTAATTGGTAAATTCCAGCTCTGGAGCCCAACAACCAATACCTGTCGCAGTTATTCCTTCATATTCGGTTACATTCACTGTTGGCATTCGTCTTTTTTTAGCCCTGAAAGGTAACAATACGCAACGATACAAGGGTATAGATAACCAAGGAGAAACACTGTACGGCTCATAGTAAGCCAGACGAACTTTATAACCTCGCTTTAACAAGCAGGCAATGATAAAGCGAACCATCCGCGGCACCCCTCCACCGGTTGGTTGGATTGAGGTTATCAATGCAGTTTTGTCTAATTCAGGCATAAACTATAGTGTGTTAGTTATAATTGTCAAAACGCTCGACGACATGCCGTGCATGATACTGCGACCAATGCAGACCTTCAGGAAATTGTTCACGCTGGTTTAACCAGGCACGCATCGGTAAAGTGAACCCAGTTTTAGGTCTTGAAGATAATAACTCAAAATCGGCTTCAGGCAATAACTGGGCTAAGGCTCCCTTATTTTTCTGATACAAAACTGAGTCAGGAACCACTGCCAAGGCTTCAGATAATTGACTATCCACTAAAGGAGTTCTAATTTCCACCGAATGTGCCATACCAGCCCAGTCTGCATCTCTAAGCAATTGATTACGCAAATAACATTGCGATTCCAACAAACTCACATTACGGCGAACATCAGCCCCAGCAATCGTTAGCTTGGTCAAATCCAATACCCGTTCCAAGCTCATCAGTGCTTGCTGCAAGTCCGGAGCCAGTTCTTCAGATAAAAACACACCTCTTTGCAGGCGGTAGGCACTGACTACTGAATTGGCATAATCCGGTAATGCAGCCCACTTTGAAAGACGACAATTCCCACTCATTTTCAACACTCTTCTGTATAAAGATCGAGAAAATGGCAATTTAAAAAACGATGATAATAATGGTCTTAGAGACAGCAGTTTGGGAATTCTTTTAAAGGAAGGGTAACCGCCGAACAATTCGTCTCCCCCTACACCGCTAATAACTACTTTTAAACCAAGGTGTTTTGCTGCTTTAGCAACAAACCACGTATTTAATGCATCTATCGTTGGTTGCTCCATGGCAGCAAAAAACATGGGGAGCTCTTCAATAAACTCTTCCTTATTTAAAGTATATATATGATGCTCCATACCATATCGGCGAGCTATTTCAGCAGCCAATATAGACTCGTCCTGTGCAGTATCTTTGTATTCAGCAAAACGCAGAGTAATGGCCGTTATTGGGCGTTCACTGTATTGCCCCATCAAACTAGCCAATACACCAGAATCTATCCCTGCTGACAAAAATATACCTACTGGAACATCAGCAATCATATGCGCTCGGACCGATTCCGTTATTGCTTTACATATGAGGTCTGGGGCATCAACATTGCTGACCATCGTATCTTGAGCAGTTTCAACAACCGAAGGTAGGTGCCAATAGTGTTTAGAGGGTAATAATGCAATATCACTCTGGCTTTGAGGTAAACACTGCCTACTGCTATCACTGGACTCCTGTTCCTGTGATAATAAAAGATAAGTTCCTGCAAGCAATTGTTTGGCCTGCTGATACCATGTAAAAGGTTCGGGCACGCTCCCCGTTTGAAAAAATCCAGCGGTCGCAGCTGAGTCGGTTTTCTGCTCATCAATCAGGTCGGCTTTGATCAGTGCCTGCAAGGAAGAAGCAAAATAGCACTGTTTAGTACCTCCCTGATTATGCTCAACAATGTATAAAGGCTTGATGCCGTGTGGATCTCGTGCCAGCAGCAAGGACTTATTGACGGTGTCACAGATGGCAAAAGCGTACATGCCCCGTAAACGGGTCAACATGTCAGCTTGATAAAGTTGATACAGGGCCAGTAATACCTCAGTGTCCGATTGAGTTGTAAATTGATAACCTTGTTGTTCACACTGCTGACGCAATTCGATGTAATTATAAATCTCTCCATTATAAGTGATCACATAACGACCAGAGCTATCGGACATGGGCTGCGCAGCTGAACTGGACAAATCGATGATTGCCAAACGTCGATGAGCCAAAGCGATAGACTGGTCATCGTGTTGCCAGAACCCATCACCATCTGGCCCTCTAACAGTCATCGCTGCAGAAGCAAGGCGCACAGCTTCAGTGTTAACAGCCACACTTTCATCATAAGAGAAACTACCAGCAATCCCACACATAGTGCTACATCAAATAATGGTTTTGTAATTGACGATCAACGAAAACATACAGGCCTAACAGAAGCTTTCGCTTAAGCATTTGTCAGCAATTGGTCAAAATAATGAATCGTTTTTTCAAGCCCTTGACGCAATTCAACAGTAGGTTTCCAGTTTAATACCTTTTCAGCCTCAGAAATATCAGGTTTGCGCTGCTTGGGGTCATCACTGGGCAAGGGCTTTCGGATGATTTCAGAACGGGAATTAGTAAGTTCTTTGGCCAACTCAGCAAGCTCAATGATAGTAAATTCATTCGGATTGCCGGCATTTATTGGCCCAGTGACATCATCAGAGGTGTTCATCAGCTTAACCATGGCACTAATCAGGTCATCAACATAACAGAATGATCGCGTCTGTTGTCCATCACCATATACGGTGATCGGTTGATGCTGTAGTGCCTGAACAATAAAATTGGATACCACGCGGCCATCATTCGGGTGCATACGAGGCCCATAGGTATTAAAGATACGCAAAACCTTAATCAACATCTGATGTTGGCGATGGTAATCAAAAAACAAGGTTTCAGCACAACGTTTTCCTTCATCATAACAAGAGCGAATGCCAATTGGATTTACATTACCCCAGTATTCTTCTGTTTGTGGATGAATGCTTGGATCCCCATAAACTTCACTGGTTGACGCTTGAAGTATTTTGGCACCCGTACGTTTTGCGAGCCCCAGCATATTGATAGCTCCATGAACATTGGTTTTGGTGGTTTGTACAGGGTCATGTTGATAATGAACAGGAGACGCTGGGCATGCTAAGTTATAAATTTCGCCGACTTCAACATACAACGGAAAGGTGACATCATGCCGCATCAGTTCAAAATTCGGATTAGACAACAAATGAGCAATATTTTTCTTTGTACCAGTAAAATAATTATCGGCACAAATGACATCCGCGCCACTCGCTAAGAGCTGTTCACATAAGTGAGATCCTAAAAAACCAGCACCACCTGTCACTAAAATTTTCTTGGTACGCTTAAGGGAATATTGAGAATTATTGTTCATTATTTATTTATCTTATTATTTTATTTAAAACCGAGGTCGAAAACAGCCTGGTTATAGAACTTCGGTTTAGCCCGAACCGCCAATGCACCTATGCAGAACTATCTGGTAGACGTTTATAAACAGAAATTGCTGAAAAACCTATAGCCACTATACAATAAAAATAGATATTTAACGCTGGCAGCAATAAATTAAAGTCAACCATGGCTTGCAATAATGCCATACATATTCCCAGCAAGCATCCCAACACCACTGAACGTACATAGCGGCTATTATTTCGTATGAACCCTGATACCATCTGCTTAATGATCAGAACAAACACTGCTATCCATAGAATAAAGCCAACGATACCTTGCTCGACCAACGTTTGCACATAAACGCTGTGTGCCTGGTCATAAACAACCTGTCTTAGATCACCGTAAGAGCGGTGCCATTGAAATATTTCGGCATAAGTGCCAGCTCCGCTGCCAAACAACCAGTGTTGTTGAAAGATATCTATACTGAGTCGCCATTGTTCAGATCGTTCACCAATGCTCAATGCACCGCTATGCAAGCGTTCCATTAACCCTGAGCTGTTACCTATAAAAACAACGCAAATCATCAGCAAAAGAATCAACAAATACCATTTCCAGGCGCTGCGTAGCTGAGCATCAACCAAGATAGCAAATGCCATTACTCCTCCAAGCGAACCAATCATGCCTAAAGCTGCTGCTCTTGATGTGCTGAAATTCAGGCACATCATCAACAACACCAATAAAACACACCAAACAAGCTTGCGGGACAAAAGTGTATCCAGAAAAGCTAACACATACTGTCTGAACCCATACAGCGGTGGTTTGGTATACCAGAAGTAGACTCCACTGATCATCAACATGGCAATCCCATAATTGACCATTGCCGCATAGTGATTTCGATTAACAAACAGCCCCCTAGAGACGTCAAAGTGACCATCGACTGTCTCTAATGGAACTAAATGTAAACCAGAGTATTTAGCCAGGATTCCAACAAAAGCATGCAATACTGCAGAACCCAGCAAACAGTAAACTATCCATTTGATTCGGCGGCGTGTATTAATCAAACATAAAGCCAGCGTAAACATACTGATCGTAAACAATGACTTCGCCAACCATGGTAAGGCAGCGCCTGGATATATACTTTGGTTTTCGGGCACATGAAGCCATGCAGGCTTGGGCAGGTCGGCACTGATAACACCTGGCCATAGTTCACTTGTGGCGATGCTTTGCCAAGCCACATAAATCAGCTGAACTATCATCAGCAGCAATATATATCTCGCCTGATATAGACCTTGATAATAGAAATCTCTCTGGAAGCCAAAAAACTGGAGCAACAAATACCCTGCCAGCAACAAGCTGGAGATAGTTGCAAATAGTGACCAGTAAAAACCGTCAAAGGCACCAAAAGGCAGAGGTATTGCGATCAACAACAGTAAAAACAGCCACCAAACCATCTGTTCTAAAACACCTTTAATATTCATTATTCCCCCTTTGGTTTTCTGGCTTGGGAAAGTATCGCTTCATAATCGCCGATAGTTCTTAAAGAGTTCAGGAAATGCCTGTTGTAAGTCGTGTCGGCTTGCACATTATCCAGAGTAATACGACATTGATCCTGTATAGAATCGGATAATTTATGCCAGTATAGAACACAATAGAAACCACCAAAACGCATTGCCTCAAGGTTCCATTTACCAAGAGATAACACATTTGCTAAAGACCATTGCTGTTGCTCCAATTCCACCGACAAAGCCTGTTGCAGATCCAGATTTAAAATCCATGCTTGCAGATTATATGGATTCTGGTTAATTGCATTATAGTTATGGTATAGAGCATCACTGTAAGAACCCCGTATTCGTGTACGCCATACACTTTTGCTTGCCTGCAATCGATAAAGCCTTGCCAGAAGTCGATATTTACGAGCAGAGCTGACTGCCGTAGCAGGAGCCTGTTTTAATTGTAGGATAGTGCTATCAATTGCCGACAAACCAATATCTGCAGAATTTTTACTCAACAGCTGTTCAGCCTTATAGAGTTGATATTCGCTGTTACATATTCGATAAAAGTAATGGGCCGCAAGCAAGCAAAGCATAATAGCAAAGAGAATTATTACCCTGCGACCTATCGAATATGCCATATATGCATTCGTCCTTATGAAAAGTTTTATTTAGTAAAATTCTATAAACAACAAACGTAAAAACAGACAGCAAAAGGCCATAAAATCAACTCAAGCCAATTATCACCATCATTTTTAGTTTGCCTATCTATCAAACGCTATATACCTCTAATCGGCCTGGTAGTAAGCGCTGTAATAACCGCCATAACGGTATGATTTAATCCGCTCAATATTCGCTTGCGAAAGCACCAGGCCAGTCAGTTCCACATGAGCCGAATGCAAACGTTTCACCGCATCCTCCGCTATATGAGAACGGGTCTTGTCAGCTTCAACCACCATCACAATTGCATCAGCAATTTGCCCCAGAACAATCGCATCACTCGCCGGTAAAATAGGCGCTGTATCGATAATGACATGATCATATTGCTTACACAACTGCTCCAATACTGAGCGCATTTTCACTGAAGCCAGCAGTTCCAGCGGATTCGGCGGTGGCATGCCGCAATTCAGTATATCCAGTTGCTCACAATCATGATCACTGACGATACAATCCTCCAACTCAACAGCTCCAGCCACATAATCAACCAGGCCATGATCAGAATGCGTCTGGGTAACGTTCTTGATTCTCGGACGTCGCAAGTCAGCATCAATCAACAGAGTTTTGCCTAATTGAGCGAAAGACAAGGCCAGATTTGATGACGTTGTAGTCTTGCCCTCACCTTGCACTGATGACGTCACCAGAACTATTTTAGGCGGGTTATCCACATCAGAATAGACTATACCGGTGCGAATATGATTAATTGACTCGGCAAAAGGCGATCGCAAATCAGCTAGATATTGACGTTCAGCCTCAGCTTTTCCTTTTTCTTTAGTCCGAGGAATCACTCCCAGCAATGGCATTTGTAAAGCATCTTCAAGTTGCTGAGGTCCTTTGAAAGTAGTATCAAGTTGGTCTCGCAAAAACGCCAGCAACATACCTAAAAACAAACCAGCCAAACCCCATAAAAATACTATTTTCTGCTTATCAGGATGTATTGGCGATGATGGCGCCAAGGCTTTATCAATAATTCGAGCACTGCTTAATCGGTCACTGGTAGCAAGATCAGCTTCACGAAATTTTGTCAGGAACAAATCATATAATTGCTGATTCACTTCAATATCTCGTTCCAATTTGGACAGTTCAAATTCCTTTTGTTTAGAGCCTCCAACACCTTTCGACGCATTATCGTATCGCGCCTTTGCGGCATAAAGCTCCGAACGCGCTGCGGTAATCCTGGGGTGCTTTGAGCCATAACGCTTACTAAGTTCGTCATAGCGAGCGCGTGCTGCAATATATTCCTGATTCAGAGATGATAATTGCTGCGAAGAAATTTCTTTAGTACGTTGTAAATCAACCGCTCCTTTATCCAACAAATAGTTCTGCAGTTGCTGCTCTGATTCCGTCAGGTTTTTGCGTACTTGTTCCAACCGTTGAACCAACCATGCACTGGTTTTTTCAGAACGACTCAACTGAGATTCCAAACCAGTATTTATATACGCTTCAACTAATTGATTGGCTATTTCAGCAGCAAACTCAGGATCAGGTGAGTCAAAAGACACTGCAATTAATTGTGACTTATCAGTTCCTCGAACTCGCACACCGCCCTGTATAACATTCACTAGCCAATTGCGTTTCTGCTGCCTTTCCAAGTCAGTCGTCACTAATTGATCAATTTTCTCAACAGAGAGATCAACATCGGTGATGATTCTCTCCATAAAGGGCAAACTGGCCAAGGTTTGCTTTAGTTTAACGCCAAAGGAAGGTGGAACCAGAATTTGACTCAAACCTTGACGATCTACTAGCTGTAAATTATCAACTACCCGTGTTGCTACAGTCCTGCTTCGCAGCATTTCATACTGGGTTTCGTAAAAGCGAAAGCCATAAGGGTTAAACAATATAGGTTGATTTGACGCGCGCGATACCGATGGCTCGACCAACATTGTCAACTGAGCCCGATAAATAGGATCTTCATTAATTGCTTTCAGCGCACCAGCTATACAACCAATGATGAACAGTAATACAATGCTCCATTTATACTGAAGTAAAGTGCTGAAGAGATGCTGTAATGACTTACTTTCCCGCCCCTTGCCAGTATCATTCAACCAATTATCCAAATACGCATTAACCCTGGCTGATTCAGGCCTGCTTGATTTTTGACCAACATCAAGCGACTTATTCAAAACCAACTGGCCCCAACATTAATGACATCGCCTGGTTTCAAATCCAGATACAGCTCTACCTTTTTTAATTGCTCCGGTTTTTCCTGCCCCGGAACCTCTCTTGATATACCTATTTTTCGTTTTGAAGCTCGGGGAGAAAAACCACCCGCTAAAGCTACCGCTTTTTCTACAGTCAAACCTTTTCGATAAGTATAGCCGCCTGGTTTATTGACTTCACCATGCAGGTAGATAAACTGGTTAGCTTCTTCACTGACTTGAACCGATTCTTCAACAGTAATGATATCACCAGGTTGGATAAGCGTTTGACTGTCAATAGTTAAATTTTGCAGGAACAATTGATCGTTACGATACAGCTTAATGGTGTCTTTGACTGCTGTTCGACTGACCCCACCAGCGGTTGTCAGAACCTTAGCAATAGTCAGGCCTTCGGTATAATCATAAGAACCCGGCGTAGTAACAGCTCCTCTAACGTACAGTGGTCGGTAAGCCGTGATCACCAGATTAACTTTAGGATCACGCAAATAACCTGACGACAATTTATCGGCGATCAAAGCTTCAACGGAAGCTGCTGTTTTATCCTTTATTGAAATTTGCCCAATCAATGGAAACGAAATCAAGCCGTTTTCCGGGATTCGTTGATTCAACAGAGTCATGTCTGGTTCCCCAAATACGCTAATTGAAATAACATCTCCAGGGGTCAACAAATAGGTAAAATTACCACTTTGATTGGTATTAACTTGTGAAGCAACACTGGCACTTGCCGAAGGTGTTTCCGGCTTAACTGCTTGAGTTGTCACTGCCTGCGTTTCAATTTCCTGAATAGGGACATTCCTAGCATTGGTTGACTGTCCAGCAATTGCTGTTTGGTCTGTCGTATTCGTTGTAGAATCAGTTTGGCTCTCAGAAGTAGAGCTGTCCTCCTCAGTTACATCAACAAGCTGCGGCACAACAGTTTGTGCGACATTTGTTTTCTGGCCACTTTCCTGTGTCGAAATCTTATTAGCCATAATTGCCTGATATTGATTCATAGGCATTTTCAATTTAACCCAAGATGGTGCCTCAATCTGCAACCACTGCCCTGTATTAGCAATAACAACAGAATCATAACCTTGAGGCAAAGAGACTAAATATCGTGATTTTAAGCTTGGGCTTATATAAATTTTAGCCTTGTCTCTGGCAATTTCTACTCTATTATCCGGCAACTGTTTTGCAGCGGTACTTACAACCCAACCAGGCACACCGCCTTTGATACGGACATTTGCCCATTTCCCTTGCTTATCTATATAAATAATATCTTGTGCCCGTTGCATCGACAATGGCGGTAAAGGGATCTGGGAATTATAAGTATACAACTGGATTGTCTCTTCAGTGTTTGTCACCGAAGGTGTAGCTGAAGAAGTTTTAACTGTCTTTTTCGATTGTTTAACTTCCCATTTACCATTAGCCGCTATTAATTGGTCAGCCATAATATTTTGACTGGCTACCTCTGGCTGTTCAACTTGTGCCACAACGGAAAAGTTCGATACCAGCAGGATAAAAATAGCGGAAAAGTAAGTTATATATTGCATTATCTATTAATCTTAAAATAGTACGTTACGAAATTATCAAGAATTTATTGCATTCCAAGGAGCAAATTCATAAACATGAACATATTTATAAATAATAATGGGTAACCTTTAGCATCCCTCTTTAACACCCTAAAGAGTTACCCAAATATTTGAACGATAAAGCCAACTAAAACAATGTAAAACAAGGTACAGCACAGTTTGTTTCCAATGTAATAATTAAAAACGACGTAAGTCAGATTTAAGTGTAATACCAATATACTTTTCGTCATATGGTATTCCAGAACGATTGGAGTCACGTTTGATTTTGCCGTAATTCAAACCAACGGTTAACCAACGACGCCATATGTAATCAACGTTCAAACCAAAGTCATCGAAATCATCCTCACGCGCATTATTAAATTCATCATTAATAGCTTTATAGTAGACACCCAAGGATAGCTGTTCACTTAACGCATGTGACCAGGAAACTCCAAACAAGGAGCTGACAAAATAATCTGAATTATCATCGCCAGCTTCTTCTACCAGCTTTGAAGCATTCAAGCTGATTATAGAATAAGGGCGAAGGTTATAGTTCAAATTCACATAATAGCTGGAACCGTCATAGTCTTCACGACTAGCAAGCTCGAAGTCTTTATTTTGTTTACCAACGCTGACAACACCATTGAGTTTAGAACTAGCGGCATAGCGTAGCCCTATCAAATAGGCATCAAGTTCACTGTCCAAATTCGCTGACGAACGATCATAATCTATATCCGTATTTTCAATTCGTCCGAAAGCCTTCAAACGTGCACCTATTTCATAGCTCACATCCAAGTGAATGGAATCAGATTCACGATTGCGATTAGCGAAAGGTCCAACAGTAGAGCCTTGAAAGTTATTTTCAAAATCGATATCGTTTTTCTCAAAGCCAAGGACTAAATTGAACCGACTGATACCTTTGCCATAGACCAAGTCAGCGCCAATGGTTTTTATATCCACTTCATCGGGGCCTTCATCAAGCTCGTTAATATTATTGAGCTGACCAACACTTCCCAAAGTTCTACTGCCTGAAACACCACGTTCTTCATAGGTGTTATTAACACCCGCATAAACATTTAAATCAAAGCGATTACTCACATCCAGACTCAGCATGCCGCGCAAATTAATTGCTTCGGAATCTTCCTGGTCGAATGTATTGTGGCGATTTAGTAGAGCTGATGCTGCCAGATATAGAGAATGGCGACCAATATCATTGCGATACTCCAAACTCGGAGCAATCGTCAGCTTAGTATCGTTTTCTTCTGAGTCATTACGCCGACGAACATTGTCATGTCGGGAGTAAGAAACTTCAATTGAAGGGTAAAAGTCTTCCAACAAATCAAGAGCATTCTGTAAATCACGGTCTCGTGTCAATGAACTGTCGTTGAATGAACGAAAGGTATTAGAAGCGGGTGAAACCCCATTATTGGTGATTTGTACATTCGCCACTTGTGCCTGCGCGGTGCCAACCACCAGCAAAGCAGATAACACGGTATAACGGGACTGAATCCACATCTTCATATTACTTCCTCAATTATTTATATATTATCAACGCAATCAGATTATAGCGCACATGGCGGTGAAGGACACCGTGGCGGCTCCGGCGGCTCCGGCGTTACTGGCGGCCTCGGAGGCGTCGGTGTTGGTGGCACTGGCGGTCCAAAACCACCATTACCTCCAGTGGTGGTACCTGGCGTACCAACCCCAGTAAAAGCAACACTGCTTGGACTCATTCCCGCCTGAACGGCGACATAAGCCAAATGGCGTAAACCAAGCCGATAAGGCTTCACTCGTTGGTTGTCAACGTAATAGAACACAACTGGCAATTCGGTATAACCTAGAGATTTGGCAACTGCAATTTTATCCAGCCTATTGACTACAGCGCCATCACCAAGCACTTCAAGCCCTGAGCCCAAACCATTGCTTGATTTATTATCATCACTAGAGCCACTGGCGCCAGCACTTGCACCACCGCCAGGTAATATAGTAATAATAAAAGATTCGCGAATGCCGTCCTGTTTTATACGGTTTTCTATTTCCTGCCAACGTTCAGAATCTACATCGTCCTTTTCAGGCACGCGAAACACATCATACAACTCATCAATATCAGCGAGCGTATGATATTCGCGCAAAGACCATTCAGGTGTTGGAGTAACCATCAGGTTATTACCATTATAATCAGCAATGACACTTTTCACAGTCACTGGCTGTGTCATACGCGAAACGGGTCGTTCAAAATTGTCATTAAAAACAAAAACAACAGGCAATGTGCTGTTATCATCCGCTTTATTAATTCGATCCAAGTCATTTATGACAACCGAGCCATTATCGGAAAACATCTGGATAAAAATAGGTCTGCCTGGCTTCGGGTTCTTTGACAAATCGTCTTCTTTGTACCAATAATTATTGCTATCGTATTCCTTTACTAATTCTTTAAGCTCAGAAACAGCCACTTGCATATGAGACTCGCCATAATGCCACTCTGGCGTGAAGGATAGAATCTCTCGATCATCAAAAAAGCGTTTCAGCACCTCTCTGGCGGAATCCTCCTTATCCATATCGTCAAAGTCATAGGTGGTAAAACGAATATTGTCAGCTGAATCCAAAAGAGGCAACAGGAATGCAGCCGATACATAATACTCCCGGCCACGATCAGAGTTATTACGAACAGCGGCTTCCAGAGTTTCATCAATAGGCAGCCCCATTGATAAGGAATGCGCAAAAATACCAATGGTTGGATCTTCACGATTAAGCAATTCAATCATTTCAGCACGAGTAGCGTCACTCGCTTCTGAGTACAGAAAATTGCCGAAAGCAGTTTCTTCCTCTTTTTCCTGATCTTGTCCTGAAAGCTGGGCATAACCCGACAAGGTAAACATTGATCCGATAATTACAATCGCTGCAAAAATAGCGGACTTGCCTACTGTTAACAGTTTCATAGATAACTCCAAGTGCCTTAAGGCCTCATACAACTACAATTCAAGTATATCGCATACTCTAAAACAATCTCAAATAAGACAACTAAACCGTAGATGCCATATTGATATTCGAGTTAGTGCATACCAACTAAAATTCATTTAACGCGTGGCGCATTATAATAGATGAGTGAGTATACTTAATTCACAAATTCTGGAAAAAGCCAACTGGATACCATAGGAAACCCCCGCCACTTCATAACAAGCAACTCTTTAAAACACCCACACACCTGGTAGGATTCTAAACGCTTGTTAGCCTTCAGGCAAATGCTTGACTGCAAATAAAAGAGTATTTAACAAAATTACACGGTCAAAAACACAAATTAAATGCTTTCAAGCCCTCCCATATAGGGTAATAAGCAGGAAGGAACCTTAATACTTCCATCCTGCTGCTGATAATTTTCCAATACAGCCACCAAAGTCCGCCCTACAGCAAGGCCAGATCCATTCAAAGTATGCAGCAATTGAGGTTTCTGATTACCACTTCTATGACGAGCCAACATTCGTCGGGCTTGAAAGTCCTCAAAATTACTGCACGATGAGATTTCCCGATAAGTATTCTGCGCGGGCAACCACACTTCGAGATCGTAGGTTTTAGCCGCAGAAAACCCCAAATCCCCGCCACATAGATTAACTACTCTATAAGGCAGCTCCAACTGTT
The DNA here is from genome assembly GCA_050633785.1 of Arenicella sp. Lineage (GTDB taxonomy): Bacteria > Pseudomonadota > Gammaproteobacteria > Arenicellales > Arenicellaceae > CALKZN01. Next base: position 51,981 of record JBOEHE010000047.1, read on the forward strand.
GCAAAACAGCTTCAGCATTAGCAGTGAGTTCCTCCAAGCGCTGGTAAGACTCTTCTGGCAGAACCGCCTGAACCAATTCAACTTTTTCAAACTGATGCTGGCGAATCATGCCTCGCGTATCACGCCCGTAGCTGCCCGCTTCCCGGCGAAAACAAGGCGTATGAGCGGTCATTTTAATAGGCAGGTCAGCCGTATCAACAATAGTGTCTCGCAGAATATTAGTAACTGGAACCTCTGCTGTTGGTATCAAGAAATAATCATCCTCTGATTGAGTTCGAAACTGATCATCCAGGAATTTTGGCAATTGACCAGTGCCATACAAACTGTCCTGATTCACAAGATAAGGCACATACACTTCAGTATAACCATGGTCACGAGTATGAGTATCAAGCATAAATTGAGTCAAAGCCCTATGTAGACGAGCCATCCCATCACGCATAACAACAAATCTTGAACCGGTTATTTTAGTCGCCAGCTCAAAATCCAAACCAGCATTAACGGCACCAAGATCGACATGATCTTTGACGTCAAAATCAAACTGGCGTGGTTCGCCCCAACGACGTATTTCGACATTATCATCTTCCGACTGGCCGGCCGGAACCGACTCATGGGGAATATTTGGCATAGATTTAAGCAACGCATCCATATCCAAGCGAACCTGTTCCATCTCAGCCTGTTTGCTTTTCAGCTGCTCAGCCATCTCATTAACCTGCTGCATTAAAGCAGCAACGTCGCCACCTTCCGCTTTGACCTTACCAATCTGCTTAGACTGGCTTTTGCGCTGCGCCTGCAAAGCTTCAGCTTCCACCTGCACAAGTTTACGCTGCGATTCCAGCTTTTCATAGGCAGCAACATCAAACTGATAGCCGCGTAATGTTAATTTTTCTGCCACAGTGGCAGCATCTTGTCTCAATAGTTGAGGATCAATCATTTAGATAACTCAGTACGTAATAGAAATCGAAAAAATACAACAACCGCCAGTCAGGACAATTGTTTCGCTAAAAATAAACCTAGAAAACACATAAACACACACGCAATGACACTGGATGACATATAAAACAATGCTTTAAGCCAAGCCTGCTGCTCTATCAACTGCAAAGCCTCCAGTGAAAAGCTCGAAAAAGTGGTAAAACCACCCAACAAGCCCACTAAAACAGCATAACGAATGGACTCATCGATGGCCCATTTATGCAACAGCAACCACGACAAAAAACCCATCAAAAAAGACCCAACAACATTTACCAACAAGGTCCCATAAGGAAAGCCATTACCCAACATTCCAACCACTGCTCGCACTGCCGCAAACCTTGCTACAGCGCCAAGCCCTCCAGCAATTGCAATTAACCAATATGTTGTCATCAGGTCTGGCGCTAAAAGTCGTTAATTACATCGGCACCCTCAGGGATTTCAAATGCAAACTCCTTAGAGGCAATTGACTTACGTGTCTGCACTGCACTCAACTGTAATTGGGTAGTTTGGCCCAAACCATCCACGATATTAATCGATGACAGTTCACCCCCTACAAAACCCAGTTTCATTTGTTGATACGTTGCCTCTTCTGACTTAGGAGTCAAGGAGTACCATTGCAAACCAACACTGGTTGGTAATATCTTAACCGCAAACAGTTCATCCAGACGAGCATCATTGGCAACCAGAATCAAGCTGGGCACTTGTGCCGTCGCATTTTTTAAACTTCTAACAATAACTTGCTCTAAATCCGGGTTATAAAAATAAATTTTTTTACCATCACTGATGATTTTCTGACCATCATCAGCATAATCCCATTTGAACTTTCCTGGTCGAGACAGAAAGAAACGACCAGACGTTTCGTCCAATAATTGCTTGTCAACACTGATTACTCTCTGGCTGAAATCCGCCTGCATTGCCGACAACTTTGATAACACGTTCTGCAGCTTGTCAGAGGCAGACTGTGCCTTCGCAGCGGCAGAAAAGTTCATAATACTAGCCACAACCAGGGCTGAAAAAATTACTCTTATCATATTTCTATACCAACGATTATTCATCAACTGGCGGCACATAAATCTCGCGCTTGCCATGTTCCAACGGTCCAACCAAACCTGCTGCTTCCATCGTTTCAATCATGCGCGCCGCTCGATTATAGCCGACCCTCAATTGCCGCTGCACAGCAGAAATTGATGATTTTCGACTTCTGGTTACAAAATCAACAGCTTGATCATACAAGGGGTCATCTTCGGGGTCATCGGATTCTGCCTGCAATGCCGCTGGCAATGATTGATTGACTTCTTTAGGCCCATTCAAAATGGCCTCTTCGTATTCTGGAGCCGCCCCTTTCTTTAGATGCTGCACGATCTGATGAACCTCTTCATCCGATACGAAACTACCATGAACACGAACTGGCATACTGGTGCCCGGCGGCATATATAACATATCACCATGTCCGAGAAGCTGTTCGGCCCCCATCTGGTCAAGAATAGTGCGTGAATCTATTTTGGACTGCACCTGAAAGGCAATTCGGGTAGGTACGTTCGCTTTTAGCAAACCGGTGATAACATCTACCGATGGACGCTGCGTAGCCAATAGCAAATGAACCCCCGATGCTCGACCTTTCTGCGCCAGACGAGTAATCAATTCTTCCACTTTTTTACCAACCACCATCATCAAATCAGCCAGTTCATCAATGATAATCATCAAACACGGCAGTTCATCAAGAGCCTCTGGTTCCTGACCTTCTTTTGTCAGAGGGTCCATAATAGGTTCACCAGCTTCTTTGGCCAATTTAACCTTGCGGTTGTAACCTGCCAAATTACGCACTCCCAATTCGGACATCAACTTATAACGGCGCTCCATCTCATAGATACTCCATCGAAGAGAATTCGCAGCTTCATTCATATCCGTAACAACCGGCGCCAGTAAATGCGGGATACCTTCATATACCGAAAGCTCCAACATCTTCGGATCAATCATGATCATCCTGACTTCTTTCGCAGATGCTTTATACAATACACTGGCAATCAAGGCATTAATACAAACAGACTTACCAGAACCCGTTGTTCCAGCAATCAGCACATGCGGCATTTTAGCCAGATCAGCAACAACTGTTTCACCCGAGATATCTTTACCGAGAACGAGTGTCAACGGTGAATTGGACGATTCAAACTCGTTGGAAGAAATGCCTTCAATCAACTTAACTATCTCGCGTTTTTCATTGGGCAACTCAATACCAATGTACGATTTTCCAGGTATATTCTCCACTACTCGCACGCTGATAATAGACATGCCTCTGGCAAGGTCTTTAGCCAAACCGACAATAGTTGCGGCTTTCACACCAGGTGCCAGATCCACCTCAAAGCGAGTAATCACCGGCCCCTGATGTACACTGACCACCTCAACATCAACATTGAAATCGGCCAGTTTCTTGACCAACAGGATTGACATTGCTTCAAGCTCTTCTGGTGAATAACCGACTTCAGCTTCTTCAGGCTGGTCCAACATTGCCAATGGCGGCAATTCATGGTCCTGCGTACCAAACGACTCAAACAAGGTCGCCTGTTTTTCTCTGGCCATACGACCGCTATCCACCGGTTTCTTCGCGGCTACCTTAGGTTCAATCTTGATAGGTGTTTTCTTCTCTGTCTTTTTGCGCAAAACAGCAACACTGTCTATACGTTTTTCACGAGCTTTTTCACCTATGGCCTTATCTTCCTTTTCTTCACGCATTCCTTGGACTGATTCGATCAGATCACAGGTTTTCTTTCCCAGTGTATCCATTAACCAGAACCAAGACAGGCCAGTAAAAAAGGTTATGCCAGCCAAAAACAAAATAACGGCAAGCAGAGTACTGCCAATGGCCCCAAACGTTGCCACCAAACCTGATTGAATCCAATCACCAAGAATTCCGCCACCCACAAAAGGTTTACTTGACGCTAAATGACCAAAGTGCAGGCTCTCTAAAGCACAACCTCCAAATATCGTCATTATGATGCCGGCTGTGACAACCAACAATTTCGGATACGAAAAAACCAGCGGTTCATGACGTTTTTTATAAAACGAAAAACCAGCCCACAACAACAAAATGGGGGCGATATAGGCCATATAGCCAAAGCCATGCAACAGCATATCTGCAAATTTTGCACCAAAAGAACCACCAAAATTGGTCACAGCACCACCATTGCCGGTATTCGACCAACTTGGATCCCCGGAAGAATAAGACATCAGGGAAATTAGTGCATATCCAGCAACCACAATACAACTGATCAACGCAATTTCAGTTGACAGCTCCTTTATCCGAGAAGTAATCGCTTGATCATCGTTCTGTTTTTTTGCTACGGCCATGGCTCTCTTAATCAATATTGAAGCTGAATTTTACCCTGAGATCACCTCGAATAACCACTGTTTAGTTTTCTTTAATGTGTTTTACCCTGCCGACCAATGAAACATCGCCCCTGCTAGTGATATTGTAATAACGATATGCGACAATCAGAGCTTTAATTAACGTCACATTTTTGGAGTAAAATACAGCATGTCTGAAGTAAAACATTGTCAGGTCCTGATCCTTGGTTCTGGGCCAGCAGGTTATACTGCGGCCGTATACGCAGCCAGAGCCAACTTAAACCCAGTATTGATCACAGGCCTGGAGCAAGGAGGTCAATTAACAACCACGACAGATGTCGATAATTGGCCTGGTGATGACGAAGGAGTTCAAGGCCCAGAATTAATGCAGCGCATGCTCAAACATGCTGAACGTTTTGACACAGAAGTCATTTTTGATCACATCCATACCACCCAACTGACGGAAAAACCCTTTACCTTGATCGGTGATCAAGGCACTTACACTTGCGATGCTCTTATCATATCAACCGGAGCATCAGCACGATACCTAGGCCTGGACTCTGAAGAAGCATTCAAAGGCAAAGGCGTTTCTGCCTGTGCTACTTGCGACGGTTTCTTTTACAGAGGCAAGCCAGTTGCCGTTATTGGCGGCGGCAACACGGCAGTTGAAGAAGCACTTTATTTATCCAATATCGCCTCTGAAGTCACCTTGGTCCACCGCCGTGATGAACTTCGCGCTGAAGCTATTTTGATTGACAAACTTATGGACAGAGTAGAAAACGGCAATATCAAGGTTGAATGGAACCACACCCTGCAGGAAGTACTTGGTGACGATATGGGCGTGACTGGAATGCGTATTCAATCTACGCAATCTACAGACACCAAAGATATTAACCTTGATGGTGTTTTTATTGCCATTGGCCACTCACCAAACACTCAAATTTTTGCTGACCAGTTGGACATGAACGGTGGATATATCAAAGTTCAAAGCGGCCTGGAAGGCAATGCTACTGCCACCAGTATTCCTGGTGTTTTTGCCGCAGGAGACGTCATGGATCACATCTATCGACAAGCAATCACTTCAGCGGGCACCGGCTGCATGGCCGCATTGGACGCAGAAAGGTTTCTAAAAGGCTAAAACCAAGGATTATTGAAAGCCTCAATATAAAAAATGAGCAAAGACGATTCGAAAGACAAAGAGTCATTCCACAACATGATCGGTTCTGTTTCCCCTTTGAAACAGAACCGCATCACCCCTTATCAGCGCCCATTAGATCCTGTCCCCAAACAACGTTTAGCGGATGATAAACGTGTCATGGCTGAATTACTGGATGCCAGCGATGAAACCGTCAGTTATGAAAGCGGCGATGAACTCAAATACTTAAAACAAGGGTATCCACGCAAATTATTGAATAAATTACGTCGAGGCGATTACAGCATTCAGGGAGAACTGGACTTACACGGGATGATAGCTCGCGAAGCAAAACCGGCAGTTCATGAGTTTATCAATGAATGCGCTCATAATGATGTCAGCGCTATTCGTATTGTCCACGGTAAAGGCCTGCACTCACCAGACAAACGCCCTGTTCTCAAGAGCCTTCTTTTAGGTTGGTTGAGCAAAAATCAATTTGTAATTGCCGTTTGCTCAACACCTGGCAACGATGGCAGCACCGGAGCAGTATATGTATTATTAGGCGCTAGCAGATCATCATAGTAATTAATCAATCCACCTAAAATTCTTCATCCTATCTGTAACTCACAAGTCTTCTATCCGCATATAAACCAGAGTCTGATTTACTAACTGGTAAGCAATCTCCCCAAAAGTCATTGGACCTTGTATTTTGCTTGTATGCTTGCCCTCCAGCTCCGAATACAAATAATTCAAAATGCAGTTGCAAGAAAAATCAACTCCTGACAACCCTTGCGGCAATGCTTGTTGAAAAGCATTGACATAGTCATCAACTTCTTTGGCAAAATGGTATTCCACATCTGGAAAAACAGGTGCATATAAAGAAACTGATTGCTGCTTTAAATCAACACATTGAATGCTCACATTAACCATTGCCCCACAATAATCAGCAACAAGAGGTAAGCGAGTATCAATTCCTTCAGCATCAAGATAAGAAGCAAAATCAACCAACTCTCCGTTAACGAAACAGTCTTTCGTTTCAAAACCGGTCTTGGGAAAAGTAAGGGTATCGCCCTCCCCCGGTTCAAATAGATTAACCAGATCTATCATGGCCACTTTGTTTTCAGGCAAAGCACAATGCATTACTAAAGCACAGTCATCATGGGTTTCCCCTGTCAATCCATTTCTCACTTTAGGTGAGATTAACTCAATATCCTCCAAATGCACACCAGTTACCCAACCCAGCAATGGCTTCATATACATATGCTCGAAACCAGGGCTATTTCTCGAAAAGTCGGAATGCACTTGACTATTGGCAGGCACAAGGATAATGCTGAAGCCATGGTCTGGTGCGTCTATCAACATTTGCGGTAAAGTTGCACTTGTATAACTGATGATTTCAGGTTTCGCTATACCCTTGAACATTGTTATTTTTTGCACATAGACCTTATCCCGACTGACCTCCCCACCTGCATCACCCATAAAATAGGGTATAGTTCCTCCAATCCAGTTTCCTTCAGGCAGCCTCGCCAACACACTTTCATCAGCTGCACACGCATAGTAACCACCATCGTTAATTAAGGCGCTTACCTGCTTAAAACTCAGCAAGCAACCTGATCTATCGGAATAAATACTCATGCCTGTCTCACCCAATCATCCAGCTGTGCTATTTCTTTAGAGAGAGCTCGTTGATGTTTATCAAAATAGTGACGTAATTCACCAATTTTTATCTTTCTAGAGCCTTCGTCTTGAACATTATTGATTTGATTACGAATTTTAGTTAACAGAAATTTCAAACTCAACGAGCGCGTCTTAAAGCCATTATCTTTGGCTAACAGTTTCAACCACGCATCATGATTAACGCCAGGAAGCAATGGCCGCAAGTCATCTGTTTTTGCTTGCGTAACCCCATCGATTGCCCCCATTATTTCTGTTTGATTTTGAACATCAATATTCAAGTTACCAGAATCAAACTGTTGTCGTATAGCCCAGACTGTCTGCAACGGAATATTAAATAAATTACAAACACTGGAATAAGCAGCACCCTTGCTCAAAAGCTCAACAACCTGAAATGCCAACATATCTGTCACTTCCAAGTCAGTTTTGCCAAGATATAACTTTTTAACTACACAATTCTCTTCATTACAGGGTTTAGCGTATATACGAATCGTCGTGTGCACCTTTGTGCCATAATCACCCAAACCAAGATGAAACCAGGACACATCCTGGTCATCCCACTGAAAATTGGAATTTTCTGCGCATGAATCGCATGTTTGCGAATTATAATCCAAGTCGTCTTCCTGACTGATAACTTCGGTATTTACCAACCAGACATGTAAGCGTTTATGGCTGTAATCCACCTTTACTCCTTTAGCTACCCAAGGCTCTTCGAGCTTCAACAAACGTAAAAGCAATTCACTGGTTTTCATAATTTCCCCCCTGTAAATAATAGCCAGCCACTTTTTTCCATTCTGTAAACATGAAATTCAAGTAGCAGCACTGCAATCTCTGGCTAATGCCAACTCTGTCTAAAACAGAGAAACAAGATTACACACATGGGGTTGGTGAAAGGTAGGTCATTCAACCATGAACGGGGTCTTTCGGCTCATTCGACCCTTTTAAAGCACCATTCAGGTTACACCTGAAACAAGCCACTTTTCGCAAACGCAATACCGCCGGACATCAGGTTATCTCTATTTTTCATTTGCACAATGCGTTCACGTCTGGGAGCAATTCCCAGGCACGCCAAAGCCCAAACTTCCACAGACAGAGCAAATTGAAGCAATAGAACAATAAAAGCGTAAATACAGGGATTAACTAATGCTCTATTTCATCTGGCAATGACAGTGACGCCGACACTCCCAACACAACAATAAAAACATAGTAATAAGTACAACTGAAAATATAATGATAATCATCGCAAGCCTCCGTCAAGCCCTTGACGTAGCTTCAAGCACCTCATCCTTAAATGGCAACAGATTAAACCAAGGGCATCAGTATCATTAATGCAATTCCCGAAAGCTCAGGAAAGCAATAGCAATACGCCCCTCTATCTTGTTACGGCAATTGCTAGCGCCCTTCCCAAGACAAAACTAGAATGCATGTATGTAAAATATACAACCAGCATACTCTCTTAACAAACCAACAACAAGCCCTGTTGCTTTTTGGTATTCGACGGACATTCAACACAAGCAGCCCAATGTATGCTGTTGACCCTAACTAAAGAACGGATCTATTTTTTATCTACAGCCCCTTCAACCTGAGGTTCTTCAACAGCACCCGGCATGGAGTTTTGTTGAGCTTCAAGTTGCAGTGTCGCCTTATCATTATCTGTCGGAGCAAGGCCATCGCTCTCTGCTGCTTCATTATCAGTTCGACCATTACTTCCTGAATCCGGCACTGGATCATCCTGTTCAACTGATTGCTCAATAGACTCGTTGAGTTTTTCCAGCGCTGTTGCCAAGCTCTTCATAAAATCAGTACCAACGGCCTGTTGTTGCTCGGTTTGTTGATTCAAGTTTTGCGTCAACTTCTCCAACTCATGTACGATTGATTCTCCGCTTTTTGCCAATTCAGCAACAACCGGCGCCAATTCATTACTCAGTTTTTCAACGGCTTCAGCAGCATCATTTTCAGCCTGCGCCAAACCCTCATTCACCTTAGCCACTTCAGTTGTCACTTGCTCGACCATGCTCTGAGCAGCCGCAGCAGTTTGCTTAGCCTGGTTTTCCAACACCTGCTTATCCTGTTGCCACTGATCACCGTCCAGATATTGCTGGAATGCAGAGACATAACCAGACAGTGTGTTAGCTCCAACACTCAATGAATCACCCACCATCCATGCGCCTAATTGAAACATGGAATCCAGACCTTGCAATTGCTGACCATCCTGAATAGCCAGGTTCGAGCCTTGTCGATTATAGACTTCAAGAGGTGCCTCAGGTTTGAGTCGGTTTATCACCAAAGCAGCATTCTGTTTGACCGCCTCAACTCCATGGTTATCTAACTCTATAGTCAGCTGAGTTTGACCTTCCTGCTGTTCAACATCAACCACTTCGCCGATTTTTTGTTCATCAAGATAGACCAATGCTCCTTCTTTCACATCACGAGTGTTACTCAATTCCACACTCACTCGCACATCATTGCCACAGGCGACCAACAACAGTGTTAACGCAACAACAGAAATTTTCATTATAATTTTTTGCATCACTAGCTCCTGTTCACTACAAACGTTTAAAAATAATACGTTAAATTAATCTGCAAATTGTCATCGGTTTTCTGCGAAGCCAACGCACTGTCATCTTCGATATTAGAAAATGTATTAGCACGCAATGACAAACTCAGAGAATCATTCAAACGCCGGGAACCCTCCAGTGCGCATAAACTCCGGTCCACACCACAGCCAATCAGGAAATCCGTCGATTGCTCATCATTCAAAGCAACCCTGACACCAATAAAGCCATAATCATCAAAAACAGCTTCATCACCGCGACTGTCATACAAATACTCAGCAACCAGACCTATATCAGCCCCTGAATCACGAAAGTTGAATAGTGTGTATTCAAACCCACCCGCCAAGGATTCAAATTGTTGTTCGGGATACGCTTGAGAGGCTTCTCGCTTGATTGCTTCCAATTTCCATAGCCATGCATCCAGAGTTGCTTGTATATCAAGACCAGTTTGTTGTATTTGAACATAATGAGGTATTAGACGAGTCGACCTTTGGTCAGGTTTGAGCACTGGGTCTCTGCCAGTACCATCAAAGTAAGACAATCCGAAATCCCATATATCAAAACTGTGTTTCCAGCGAAGAGCATAATCTACATGCGTATCGGCATCTTCATCTTCATAGACAGGGTTATCAGTATCCACCACCAGCCCAGTACGCAATCGCCCCTCGACTCCGGCAAATGTTCGTTCACGAAAATAAGGCAATACAAACACATCGAACTGCCCCAACGATGAATTCCATGCAGCATTGAACATGGGCTGACCCAATTTAACTTCTCCATCAACACGTTCAACGGCATCCGTCTGGTTAATAATATCAACCAGATGTTGAGACTCTGTAACTCCCCAGAACACCTTGCGAATACCGGTGCGAAATTCAAAGTCACCATGGGTATAAATCCAGCTTAGTTCATTTATGTCAACATGACTACGCTCGCTATCATTAAAGTCCAGCCGCGCAAAACCTTGAAAATCAAAAAGATGATTTCCCGATGACTCATTCCACTGGGGCGTATAGGAAAGCGACAAGGCGTCATTGCCTTGTCGCGGGTCTTGTGGGCCAGAGAAAAAGTATTGATGCTCCATCCCCAATTCATGCGTCCACTCAGCAAAACCAACCAAGGGTGTTAATGCCAGAGCAGCGAATGCCACTATAATATCAGGGCGGATCATATTCATATTCTCTAATAGTTACCTTTCAGCCTAAAAACGTTGGCCTGTTAACGACTGCGTTTTAAAGCCGTTTGGTTGAAATCGGCTTCAGCCAGACCATTGCCAAACTGATAGTTTTCCCATGACAAATCGGTCTCCTTATTATTCTGATGATTTACCATCTTCATCTCACTTGGACGCCAATATTTGTTTAGGTATTGTTGAAAACCATCAGATACAAGTGTTTTCAACAAAGTGTTTTTTCGATCATAGAACTCAACTTTATATGAACGGTAGTGCTCTTGATCAATCCAAGCAATTTGGCGCGTATAACCCGATTTAGCGTATAGAGGCTTTCGTTCAATTTTGAACATAGCCTGACCATTCAACTCTTCTTCACCGAGGAAGGTATAACTGTATTTCTCAATTTCTTGCGAACTCAAATCTTCATAAGCAAACTCACTTCCCATAAACGGCCCGGATTTGTTGGCTGAAGATATTCGCTTAACCCGCTTCAAAGCAGGTAAATATAGCCACTGATCATCCGGATTAGTTGCATGCGTATGACTCAGGAATGCTGTGCCTTTGACATCCGCAGGTTTATCAAAAATACTGATCGATTTATCACCATCGCCATCAACTTCCATATTGCGAATACGAATTTCCCGACGGCTCTCCTTGCCTGCTTTATTACGCAAAACCATCACCATATTAGCTGTTGAGTCACCCCAACCCTGATCTCTCAGATCAGCTTCTTTAGCAATCGCCAACCCTTTTTCTTCAGGTGTTTCAGCCACCGCAATGGTTACCAAGTTAGCGGCAACAATGCCGGTCATGATCAACTGAATCGCTTTTTTCATAGTATTACCTCGACCGTCTGGCACGTTTTGAGTTTAACGCCAACGGGCTTGTTGAAGTGCATTGCACATGTATTAGTGTTAACTGCATTATCTTGAAAGACTTGGGTTATCGATAAACGGATTTCGATTGCCCTGGAGCTTCTCAATCATTGTATTTCGACGCTGTTCTTCTTTATCAGGTGGGTCTTGATAATGCCATTTCAATAGCAATGCAGCCTGTTTCTTAAACAATTTTAACCCCTGCTGTTTATATCGACGTTCCATATACAGCATCGCCCTGGCCACATCACCACGAACTGCTTCTCTGGGCTCGACCACCCGCATACGCTTATCGACCTCGAAATCACATTGCTGTCCATAGCGACGTTTTTCTCCCGGGATAATGCCAAAACGATAGCTTTGACGCTCATAGTTCAAATGACTTATTGCTGGATATAAATTATGCAAATCTGCTTCGATACGATTAAACAGCTTGCTGCTTTTCCTGCATTGATCTCGACTACCGCATGACAAGGCATTCTTTACCCAAGACATAGGGAAAACATGTTCCACATTGATTCCTTCATGCCAGAAACTGGTGAATTTTTTATGGCAATACAAGGTGTGGCCTCCCGGATAAAGCCTTTCCCAGAATATCGTTCTAGCACTACGATAATCTTCTATTGCCTGGGTAGAATCACAGGCGACAATAACAGTTATGGTACACAACACGCACAACAATCGAGTTTTTTTCATAAGTCTTACTAACAGCCGCTTTGCCTCAGCATGCCTCTAATGCCCAGCAATGCCATGACCTGCGTATAAAGCATCTATCTGCTCAGAAAATGCCTCTTGTACCTTCGGCCGCTTCACCTTCAGAGTAGGTGTAATCAAGCCCTCTTCAACCGTCCATTCATCAAGAAGTATCGCCACTTTACGAATCTTTGCATAACCTGGGAAATCCTCAATCTGTCGGGCAACAGCAGCCAGAACATACTCATGAAAATGCTCACTATCAACATCATCGGCAGAAAACTGACCTGATTGCTGCAATGTCTTCCAGACACCTTCATTGAGCACAATAAGTGCAGACAAAAAGGACTTTCCTTCGCCAATCACCATAACCTGTTCGAACAGAGTTTCTTTGAGTATCGCCGCTTCCATATCTGCCGGCGGTACTTTCTCACCATTAGCCAATACCAGAATATCCTTTAATCGGCCCGTTATACGAATGAAACCTTCGTCATCAATGCTGGCCTGGTCTCCAGTATGCAACCAGCCCTCTGCATCAATCACAGACTGAGTTGCTTCAGCATTTTGCCAATAGCCCAACATCACATTATCACCACGTGACAATAACTCATCATTCTCACCAATAGCCACTTCAACACCGCGTAAAGGCAAACCAATTGAATCCGGTTTATTGTGCTCCAGTGTATTCACACTGATCACGGGGCTACTTTCTGTCAACCCATAACCCTGTAACAATAACACTCCCAGACCGATAAAGGTTCTGGCCACTGTCGGCGACAAAGGAGCACCGCCAACCACGGCAAAGCGTAGGCGACCACCTAACCTGGCCCTGACTTTTTTACCGACAAGTGCATCCAACAACGGCTGCAATATCAACTTCGGGTGCCATTTCGCTCTTCCCTGTTGGTATTCAAACTTATACCATCCCCACTCCACAGCCTTATGAAACAAGGCCTTTCGCCAAGCTGGAGACTCAACCAGACCCGCATATATCTTATTATGTACACGCTCAAAAATTCTTGGCACCGCAATCAGAGCTGTCGGCTTAGCAAGCATCAAATCTTCTGCCAGGTCGGGAATGCTGCGATTAAAATGCACATGCACTCCGCTCATCAAGGCGGAATAGTAACCAATTGTGCGCTCAAAGGTATGCGATAGAGGCAGAAATGACAACATCACATCATCTGGCTGCAACTGCACACTGCGCATCCCAGCATAGGCGTTATGTAACATATTCTTATGCGACAACATCACCCCTTTTGGCCGACCAGTAGTGCCAGAAGTATAAACAATCGAGGCAAGGTCATCGGGTTCAGCAAGACCGCGTTCCAAATGCTGGCCTTGCTCAGGCAACCAGCTATGGAGTTTATTGACAATGGAATTCGACTCCGCTTCACCAGACAGAACCAAGACACATTCAAGCTGATCAAGGTCAGCATCTGCATCACGGATCTCCACCCATTCTTCCTGGGTTTCAACCAACAACAATTTGGCGCCAGAATTATTCAATACATAGTTAACATTATCTGCGCGATCACCACAGTACAATGGCACAACAACGAGCCCAAGACGCAAAGCAGCCTGGTCACAAATCACCCAATGCACCGAATTATTCAAACGGATTGCAACCCGATCCCCTTTGACCAAGCCTTGCTCTTGCATAGATACCTGCCAACGCTCAACCTCAACTGCAATCTCTGACCAGGTATAATTCACCCATTGCTGTTGCTCAGGATCAAACTGCGTGTATGCCATGTTACTGCCAGAGCGCCTGACTCGCTCACGGAACATCTCGTCCAGGGTATGCGCCTCACTCGGGCTGATAATATCCAGCCCGGCTCTACCCGTTATACCATCTTCAGGGTAAATAATAGCTTGATTCTGCGGCATAAAAACTCCTTCTGTTTTGTCTACATTCTACGTTAGATGAACAATTCACATCATTGACATCATCATTTTTTGTATTTTATCTGCTGTTCCCCAGGTGCAAAGTCATCAACTTGAATTACTTGCATACTAGCTTCGTGAGCAGCCAGCAACTGATCGTATTCGTCACCATTAATGTGTTCATCATCTCGCAGTTGCAATAACCAATCAGGATAAGAAACGCGCTCGGCTGGCCGCAAACCGGCCTTACGTATCCGGCGACGCAAATCATCAACAACACTGACCTTGGCAAATGCATCTTCCATTCGGCCAATGGGGTCTTGTGGGTCATCACTCAAATACATGCCATCAGTCAAACGATCACGACTGGCACCAATCTCAGTAATAAGCTTAGCAGCTTGTTGCCCTAAGCGATCGCTTGGCATCCGGTGACGACGCCCCAAAGGAAAGATAATGCCCCTCAACAACACTCCTATAACTGGATTCGGGAAATTGCGCAAAATGCCATCTAATGCCATCTGAACATGATAAATATTGTACTGACAAGCCCATTCAACTAACGGCAGATCTTCCTTTGGCTTACCATCATCAACAAATTTCTTCAACGAAGCGGTACACAGAAACATGTGTGTCATAGCATCGGCAAAACGCCCTGACAATTTCTCTTTTCGCTTCAATGCACCACCTAACAACATCAAGGTGATATCAGACAAAAATGAAAAGGCAGCACTGTAGCGAGCAATATAACGATAGTATTTGTTCAACGAACCCTGCTCAGGGTTGGGCGCCAGATAACTTCGACTCAAACCAAGAGTGAATGAACGCATTGCGTTACGGCTGGCATAGCCGATATGCCCATACAGAGCTTTATCAAACATTTCCAGAGCTTCATTGTCATCTTCAATTGAAGCGGCAGTAACCTCCTTCAACAAAAATGGATGGCAACGAAAAGCACCTTGCCCGAAGATTATCAAGGTACGAGTCAAAATATTCGCGCCTTCAACAGTGATGGCAATAGGAATTTGTTGATACGATCGTGCCATATAATTATTAGGCCCCATACAAATAGCCCGACCACCGTGAACATCCATAGCATCATCAACCACTTGCCGAGCACCTTCAGTCAGGTAATATTTGGCTATTGCTGACACAATCGCCGGTTTCTCTCCAATATCAAGCCCAGCAAGAGTCAACAGACGCGCAGATTCCATCATATAAGTCAAACCACCCATACGAGCCAAGGCTTCATCAATTCCTTCAAATTTATTGATTGAAATACCAAATTGTTCTCGAATTCGTGCATACGCACCAGTCATACGCACTGCCATTTTCGAGGCACAGACTCCGGTTGCTGGCAGTGAGATACCACGTCCAGCGGACAAACACCCCATCAGCATACGCCAGCCTCGACCAACACCCTCTTCAGCACCAATGACCCAGCTCATTGGGATAAATACATCCTCACCCCAATTAGGCCCATTTTGAAAGGCGGCGTTCAAGGGGTAGTGACGCCGACCGATGGAAACATCTTTATGGTTAGTCGGTACCAATGCACAGGTAATACCCAGCTCCTCTTTATCACCTAACAAGCCATCAGGGTCATAAGCCTTAAAGGCCAACCCCAACAAAGTTGCTACTGGCCCAAGAGTAATATACCGCTTTGACCAATTAGTACGAAAACCCAAAACCTCTTTACCTTTATATTTCCCTTTGCAGACAATGCCTGCATCTGGAATAGCACCTGCATCAGAGCCTGCTACAGGGCTGGTCAATGCAAAACAGGGGATTTCCTGACCTGAAGCCAGACGAGGTAAGTAGTATTGCTTCTGTTTGTCAGTACCATAATGCAGCAACAGCTCAGCTGGGCCTAAAGAGTTCGGCACCATCACTGTCACCCCGGCACTACCACTGCGAGATGCTACTTTTGAGACAATAGCGGAATTAGCCAACGCAGAAAAACCTAAACCACCAAATTCCTGAGGAATATTAATGGCAAAAAATTTGTGATCCAACAAATAACTCCAAACCTCTGGCGGCAGGTCATTTAACTCGTGGGTAATCTGCCAGTCATCAAGCATTTTGCACAACTCTTCAACTGGACCATCCAGATAAGCCTGTTCTTCAGTAGAAAACTGTGGCTTAGGGATTGTATGTAATTTTGACCAATTTGGCTCGCCACGGAACAACTCAGCTTCCCACCAGACAGTCCCCGCATCAATAGCCTCTTGTTCAGTTTGAGAGATAGGTGGCAGCACACTTTTAGTATAAGCCAACATTGGACGACTGAACCACTCACGACGTAACGGGGTGATATTCAGCAATAACAAAGGCACAAAAATCAACCAGGCCAGCAACAGCAACCAACTAGGCCAGGCTCCTGAAACCGTAGCCAACAACAACAATGCTCCAATCACAGCAGTCCATATCAGAAATGTAGCCTTAATACGGGTGATGGCAATCAGCAAGACAACGAGGACAATCAAACTAATCATGGTTTTTCTCCAAATTTCGCCAGGGTCTATTGACGTTTTATTTTATAGTACTATTTATTGGACCTGGGCCAGCAAACAAATAATGCAATGATAACAAATCGCCACCCCATCCCCCGTTACGATTCGGTATTCAATATAGATATTATGCAACGATTGAACAAAGCAGCCAACCCAATCATCCTGCAATCTTTCACTCAGTCACTGACAAACAAAGCAATATCACCAATAGTACAGCAAAATTAACACGATTATGGTAAAGTCTCCGACCGTTTTTCGGGTCTGTCCGCTTTAGGCGCCTCTATTAAGTGAATAAAAAGTAATTCAGAGTCCTTGTTCAATTAATAGAGCCGTCCTTCAATGTGTGCAATGATGTTCAACATGCAAAGCAACCAGACGACCCATTTCGTGACTCAATAAACAATGAGGGTTTAATATGCGTCTTATTTTGTTAGGTGGGCCAGGTGCTGGCAAAGGCACCCAGGCTGGATTTATTACTGAAAAATTTAGTATTCCACAAATTTCTACAGGAGACATGCTTCGCGCAGCGGTCAAGGCAGGCACTCCCATGGGCGTTGAGGCAAAAAAAATAATGGATGCAGGCGGGCTGGTTTCAGATGACATTATCATTGGCATCGTCAAAGATCGCCTGCAGGAACCTGACTGCAAGAATGGCTACTTACTTGATGGATTCCCACGCACAATTCCTCAGGCAGATGCAATGAAAGCCAACGGCATTGATATTGACTATGTAGTTGAGATTGCTGTCGACGATGAAGAAATCATCAAACGCATGAGCGGACGCCGAGTACATTTGTCATCAGGACGTACTTACCACACTATCTACAACCCTCCAAAGCAGGAAGGTATTGATGACGTCACTGGTGAAGAGTTAATTCAACGCGAAGATGATAGCGAAGAGACCGTCAAAAAGCGCCTGGAAGTTTATCATCAACAAACTGAACCATTGGTTGATTATTATTCAAGTTGGGCCGAGCAAGACGACGACGCTCAAGCACCAACCTATGTGGCAGTTCACGGTATAGGACAAGTTGAAGAGATCCGTGATCGAATTTTCGGGCAACTTACCTGAGAACTGATACAGACAAAAAAAGCCTCGCAATGCGAGGCTTTTTTATACGATTCAAATCCATCTTCTGGCTTCGTTTACATTATGAAAGCCAAGCAAGATTTCTAACGAAAGAAACTAACTGCGCCGCTGGGCCTTGGGCAATTGTTAACATCTCCAGTAAATCGAATATTTCCCGTTAGTGCATTACCGGACGAAGTAAGCGCCATATCTCCACTATCAGTAGTAGTCGTTTCAACATCATCCCCGTTTTCGTTTGTTACAGTACTTGAACCTAATGTCAGGATTATCGAATTAATATTGGCAGTTCCTTCGGTAATATCAATACTAACTTCGCACGTGGTACTCGGACTAATAACCAAAAAACCACGTACTGTAATTGTGGTAACAGCAGCATCGCCCGTACCTGTAGTCGATGACGATTGAATTAAATTCAATGTTGCAGGGTCCGAACCACCCGCTTGATTATTCACTGTTCCAGTATAATTACCTGAAAAGTTATTCGGCACATCAGCAACTGTGGTACTTCCACCACAACCCGTAATCAACAAAGCCATTAATGCAACAGCGGCCAATTTTAGTTTTAAAGATATATTAAGCATTGTGATAACCTGTTAAATACTTTGCAAATAGCGAATAATATCGTCTGATTCATACAGCCACTTGACCTTAGAACCATTTTCAATTTTCAGACAAGGCACTTGTGTCTTGCCCCCACCTTTTGCTAAATCGTTTCGATGTTGCGCTTCTCCAACATCCCTTAAAGCTACGTCAACATTCAACCGGCTCATTGCCTGGCGCACTTTATGACAAAAAAAACATAGTTCACTATGATACAAACTGAGCTGCTGCATATTCTGATTTATTCTCTGTGATACTCAATGACCCAGAAGGATCCTCCTGGGTCATATCTGCATTTTTTAATACACGGCCAATAAACACTGAGGTGTTTATTGAACCTTGATCAGCTCCACTTCAAAGATCAATGTCTGACTTGGACCAATACTGGGGGGACCATTTTCACCATAAGCCAGGTCAGAGGGAATATAAAATTCATATTTCGCACCTTCTTTCATCAATTTCAGACCTTCGCTGAAGCCAGGAATCACTCCATCCAATGGGAAAGTTGCTGACTGACCACGATCATATGAACTATCAAAAACAGTCCCGTCAATCAAAGAACCTTTGTAGTTCACTTCAACTGATTTTCCAGCTTCTGGCATAGCGCCTTTACCTTCTTTGATCACTTTATACTGCAAACCACTCTCGGTTGTTTTTACATCAGGTTTAGCTTTATTAGCCGCCAGAAATTCAACGCCTTTTGCCTTGCTTTCCAGAGCTGCCGCTTGTGCTTCAGCTTGCTTTCTAGTACGGAAAGCATCCACTGCATTTTTCATTTCTTCTTCTGTCATTTTGGAATCTGTTCCAGCAAAAACAGCAAGGATAGCCTCCGTTAATGCTTGAGCAGAGACTTCATCTTTCAGGTCATTTGACACTAAACTATTAGCAAACTGATGACCAAAAGCATAGCCCAG
Organism: Arenicella sp.; assembly: GCA_050633785.1. GTDB lineage: Bacteria > Pseudomonadota > Gammaproteobacteria > Arenicellales > Arenicellaceae > CALKZN01. The sequence goes on from JBOEHE010000047.1 coordinate 71,396, forward strand.
ACGTTCGCTATCAGTTTCATAGGCACTTTTCACTTCAGCAGTATCGCCTTCAGTCATGGCCTCTTTAACCTCTTCCTTCACTTCTTCAACCATGTCAGCAGCTTTGCTTTCTGCGACGCTCGCGGCTTCCTTAGCTTGTTCCTCAGTGGTCGCCGCCGCTTCACTGGCGTCTTTTGAAGCACCTGTTTCAGCTGATGGCTTACACGCCGTCAACATCAACATTGATGCCACTAAGAGCGTCAAGAAATTTTTCATGATATTGTCCTCGTTAAAATAATAAGAATTAAAAAACAAAAATAGAGGCAGACTTTAGCGTCCACCCCAGTTGAAACCGATATAGTTAACCAAGTGTTAATGATATCCGATTTAAGTCAGCTACAAACAGATTAACCGTCAATCAACAACGGCTGCTTCGAATCAATTTCCTGCTGCAGAGACTCTAACAAATCTGCAACACTTACGATAGTTTGCTGTTTGCTGCCAAAACGGCGAACTGCAACCGTATTTTCCTGCGCCTCTCGCTTACCCAGACACAAAATAACAGGCACTTTCTGCAAGCTGTGCTCTCGGACTTTATAAGAAATTTTTTCATTGCGAGTGTCTAACTCAACTCGAAAGCCATGTTCGCGCAGCTGTGTTGCCACTTGCAGAGCATAAGCATCCGCATCTGACACAATCGTCGCCAATACAATTTGCGTTGGGGCCAACCACAACGGCAAAGCCCCAGCGTGTTGCTCAATCAAAATACCCAGAAATCGTTCTAGCGAACCTAATGTGGCTCGATGCAACATAACCGGTACTTTTTTAGAACCGTCTTCAGCAACATATTCTGCATCCAAGCGCCCAGGCATGGAAAAATCTACCTGCATGGTACCGCACTGCCAGACACGACCAATGCAGTCCTTTAATGAGAATTCGATTTTAGGTCCATAAAACGCACCCTCTCCAGGCTGCAACTCCCAATCCAGTTCATTATCATTCAAAGCCTGTTCCAAAGCCTGTTCAGCTCTATCCCAGTCTTCATCTTTACCTACCCGCTGCTCTGGGCGAGTGGATAATTTATAAATTACCTCGTTGAAACCAAAGTCACGATAGACATCGTGCAAAAAGTCGATAAACAGCTTCACCTCTGACTGAACTTGTTCTTCAGTGCAGAAAATATGACCATCATCCTGCACAAAACTGCGTACGCGCATCAACCCATGCAAAGAACCTGACAACTCATTACGGTGACAAGAACCAAATTCGGCCAAACGCAGAGGTAGATCTCGATAGCTCTTCAAGCCCTGATTATAAACTTGCACATGGCAAGGGCAGTTCATGGGCTTGACGGCATAATTGCGATCATCTGTCTGCAGCGTGAACATATCATCACCAAACTTAGACGCATGTCCTGAACGTTCCCACAATGAAATATCAACCAGTTGCGGAGTTTTAATTTCCTGATAACCATGCTGAAGCTGCTTTTCTGCCATATAGTTTTGCACGGTTTGATAAAGAGACCAGCCTTTGGGGTGCCAGAAAACACTGCCTGGCGCTTCTTCCTGAATATGAAACAAATCCAAAGTTTTAGCCAGTTTGCGATGATCTCGCTTTTCCGCTTCTTCCAAACGGTGCAGGTACTGCTTAAGCTGTTTTTTATCGGCCCAGGCAGTTCCATAAATACGTTGTAACTGTTCGTTGTTCGAATCTCCACGCCAATAAGCGCCTGCCAACTTGGTCAACTTAAATCCATCTTTCAAAACACCTGTCGAAGGCAAATGCGGCCCACGGCACAAATCCAAAAAGTCGCCCTGTCTGTAAACGGTAATGGTTTCCGTTTCAGGCAGATCACTGATGATCTCTGCTTTATAATGCTCATTAATACCTTTGAAATAGTCAATAGCCTGTTGCCTCTCCCATACTTCACGAACAATTGTCTCATTGCGTTTAACAATGTCGCGCATGCGCGCTTCAATTTTCTCCAGGTCTTCAGGCACAAAAGCTTCATCACGCACAAAGTCATAGTAAAACCCATTCTCAATTGATGGGCCAATGGTGACTTGCGTTTCAGGGTACAATTCTTTAACTGCTTCAGCCATGATATGCGCTGCATCATGACGCAACACTTCCAAACCTTCTTCGGTGTTGCGAGTGATAATTGCAACAGTGGCGTCAACATCTATGGTTCGGGTCAAATCCCATTGCTCGCCATTGACAACAATGGCAACTGAGTTACGTTTAAGGCCTTCGCTAATGCTGGCTGCAACTTCCAGTCCAGTAGGTGCATTTGGGAACTCTTTGACAGCTCCATCAGGAAAAGTAATTTGTATCAACATGCTCGTTGCGTAATCGCTGGTTTTATTTCAGGTAGTTTATAGTAAAGGTCTCAACTCAAAGACAATCGAAAATAAGGTCATCCCCTTTAACAAGGTTCAAAGCACAGTAAATAGCCATTTATTCGTCAATTTCCTAACCAATAAATGAACGTATTACAAGCGTTTTCATTTGTCTATTAAGCTATGCTGAAGCCTCATGCAAATAATTTTAACGGGGTTATCGAAAGACTTTTGCACGATGGAGTTGCATACATTTCCAATACGAAATCGTTATTCGACATATCCCTGACTTAGTTTTGAGCGTATTGTAACCTAATAAATGCTCGAGAACATACTGTCTGCATTGAGATGGTGGCATTTTCTCATATATTAAGCGATGCGGCGATTAACGCTTGCAAAGCTCAACACCCAGTCTGGCAAGTATGGCACAATGCCGATTCACTTTTCCATACTATAATCCGACTTATATATTAAGTATCAACAAGATCATGCAAGCTTCTAAACTACCGCAGAAATTAACTCTGGACACACCTGATGACTGGCACCTGCACTTTCGCGATGGCCCTATTTTAACTGAGACTGTCGCTGCCACCGCGCGCTGTTTTGCACGAGCAATCGTGATGCCCAACTTGGTACCACCGGTCATCAATGCTGAGATGGCGGAAGCCTACCGCCAGCGCATTCTGGCAGCACGGCCGGAAAACAGCCAGTTCATGCCATTAATGACTTTGTACTTGACCAATTCAACTAGCAAGAACGACATTCGCATCGCTTTTGAATCAGGCGTAGTTGCCGCAAAACTCTACCCTGCTGGAGCAACCACCAATTCTTCAACCGCCGTCAGTGGCATTAAAGCTCTATACCCTCTGTTTGAAACTATGTCAGACCTGGGTATGCTTTTGCTGATTCATGGCGAGGTGACCTCGGCTGACATTGATATATTTGATCGCGAAGCCGCTTTTATTGATCGATATATGCATGATATTACAGAGCGCTTCCCTGAGCTGAAGATTGTCTTTGAACACATAACAACCGCTGATGCTGTCGATTTTGTTAATGCATCGAGCGAAAACATTGCCGCAACTATCACTCCACAACATTTGATGCTCAATCGTAATGACTTACTGGTAGGAGGCATTCGCCCACACAACTACTGTCTGCCAGTATTAAAACGAAGCACACACCAGAACGCCCTGAGACAAGCTGTAGCATCAGGGTCTGCTAAATTTTTTCTGGGTACCGACTCAGCACCTCACAACCAGACGGCTAAAGAATCCAGCTGCGGTTGCGCAGGTTGTTACAGTGCTTGGAGCGCTTTGGAAATGTATGCGACAGTATTCGATGAACTCAATGCTCTGGACAAGCTGGAAGGTTTTGCCAGTCACTTTGGTCCAGACTTTTATGGACTTGAACGAAATACGTCAAAAACTACGCTAATTGCAGAAAAGTGGCAGATCCCTGAATCTATTCAATTACCCGATGGAGAAACAGTGATCCCTTTTCAAGCAGGAGCAACGCTCAATTGGAAAGTCGTTACCAGCAATTAGCTCAAGATTAAAAAAAGGCCAACGCACCTGCGTTGGCCTTAAATACTATATAGAAGTTTATACCAACTTAGAAATCGAAACGAAAACCCACTTGTAACTCCGTATCATCAGCCCCCGCTTCCTTATCCAGACTTTCTCCCGACACCCAGAATCGCGCCTTTTTACTCAGAAAATGCACATATTCCAACTTAATAGAATCCGCTTCTGGACCAGCAGTATCACAGGACTTTGTCATAAAGCGTCCATGAATAGCACCTGAACCTATTTTTTGTTTTGCATAAAGGCCAGCCGTTGTCGTAGCACCACCGTCTTTACACAAATTGGCGCCATAGACATCAAAATCATCTGAAGCATTAAAATAGACCAAGGCTACTTTAGTGCCACCGAAAGTCATTTCCGGTCGTAAACCTAATAATGTTCCGGTATTTTCTCCAGCGCTGTCTTTTAACAAGGCTCCTTTGAGAATAAAGTTGCCCGATTTATAGGAAGCTCCAAACTGCGCTGTATCAACCGAATCAGAATTTGATTGAGCATCGTCGCCAGTACCCGTCTTACCTTTGAATTGCAGACCAAGTCCATAACTGAAGCCTCCTGATTTGCCAAGGTAGTTCAACTGATCACTATCGCGAATAGTTCCCAAACGCAAGGTATCAGTTCCATCATTAAAGAAAGCCCCTCGGACAAACTTATGCCAGATCAAAGTTTGTGAACCAAAAGTTAGTTGGCCAAGATCACCTTTCAGACCAACGAATCCCAAACGCAAATTACTTTCATTTTTCGAATCAGTTGCATCCAGACCATATTCAATCCGACCAATAACACTCAAACCCTGGGTTATTTTCTGCGATCCCTTCAAGCCAAAGCGGGATAAAAAATCACGTCCATCAGTATCCGTTTCCTGCCCATCAATATCATTAGATTCCAAACCGACGCGGACAGACCCATAAGGCGTTATCTTCGTTTTAAAATCAGCCAGTACGGCATCAGCCCCCATCAACATACTCAATGCGGTTATTGTCAATACACTCTTTTTCATAACATTTCTCTCTCAAAAGATTGCCGTAACACAATTGTTACTGCTTGCCATCAAACGACAACCAAGCGATGCTATCAACAGAAAAAAATGTTATCAAGTCATTGATTTAAAAAGAAAAAAGTGGCTTTCAACCCAAAATAAAATACCTCTTGGGTATGGTTCTACCCATTCAATGATATGTGATAATAATGGGGATAAGTACACACATTTACCAAGGAAAGACAGGAATATAAGCGCCCAAAAAGCCAAAAAATCACCAAGATATAAATTACTGTTCGGGTAATTAGTCACCCTGAAAAATCAGCAAAAAAACACCAACTTTTGTCATAATTCTGCATGAGATGTTAAATTTAGTTACCCATCTTGCTCAACTCACATAAATTAATTCTATTCTGAAGGCGAGATTGTTAGAATCTCCTGCACTTATTAGGAGAATTTTCATGCTAGAAACCAACGACTATTTTGATGGCAACGTAAAATCAATCGCCTTCGAGTCAACACAATGCCCTGCGACAGTTGGCGTGATGGCTGCAGGTGAGTACCAATTCAGCACTGCGGGCAGAGAAATAATGTCCGTTGTCAGCGGTACACTGAAAATCAAATTTGCCGAATCCAATGATTGGCAGACTTTCAATACCGGCGATCAGTTCGATGTTGGTGCTAACACCCAATTCGGTGTCATCGCCACTGTAGACACAGCGTATCTGTGTCTGTATCCCGCCTAGAAGAATATTTAATTCATTCCAATCGCTTAACGTAACAGGAGTACAACAATGGCTGAACTTTTCACCCTTGGTAATTTGATCGATTTATTATTATTAGTTCTGCTGCAGGCAGTTCTGGGCTTTGATAACTTATTGTATATTTCTCTTGAGTCAAAACGCGCCCCAGAACAACATCAGGCCGCTGTGCGGCGCTGGGGCATAGGCCTGGCTATCGTATTTCGCATTGCCTTACTGTTTCTATTGTTGAATATGATAGAGAAATTTCAAACAACGCTATTTACTCTCGATTGGCCGGGTGTGATTGAAGCTACATTTGATTTTCATGCCATCATTGTTATATTTGGCGGCGTGTTCATTTTGTACACAGCGATGAAAGAAATTCTTCACATGATGAGCCTGGAAGACATTGATTACGACAGCAGTGGCAGAGGCAGCAAATCCGTCGCTTTTGTGATTTTCTGGATCGTTGCCATGAATGTCGTATTTTCATTCGACTCGATCCTCAGCGCTATGGCAATTACCAAAGTCTTTGCCATCATGGCCACAGCCATTATCATTGGCGGCATCTTAATGATTGCCTTGGCAGATGTTGTCTCCGAGTTCCTGCAAAAAAATCGAATGTATGAAGTCGTTGGCCTGTTCATCCTTTTTCTGGTCGGTGTCATGCTGCTCTCCGAAGGCGGGCATTTATCACATATGACCTTATTCGGCAGCGAGATCAGTCAGATGAGCAAAGGAACTTTCTACTTTGTATTAGTCATTATTATTGTGATTGATATCGTGCAGAGTCGCTATCAACGTAAGCTGAATATGGCCAAGGCATACAAATTAGAACAAGCTCAACGTAATACCCCACAAGCTTAAACTCTTAACACAGAAAAAAGCACAAAAAAGGGCCAGACAACTGAATGTTATCTGGCCCTTTTTTATAGGGCTTACTTTTTACGTAATTTCAATTTACAGCTCGGATACGGTGTTCTTTCATCAATGCAGGCGTTCCCAATGCCCCGTCACCTTTCCCCTGTCTGTTCTCAAAGTATTCTGTTAATAGATTCGTCGTTTCAAGTGATAAACCTGACGCTTTGGCTACGTCCTGCACGATATGCAGGTCTTTAACTATCAGATCAATCATAAAACCAGGTTTATAATCTTCTTCAACAATCAAAGGGCCCAGTTTTTCCAATTGAAAGCTTTGCGCAGCGCCTCCTGCTACTGCATCAACGACTTTATGCAGATTCAGACCATTTTTCTCTGCCAGCAGCAAGGCCTCACAAACCCCCATCAAAGCGGTCCCAACTAGGATCTGGTTGCACGATTTCGTTATCTGGCCTGAACCTATAGGGCCAATCAGATTAGAACGTGAACCCATCACATCAAATAAGGGTTTAACTCGATCATAAACCATTTGCTCACCACCCACCATGATGCTCAAAGTAGCGTTAATCGCGCCAATATCACCTCCAGAAACGGGTGCATCCAACAAAGCAACATCCTGTTGTTGCAAACGATTTGCAAATTCACGAATCGCCGTAGCATTCATTGTGGTCATATCTACTACAATGGAACCAGCCTGAATAGTTTCAGCAACACCATCATCACCAAACAACACTTCCTCGACTTGAGGGGTATCAGAAACAATGGTGATAACGACATCAGCACCTTTTGCAGCTTCTGCTGGAGTCATTGCTCGCGTTGCTCCGTTTTCAACCAGTTCGTCCGCTTTACTTTGAGTACGATTATAAACCTGCATCTTATAACCCGCACGCAGCAAATGGCCAGCCATAGGCTTACCCATAATGCCCAAACCAATAAAACCTATTGTTTGCATAAAGACCTCATTATCGTTTAATTAGTGTTCAGTCATCTCAAAAACATCATTGACCGATTTACCCATTCTATCTATTGTTGCCTGGCAGCAATTGCCGCAGAAAAAGCAGGTACTGCAGCTTCCAGGCGTTGCAAGGTCAACTCGCGTCCCAACACAGCTAAGGTCTGGTCAATAGCCGGAGACTGCGTATTGCCCGTGACAGCAATACGAATAGGCTGCGCCACTTTGGCAAAGCCCACTTCAAGATCATCAACCGTGCTTTGCACCACCTGATGCAAGGCCTCTGGCTGCCAATCTGACAATGCACTGAAACGCTGCAACAACTCGCTGACAATCCCCGGTGAAGCCGTCTTGATGTGTTTTTTCACAGCACCTGCATCGTATTCTGTGATGTCTTTAAAGAAAAATTGCGCCTGCTGCACCAGTTCAACTAATGTTTTGCTGCGCTCCTTGAGCAACTCAAGTGCATCAATCGCTTTTTCTTCAGCAGTGATATCAATGCCTGACTGAGAAAAGTGCCATGCAGACTTCCTGACCAGTTCTTCAGCAGGCATGGCTTTTATTGTCTCATGATTTATCCAGAGTAACTTATCTGTATTAAACGTTGAAGCGGCACGATTCACATCCTCAATGCGGAAAAATTCCAACATTTCTGCACGTGTGAACAGTTCCTGGTCTCCATGAGACCAACCTAAGCGAATTAAATAGTTCAACAAAGCTTCCGGCAAAAAGCCTTCATCACGATACTGCATCACACTCACAGCACCGTGACGTTTTGATAAACGCTTGCCATCTTCCCCCAGAATCATGGGCACATGGGCAAACTTTGGTATCTCAGCGCCCAAAGCACGCATAATATTTATCTGCCGTGGAGTGTTATTGATATGATCATCACCTCGGATAACGTGAGTCATATTCATATCCAGATCATCCACTACAACAGTCAGATTATAAGTCGGAACACCATCGGAACGCGCAATGATCAAATCGTCCAGTTCAGTGTTGCTGATCGTAATTGGACCTTTGACCAAATCAGCGATAACCACATCTCCTTCCAACGGGTTTTTAAAACGAACAACTGGACTAACCCCAGCTAGTGGCTCAGTACGATGGCGACAACGGCCATCATAGCGAGGCTTTAAGCCTTTGGCACGCTGCTCTTCGCGCATCACATCTACTTCTTCAGGACTGCAATAGCAGTGGTAAGCGTGCCCTGTATCCAACAGTTTTTGCACAACTTCTTTGTAACGATCGAAGCGCTTGGTTTGATAATAAGGACCTTCATCGTAATCCAGCTCCAACCATTGCATTCCATCAAGAATTGCCTGCACCGACTCTGGAGTGGAACGTTCCAAATCTGTGTCTTCAATCCTTAAGATAAACGTTCCATCATTCTGGCGTGCATGCAACCAGGAATAAATAGCAGTGCGAACACCACCAATATGCAAATCACCCGTTGGACTGGGTGGAAAGCGGGTAACTGTCATAGTAAAAATAAACCTCTGGAAAATCGTTTAAACCTGAATCATTAAAACGATAACTGTGTTGTTATACGCCGTACTATGAATGATTCAAGTTCATATTAAAATAGTCAGACAGAAGCTATTTGGTTAACGATTGTATTGCAACAGCGGCCGACAGTAGCGATACAAACACCGCCGAAAACACAGAAGCAATACAGTCAAAACACATCCTGCCTTTTTTTGTTCATGGATTGTAACCGATATCTTGCTACAATCACCTTTTTATTCATACTCAGTCATACCATAAATCAACAAAACTATGCCTCATCTATTTGTAGACAATTTAACCGTTATTGATTGCTCTGTTCTTGACCCCAAACGAGGCTTGATCGGCGCCAGTTGGATTGTCGATATAGAGCTCTTTGGCGAACTCGACCAACAAAGTATGGTTTTCGACTTCGGTCACGTAAAAAAGCGCATCAAAACATTGATTGATGACACGGTCGATCATAAATTGGTTTTACCCATGCAGTACCCCGGTCTTGAGTTGAATCAACAAAATGATATCACCACATTGATGTTTACAGACCAGCAAGGTCAGCTTTTGCACCACCAATCTCCAGTCGATGCTATCTGTCAGGTTCCCTGCGAACAAATTAACCTTGATAGCATCACACAGTATTTGCATGAACTCATTCTCGATGCTCTGCCAGATAATGTAAAAGATCTACAACTGAACCTCCATCAGGAGGATGATTATGCCTTTTATTATTGCTACAGCCACGGTTTAAAAAAACATGATGGTAATTGCCAACGAATCGCTCATGGCCATAAGTCACGCATTCAAATCTGGGAAAATGGCAAACGCAGCCGCACATGGGAACAACGTTGGTCTGAACTTTGGGAAGATATTTATATAGGCAGCCAAGAAGACCTTACAAACGATGAAAACGGCCGCATGAAATTTGCCTACACTGCAGAGCAAGGTAACTTTATGCTGGAACTGGATGCCAGCCGCGTTTATTTAATTGACAGTGACTCAACCGTTGAATGCATCGCCGAACATATCTGTGGAGTAATCAAACAAGCCCACCCTGACTCAACCATTCGAGTAAAAGCATTTGAAGGGGTCAAAAAAGGTGCAATAGCCGAGCTTTAACCGAGATAAAAATACATAATACAACCTCACCAGACACTCATTAATCATGCCTCATTGCATCATCGAATACGCGCAGCAGTTGGAAGAGATCATAACTCCCCATGAACTGATCCAGGCAGTTACGACTGGAGCAAGAACGAGCGGTTTGTTCAACGATAATGACATCAAAACTCGCTGCCGGAGTTATCAACTCTATCAGACAGGCTTGACAGAAACTCCATTTATTCATGTCAATATCAAAATCCTTTCCGGCCGCTCGGTACAACAACGCAAGCATCTGTCATCTTATGTTTTGAATGAGTTAAAAAAACTCGAATTAAAGCCGGTATCACTGACTATCGAAGTCAACGATATGGAAAAAGAGTCGTATAGCAAACTTGAAAAAAACGCATAGCGTTATACAAATCTGTATGTTCTACCATACAGTACCCGAATACCAATGAGAAACCTGATATGAGTTATAAAGACACTGCATTGTGCCGCGTACGCACAGTGACTACTTTTTTGTCCCTACACACTGATAGAAACAACTGGAAGCAAAGCATCGTTAATGCAGCTAATCTATGCCGCAGTATATCCGACTCTTTTTTGTCTGCTTCTTATACAGTACAAAGCATACGCATAGTCACCAATCCTTTTGGTGACTATCTGAATACTGAGTCAATTGAAACAGCAAAAGCAGATTTGCAATTTATCAATGACATACTCAAAGCACCTGATATGCCTAAAATCAGAATCCGTTTCGCTATTGGGGAAGCACGTACAGCACATGAATTATCCTTATTACCTGAAATGATTCAGGAATATGGTGATTTATGCAACGCCTGCGTCAATATAGACACTGATGATGCTGGCATTATGGACAATACCATGATTCAACATTCTGCCAGAGCGATCGACCATATCGGACGCATCACACCCCATGGAGCAGGTAATTTCAATTTCACCGTGAACTTCAATTGTCAGCCATTGATTCCCTATTTCCCTGCCAGCTATTGTAACTCTGATACGCAGCCTAGCTTTGTCGTTGGATTGGAAACACCTGATTTGATGGTAAATGTACTCAACCAGCTGGAGCCAGTTGCCCAGCATAATGAGTTCTATCAAATCACTTATGAAAAACTGCATACCGCCCTGCAATATCATATCGATAAAGTTGTCGCTATTGCCCGGCAATATGACGGCAACTCAAGTTTTCGCTTTGCAGGCATTGATAGCTCTGCCGCTCCTTCAAAAGATTGCTCCTCGCTGGTAGATGTTTATCGACTGCTGGGAGTCGACTATTTTGGCGCCTCTGGTACCGTTGAAGCTTCTTCACTGCTGACCAGAGTCTTCAAATCCATCAACAATGTAGAGTTAGTTGGTTTTTCCGGCTTGATGCTGGCTGTTACCGAAGACCAAGGACTGGCCCAAGGAACTAAAAAGAACGAATTCGATATTCGCACCCTGCTAACCAATAGTGCAGTTTGCGGCATTGGTCTTGATACAGTACCCATTCCTGGCGACACACCCATTGAGAAAATTTGCGCTTTAATGCGCGATACCGGCACCATGGCTTATCGCTTAAACAAACCACTTACCGTCAGACTGTTCCCTGTACCTGGGGCAAAAGCTGGGGATATGACCACCTTTGATAGCGATGATTTATGCAATTGTGCTGTTATGGCCGTGCTATAACCACTCTGCATAAAAAATACAATGAACTACCAGAACAACTATCAAAATCTGTTGGAACATATTTACACCGATATAGCCCCTTATATCGGTGAAGGTGTTGCTGCCTCATATATCCCTGAACTTGCCAGAGTTCCAACCAATAAGTTTGGCATGGCATTGCATACAATTGATGGCGAAATATATACTGTTGGTGACGCTGAAGAAGCATTTTCCATTCAAAGTATTTCAAAATTATTTACGCTGACTCTGGCGCTGAAACAACATGGTCAATCACTTTGGCAACGTGTAGGGCGTGAACCTTCAGGCAACGCTTTTAATTCTTTAGTGCAGTTGGAATATGAACAAGGAATTCCTCGCAACCCCTTCATTAATGCAGGTGCTCTGGTAATTACTGACCTGCTTTGCTCCAGTTACAACGATGCTAAAAGCCGCGTCCTGGACTTCATCAGCTTACTCTCTGACAATGAAGAACTAACATTCAATAAAGCCGTTGCTGCATCAGAGTTGGAACATGGTCACCGCAATAGAGCAATGGGCAACTTTCTAAAAAGCTTTGACAATATTCGCAACAATGTTGATGAGGTCATCCAAGCCTACTTCCATCACTGCTCAATCACCATGAACTGTGTTGAATTAGCACAAGCCTGCCATTATTTGATCAATAGCGGACGGCTAATCAACAGCAGCACCAATATTCTTTCCCAGAGAGAAACTAAATACATCAATGCCTTGATGATGACCTGCGGCACCTATGATGCCGCAGGAGAGTTTGCCTACCGCGTAGGTTTGCCTTGCAAAAGTGGTGTTGGCGGCGGCATTGTTGCTGTGATGCCAGGCCAATTCAGCGTTTGTGTCTGGTCACCGGGATTGGATGCCAATGGCAACTCTCTGGTTGGTTTGAAAGCGCTGGACAGCCTGACGACCAAAACCGGTGTTTCTATTTTTTAATTATTCATGCAGGAAAAGAACCTTAAAAGCTTGGTCCAAATTCAAACTTAACTCCAGCAGTGACAATGTCAATTGATAAGTCATTGGTATCTGTATCTGCTTTTGAAAATTCAGCAAACAAATTCAATCCACCAAAATCATAGTCAACACCAATAGCACCAAATGCCTCAGTTTCATCATCATCACGGCTTAGACGGCTGCCCGCAATTGTTGAGTTTGAATTAGCACGGATATTGTAAGCACCGCCTTTGACATATAAATCCAACTGATCTGCCAAAGTCCAGTTGACCACTAGAGCCAGACTGAAAGCATCAGCATCAATGTCAATGCGGTTACCAGATGTACTACCGACCGCTTGATAATCACCTAAATCCACATAGCCCAGCTCCACACCAAACTGCGGTGTAAACATATAACCTATTCGAGCACTGGCAGTATTATCACTGTCATCAAAATCAACATCATTTTCGTCTTCAAAGTCTGCGCTAAGACGACTTACTCCCAGCCCAAGATACAAGCCGGTATCGTCATCAGCATAAAGCGCCGGAGAACTGAAAATAAAACTTCCTGCAATTACACCCAATACACCTATTTTTCTCATATTCATAATAATCAATTCCTGTCATTGACTGAGCAATGTCATTAGTTTAAAAAAACGTCACAGTAAAGCTGCCTATAGTTTATGAGCAAACAATAGGCCACTGAGCCAGATGACTTTTTTTTCATGGAAACCAGCATAAATGTAATGCCTGAACAAAGCCCACGGTCGTAAGGTAGAGAAAATAATTACTACTACATGACAAAAATATTAGACAAAATAATTACGCATAACCACGGCGCTTTTACCGTAGAACGAGCATAAAAGAGAAAAGATCTAATTTGTAATTCCCTTTAAATCATGGCAGATTAGAAGACGCTATTTAGAATAAAGACGGCTCACTCCTTTTTTCAGTTCTCAGCCCACACTGGCATTGAGTGCAATACAAGTCTGATTATTTACAACACAACTAACAGGCATTATCCAACGATAACAACGATGTTAAACCCAGCAAACTCAGGCCCCAACGAGAATATTTTATCTCGTTTTGAAAAAACTCGAGGACTTTCCATAGAACTGGCAAACCACCTTTCAGCTGAAGATCAGGCATTGCAATCCATGCCAGATGCCAGCCCAGTGAAGTGGCACCTTGCACATACCACCTGGTTCTTTGAAACTTTTATATTAAAACCTTACAGCGCTCAATACACTACAATCAACCCTCACTATGAGGTGATGTTTAACTCCTATTATCAAGCAGTAGGACCACAATTTAAGCGCGCCAACCGGAGTATCTTATCTCGACCTTCTGCTACTGAAGTCATTGACTACCGCACAGCTGTAGACCAGAAACTCACAGAGTTTATCGACATAGAATTACCTGACTTAAACGCTGGGGTTCAGCAGGAAATATACAACTTACTGGTTTTGGGTATTAACCATGAACAACAGCATCAGGAACTACTGTTAACCGATATCAAGCATGCATTATCGTTCAACCCCATGCTACCAGCTTTTAAAAAAGATACTGTCACGCAATTGACGCCACAACAGATTTCCTCTCTTAGCTGGACTAAATTTTCAAGTGGAATTTATGATATAGGTCATGCAGATCAAACTCACTTTTGTTTTGATAACGAACTGCCTCAACACAAACAGTACCTGGCTGAATTTCAAATAGCCAACCGCTTGATTACCAACAAAGAATATACTGATTTCATCCTTGACGGAGGTTATCAGAACCCTCAACACTGGCTTTCCGAAGGATGGGCATGGGTTGAAGAAAATGCTTTGTCACACCCATTATATTGGCGCAAAACAGACCAAGGTTGGTCAGAATTCAGCCTTAACGGTTTAATCAGCCTGGACCCAGCCAGCCCGGTACACCATGTCAGTTATTACGAAGCTGACGCCTACTCGAAATGGGTTGGCAAACGACTGCCAACAGAGTCCGAATGGGAGGTAGCCAGCCAGGGGCTTGAGACTAAAGGCAACCTATTGAACCCTAACAAGCTCAAGCCAGAACCAGTTGATACCAGCAATGATGAGTTACAACAAATGTTTGGTGATACTTGGGAATGGACTTCCAGCCCTTATACTGCTTATCCAGGTTTCACCATAGCTGAAGGTGCCGTTGGAGAATATAACGGCAAATTCATGGTCAATCAAATGGTACTTCGAGGTGGCTCCTGCGCAACTCCACAGGGACATATTCGACCCAGTTACCGCAATTTCTTCCCAGCACATACGCAATGGCAATTTTCAGGCATTCGACTAGCAAGCTATATTTGAAGGACAACCCTCCGATAACACCAACCATAGGCACACATGGATAACACTGCACAACAAGATACTATTGACCCATTTTTAAATGAGGTCGTCGATGCCCTCAGCAAACATCCTAAGGCCTTGCCATGTAAATATTTTTATGACGAACGCGGCTCCAGATTGTTCACTGAAATCTGCATGACGCCTGAATATTATGTGACACGAACAGAATTATCGATCATGCAGGAATCAGTTAAATCCATAGCGAAAGCAATTGGACCCAGTGCTGACATTGTTGAGTTTGGTTCTGGAGCTGGTGAAAAGATTCGCCTGTTGCTTCGCGGTTTATCCAACCCAAACTCTTACACTCCTATGGATATATCCGGTGAAATCCTACAACAATCAGCCACCCAACTGCGCCAGGAATTCCCCAAACTATCAATAACTCCAGTGCAAGGAGATTACACCCAACCACTCAATCAGTTGGGCTTATTCAAGAATAAAAATGTTGATCCGGATGGTAAACAAATTGTGTACTTCCCCGGTTCAACATTAAGCAATTTCACACCCAATGAAGCCAGAGATTTCCTGCATCAGATCAAATGCCTGATTGGTCACAATGGCGGTCTGTTAATTGGTATAGATCTGATAAAACCCAAACACATACTGGATGCAGCTTATAACGATGCTCAAGGCTACACTGCCGCATTCAACCTCAATATGCTCCGCCACATTAACCGGGAACTGGGCGCAGACTTTGATGAGAATAATTTTCGCCATCACGCCTTTTATAATGCTGAAAAAGAACGGATAGAAATGCATTTAATCAGCCAACGGCAACAGACTGTCAACATAGCTGGAGACTCTTTTGTTTTTGAAGATCAGGAATCTATCCACACTGAAAATTCTTACAAATACAGTATAAGCAGTTTTACTGACCTAGCTCAAAGCGCCAGCTTACAAGTTCAGCAGACATGGACTGATGAGCAAAATTTATTCAGCGTTCATTATTTGGAGCCCGTATAAAATCCAATTTGACTAGGTATGGCCTCCTGTATTATGTTTAAACGCATAATGCCAAAAAGATACCGTTTAAAACATATAATTTACACGAGTAAGTCACAGGGCGACATGGCTCCCGAGGCGTTATTGGAGTTATTGATTCAAAGCAAGGAACGCAACGAATCACTCAATATAACAGGGATGCTGCTTTATGATAAAGGCACGTTTCTACAAGTAATAGAGGGTCCAGAAATTACGCTGGAACCACTTTATACTGCAATACAAAATGATCACCGCCATAAAGACTTATTGCTTATTCAGAACAAAACCATACCTGAACGCAGTTTTCCCAACTGGTCAATGCGCATCAAAAATATGTCACACCAACGTTTCACAGACGAAAGCTTATTCATGAACTGGCTGAATAAAGAATTTGAGCAGAATTGTTTTAATGAACAAAAGAATCTAGCGCACAACCTGGTGCTTTCTTTCTTGCGGGCAGCATCAATACACAACCACCCGCCATTTGAACCTCGCTTTGCTTGATACCTAGCAACCAAGACTCCTTATAGCCCAATAAAAACAGTCGCCTAGCTTGACACGAACGTGCCCATCATCATACCAGGATCTTCCTGCTCTTCCTCAGCTTGCTGAGCATCTTTGTCTTCTGGGGGAGTATCTTCTTTGATTGAAAGCTCAACCTCCGACTTGCTTTCAAAACCAGTTGTTTGTTGTATTCGTATTTTTAAATTATTAGCTGAATCAGCATTTTTCATGGCTTCTTCTATAGTAATACGACCTTCCTTATATAATTCATATAGGGCCATATCGAAGGTTTGCATGCCGGTCTGTTCCGAAATTTCCATTACTTCTTTGACTTCATCAACCTTTCCCTCTCTAATCAGGTCACGAACACGGGGAGAACCCAATAAAATTTCAATAGCCGCTGCTCGTTTGTTATCGACAGTCGGAATCAAACGTTGGGAAATAATGCCACGAATGTTCAAGGACAGATCTAAAAACAACTGTTTATGCCTATCTTCAGGAAAGAAATTAATAATGCGATCCAATGCCTGATTCGCATTGTTAGCGTGCAGGGTTGATAAACATAAATGTCCCGTTTCGGCGAAAGCTAACGCATGCTCCATCGTTTCCTGAGAGCGAATTTCACCAATAAGAATAACATCTGGCGCCTGACGCAAGGTGTTTTCCAACGCATCTTCATAGCAATCTGTGTCCACACCAATCTCACGCTGATTCACAATACTCATTTTATGTGGATGAACAAATTCGATGGGGTCTTCAATGGTAATGATATGGCCAGCACTGTTGGTATTACGATGATCAATCAATGAAGCCAACGACGTAGACTTTCCCGATCCGGTTCCTCCAACAAATAGAATCAAGCCACGTTTAACCATCATCAAATCAGGCAGACTCTGTGGCAAGCCTAAATCCACATAATTCGGAATGTCGGTTTTAATGACCCGAATCACCATGGAAACTTCGTTGCGTTGTTTAAAAATATTCACTCTGAACCGGCCTATTTCCGGCTCTGAAATGGCCAGATTCATTTCTGGTTTCTTCTCAAACGAACGAGTCTGCTCTTCATCCATTATATCCAAGGCCATCTGCCGAACTTCACCAGACTCCAGAATATTCTTGCCAATTTTCAGCAGTTTTCCCTGCACTTTCATGCTTGGAGGCGCACCTGTTGACAGATACAGATCAGAACCATCCTGTTTGACAATTAATTTGAGAAAAGGCAATAAGTTCATCGAGAACCCCCATGATTTTATTATTGTTATTGTTTGGGCAGGAGCATATAAAACACCCTGTTTGATAAATCTTATATCAGCAATTTAACTTTGGCAAATTAACATGATCCAGCAACAACCATGAGTATAATAGTTCTAAATAAACACAGAGAATCGCATTATGCAGGCAATTTGGAACGACACCGTAATCGCTGAATCAAATGACACCATTGTGATTGAAGGTAACCATTACTTTCCCGCAGAAAGCGTTAAGAATGTTTATTTACAAAACAGCAAGACCACAAGCTTTTGCGGCTGGAAGGGAACAGCAAATTACTATTCACTTAGCATCAATGGCCAGCTTAACATCGATGCTGCCTGGTATTATGCTTCACCGAAGCAAGCAGCAGCAGAAATTGCTGGGTATATTGCTTTCTGGAAAGGCGTCCTAGTCACGGCTTAACAATGCCCTAAATATGCTCACCCGCTTTTTGATAGATAGCTCGCAACATAGAATGTAAGCCATTGCTACGAGTTGGGCTCAGGTGATCAGTAAAACCTATATCTTTGATAAAATCTGGCTTTGCATCCAGAATATCCTGCGGTTTACGATCACTGTAAACGCGCAACACCAAAGCAACCAGGCCAGATACAATTGAAGCATCACTGGCACCATCAATATGCAGCACGCCATCTTTCAACTGCATATTCAACCACACTTGTGACTGGCAGCCTTTGATTTTATTATCTTCAGTTTTCCACTGCTCCGGAAACTCCGGCAACTGTTTACCAAGATCAATAACATGTTCGTAGCGCGACATCCACTCATCAAACATGGCAAACTCTTCAACCAGTTCATTTTGCGTCTCTTGAATAGTCAACATCAGCTTTCCCGCCTCCAACGCACTCCACCGGCACTGTCTTCAATTACAATTTTTTTAGCTGTCAGGATATCTCTGATTTCATCAGCGCGATCCCAATCTTTTTTCTCTCTTGCCTGCAAACGTTCAGCCACAAGAGCATCGATTTCGGCAGTTTCATCATCATTGAAATCGCCTTCAAACCATTGTTCAGGATCCTGCTGCAACAATCCCAATAATTCACCACATTGCAATAGAGCTGCTTTCAAACGCACTTTCTCAGCTATGTCATCCGTGGTATTCGCCTGTTTAACCAAAGAAAATATCTCAGCCAAAGCTTTTGGGGTGTTTAAATCATCTGTCAAACTGTCAATAAATGCAGCTGGTATCTGTTGGCCGATGTCATCAGGAACAACGACATCCACCAAATCACGCAAAGTACCGTATATGCGGTCCAGGCTATTTTTAGCTTGCTGTAAAGCCCCATCATTCCAATCTAGTGGTGCACGGTAGTGAGCACTAAGTAGCACATAACGAATGGCCTCACCAGGTGCACTTGCAACCAAGTCTTTGACGAGCAAAACATTGCCTAACGACTTAGACATTTTCTCGCTGTTCATGTTAACAAAACCATTGTGCATCCAATAGCGCGCATAAACGCTACCGCCATGGGCACAAGTGCTTTGAGCTATCTCATTTTCATGATGAGGAAAAATCAGGTCATTACCTCCACCATGAATATCAATAGTTTCTCCCAGATGTCGAGCCGACATCGCGGAACATTCAATATGCCAACCAGGGCGACCACGCCCCCAAGGGCTATCCCAACCGGGCTGATCCTCTGCTGATGGTTTCCACAAAACAAAATCCCCAGGATCTTTTTTATAAGGAGCCACTTCGACCCTTGCTCCAGCCATTAGTTCTTCGGGATCTCGGCCAGATAGCTGTCCATAATCTGCGTAAGACTTCACATGGAACAAGACATGGCCTTCAGCTTCATAGGCGTGCCCTTTGTCAATGAGACGCTTAATCATGTCAGTGATCTCATCTAAATGATCAGTAACCCTTGGCTCTTTATCAGGATGCCTCACTCCGAGAGCTGCCAGATCTTCGTGGTAAGCTTTCGTGAATCGCTCCGAGATGACTCCAATAGACACACTTTCAGCAGCAGCTGCTTTATTAATTTTATCGTCTATGTCCGTAATATTTCGCACATAAGTCACTTTAGGATAAAGCTGTCGCAAAACACGTACAAGAATATCAAAAACGACAGGCGGTCTGGCATTACCGATATGCGCATAACTGTAAACCGTCGGTCCGCACACATATAGCGTTACATGTTCAGAGTCTAATGGTTCAAAAATTTCTTTTTTCCGTGTCTGGGAGTTATATATCTTCACTATGCCGTCTAATATGGTGTTACCGAGTTTCCTCGATATTCATTATCTCAATTAATATAGCTCGTATTATAGGCCTATTCAGTCTGAGAGTAGACCCCTTTTTATGGGCAAAATGGGCAAAGTAGTTCTTTATAAAATCCGTTTCAATTACCTAGTTCTTCAGGGCCAGTTAATAATTCACTCTTGACCGACCCTAGCGTCCAGCAAAGCCTTTAATAAGCAAGTTGCCATTGCAACATCAACAGCGTATCAGGATCACTATCTGATGCAGCAGACACATTATTAGCACGCAATAAACGAGCATTAAATAAACTATTTTTCGACCATGGACGTTGATAAAGCAATTCTGCGTAAGCTCCATCAACGGCTAACTGGGTATTGAGTGACTGCAAAGGCGCTGCTACCTGTACTGCATTGGCACCAATATCAGTTCGGTTATCGGCAACAACATAACCAAGCGACACCCCCAGATGATCCTCGGCTTTAAGCCATGATGTTCCTAGCATTTCTAAAGAAAACCATTGTGGCTGGGACAAACGTTGCTGCGAACTTTGTGTGGCCAAACCAGTTCCCAAGTTGGCTTGCAGAGACAAATTAGGCTGTACAGCATAATTTGCCTGCCAATTCAAAACCGACAAAGGTTCATTATAACCTTGTTCTGAACCAAACGATCTCATCCAAGGCTGAATCTGACCCACTTGTAATTGCCAGCTGAGTCCATTTTTCACAGACTTACCAAGATTCCAGATAGAAGAGCCGGTGTAACGATCCTGAACTAAAGTTTTTTCTATTTTGTGCGTTTGCGAGTAAATAATAAAACCAACCAAGGCTCCAGCAACTACGATACCAGCAGCACTACCGCCACCGCCGCCGCCCGTTGTATTTTGTTCGTCAACTGGTGCTGGTGTTCCTGTCGTTGCAGGTGGTTCTTCCGGTTCAACAGGTTCTGTTGTCGGAGTTTCATTGCCAGTAGTTTCCTCGGTTCCTGTTGTATCAGTGCCGGTAGCATCAGTATCGGTCGTCGTTGTCATTGCCCCAACTGATGTTGTCTGCAACAAGCACAAACTCATCGACAGCAACAATGTAATCAGCTTGTGTTTGATTGAACTCACCATACTAACCATACCCTCTTTATTAACCACATTTATTATTTGAGACCTCAGCATAACTCAATGAGCAAGTAAAAATGGCCACAATGGATTCACTCTTCGCTGAAAAACTTCCGAATAGCCTGCTATTCATTGCGTTTTTCGCCTTGATTGAACCCATTCTACTTCATTTTTCTTTTGCCCCTGAGCTGTGCTTAGGTCTCTATTTAACTTAAAGTATAACAGAAACTTTCGACATTCGAAGTTACCTGCATGACACGTTCTAATCAAGTTAAATTCAACAGGGATTAGCTGTTTACCATAATTGCCGTTAAAATATCTAAATATACAATTAAGGAGTTTTCTATGTGTGAGTTGCTTGGCATGAGTGCAAATGTGCCAACAGACATTGTGTTCAGTTTTACCGGACTTATCGAACGCAGCGGCAATACCGGCCCGCATAAAGACGGCTGGGGCATTGCTTTCTATGAAGGGAAAGGTTGCCGCCTGTTTCATGATCCCCAATCAGGATACCAGTCACGAGTTGCCGAGCTGATCAAGAACTATCCTATCAAGAGCCATATTGTTATCAGCCATATTCGCCTGGCTAACCGCGGTAAGACCTGTCTAGCAAATACTCACCCATTTACACGCGAACTATGGGGTCGACAATTCACCTTTGCTCACAATGGCCAACTAAAGGGTATCAAGAAACGACCTCTCGGAGACTTCTCACCTATCGGGACAACTGACAGCGAGCACGCTTTTTGCTGGATGCTACAACAAATCAAGCAACGTTTCCCTCGCCAGCCCAAACCTACAACCTTAAAAAATTTCATTAAAACTTTGTGCGATGACTTGAACACTCTAGGGATTTTCAACATGCTCTTGAGTGATGCAAACTGTTTGTTTGCCTACTGCTCAACAAAACTATGTTGGATTTCCAGACGAGCACCTTTCCAACCTGCCAGCTTAATTGATTCCGACATGTCCGTTGATTTTGGTAAAGAAACAACTCCAAATGACATTGTAACCGTTATTGCAACATCCCCACTGACTGAAAATGAGGAATGGCATATCCTTGAGAAAGGTCAGCTGCTCTGTTTTCGGGATGGAGAAGTTCTATAATAAAAGTGGTACAGAGCACTTTTATGAGATAGACACACCAGGCTCAGCTATAAAAAGTACGCTTACCTTAGGCTACTCTTGGAAATGACCGTATACCTATAAATCACCGCTGTGTTCTGGCCATTCTATAATATGGTCTTCAAGATCAGACTCATCTACATCATTAGCAGAAACCACTTTGTTCTGTACTGAAACACCACGTTGATGAACTGTCTCAGGGTCACCGGACACTAAAGGATGCCAATCGTATAAAT
This sequence comes from Arenicella sp., assembly GCA_050633785.1. GTDB lineage: Bacteria > Pseudomonadota > Gammaproteobacteria > Arenicellales > Arenicellaceae > CALKZN01. The sequence goes on from JBOEHE010000047.1 coordinate 93,891, forward strand.
CCTTTCCTTCCACCAATAAACGATACGCGCAGGTTGGAGGAGCAAATTCCGCACAAAAAGCGACATTATCCTTATCCATGACCATACAGGTAGAGACTTTTGTTGCCCGGTCATCATACGATGTACATCGACAAGTACCTTGATCAAGCAAGTGGCAGGCAACATCTGTAAAAAACAGCTTACCCTGCTCTTCGTTTTCCAATTGCACCAGACAACATTGACCACAACCGTCACAAAGCGACTCCCATTCATCGGTGTCCATTTGAGCCAATGTTTTTGTTTTCCAGAAAGGTTCAGAGTGTTCAGTCATAGCATCCCCGTTGTTGTTTCATAAATATAAAGCTTATGAATTATTGTTATAAAGGTTTTTTAATGTCTACTGACATCCATTCTAGCTGCTTGGCGACAAAAACTCCAACACACGCCGCCATTGCTCCATTTTCTCATGCCTGTGCATACTCGCATAAGCCGGGCTTGTTGATGGCAAATCAACATACTCCAGCGTCGGTAACGACTCCTTAATCGTTCGGTGATGCCTCCAGAAACTTTGGCCAGCCGTTTTTCCATTGAAGAACACCGCTTTGATTGTCGCTTGTTTACTCAACAAACCTGCAATGTCGTTTGGCACCTCAGAAGCACGTTTGATATTACTGTCCAAACTCCCTGGCCGACTGCATTGGGCCAACACATCCCACACAGCAACACGTGCATTAAGCAATGCTTCAACACGTTGTTGGTATGTTTGCTTTAAATCGAATTTCAGCAACTCTGACATAATCCACCAAAAAGCATTTTGAGGATGCGCATAATACTGATGTTCCTGCAGAGACTTTTGACCGGGCATAGAGCCCAATATCAAAATCTGAGCTGATAAGTTAACATCGTCACTTAGAATCGGCGCAAAGCCTTGTGACAATGCCTCGTTTTCAGCTCCAGTGAGATCTTTAGACACGCCTCAGCTTATTCCGACTTCACTTACTTGTCCAACTCATCCAACTTGTCCAGTTCGTCAAAACCAAAATCAATCACATTGTCGGAATCGAATAACTCTCTATGCATTTCAGCAATTCGATACTGAATATCTGGATGGAAATCATTAATATGTCGATTTACTCGATTGAAAATCGTCGCGAATTCAGATTTATTTTTCTCTGCCGCACTAATCTTCAAACGACAGAAATCCAGATAATTGGCTTCCATATTCGTTTCTTCGGCAAAACGCACTGTTTTCTTAGCCTCACCGATGTTTCCAGCATTCAAGAGTTCTTTAATTCGATCAGACAGATTCAACTCTTCAACATCAACTGAAGAATTGTCCGTCATAAAGAAATCATCGTCATTGTCATCATTAAAATAGTCGTCATTATCGATGAACTCTTTTACTGGCTTAGCCAACGGCTTATGTATATCACCCTTACGCGCTGATTTATCATTAGATGACAATACAGAGGGGACATTCAAAACCATTTCATCTTCCTTGGCAAACCAACTGGCTATTTTCTTGCGAAAGTAAAGACCAAGTGCACATAACAGCAAACCTAATAACAACACTATTTTGGGCAATGTAAAAAAGTCAGTCCATGAACGGTTATTGACCGGCTCACTATCAATTTCAGCAATGGGCACCGATGTGTTATCTACAACAACAGGAGCGTCAGCTGCTTCACCAGCAACCAAAGTGTCAGATGCGGCTGGTTGAGTTTCAACCTTGTCATCAGGAGAGCTTTCTTCTACCAAACCACCCTGATCATTTACATTCAGTTCATTTTCATCTGTAGATAAAACATCAGTTGAAACATCAGTCAAAGGATCATTTGAAGCATCGGCAATCGTTGGAGCATTCTGTCCATCATTGATATCGTCACTTTGTTGTTCCGCGCTATTAACCGCAGCTATTTCTGATTCAGACAATTCATCTGTGAGATTCTCGTCAACATCTGCTGATGTATCTCCAACTTTCACTCCAGAAATTGTCTCAATTTGTTGTTCCAGAAAAGTGATTCTGCGCTCTTTGACAACCAACTGCTCCGTCAAATCAGATACTGTTTTATGCAAGGTCTCTATAATTTCACGGTTGGCATCATCAGAGTCCATTCCTGTAACTGCAAATTCCTGCGTCGCCACTGGGTCTTGATCATCTTCAGCATCGTTTGAAATTTGCTCTTCATTCTTCAGTTGACCATCCTGCACTTCCGGCTCTTGCGCTGGTTCATTCACTGAAACATCACTACTGTCAGTAGAAGCTAACTGTCTCACAGCTTGCATTTCAGTGAACTCACGAACAAAGTCTTCGGCAGGAATCGTTAAAATACTGCCTGCTTTTAACGAACCAACTGAATCAGTAGCAAACGCTTCAGGGTTTGCTCGATACAGAGCCAACATCATCTGATCAACTGAAACTCCCATCGCCTTATTAATTCTTCGCGCAACTCGCCACAATGACTGCCCATCAAGAACAGGACCAAACTTCTTAGGAATAGCGCCTGCCTGAGCCCAATCATAAGCCCCCATGATTTCAGGACTGTAAGTAACCACACCTGATAAAGAGCCTTCAGCGGATGAAGAGCCGTCAGCGGATGAAGAGCCTTCAGCGAATGAGGAGCCGTCAGCGAATGAAGAGCCTTTAGCGGATGATGAACCGTCAGTACCTGCTAATGCCTGCTTATTAATCGAGTCACCACCTTTCAAAGGTACACCAGTTATTTCTGGTGAACTGGGTTCCAAATCAAGCAAAACTGGTATTTGCTTGATACTACTTTTCCCTTTGTAAGTTATTTGTAACACAACACTGATATAAGGTTCTTTTATTGGCTTTAACGACGTCACCAATATCCCATGCTCCTGATTAAGATAAGCCACTTTATATTGCAACTCATCTGGTATTGCAGCGCTGTCAATTCTCAATTCTCGCAGTTGAGAAGGCGATGGCCGAGAAACAACTAATTGATTGGAATCAATTGCACCATCGCTATCAGAACTTATTGAAACAAACACATTAAGCGGCTGACCAATGTACGAATTAACACGAGAACCTCCTAATGAAACTGCGTACACATTGACGCTCACGACAACAAAGGTCGCTATTGCGATGATGGTCCAACGCAATGTTTTTTTCATGTAATGCCCCATTTCGGTATCCTTTGCTTACCCTACGCCTCGGAATTATTCATTAAATCATAGACTACTTAACTGTAATCCATCCCACACCTGCATACTAAATAAAAATCCGTTTATTTACAAGCAGTTGAATAATTGCCGCATAAGTGCCCTTAGGGCACTTATGCCCATGTCCGTTTAACTGATAGAAGCTTGATAAATAGCATCTATCGACTGATCCAACAAAGCATTAAATTGCTCATCAGTTTGCTGCGCCGACAAGCCTTCCGTCAATGCACGAGAAAAACTGGCGATGACTCCATTATTACAAGCCGTTCGCTTATTCGCCTCCTCGCGGCTGTAACCACCTGATAATGCTACAACTTTAACCACATTAGGGTGAGCAACACAGTCACAGTAAAAATTATCTTCCTCTGGCAAAGTCAACTTCAACATCACATTCTGACCCTCAGCTAAACCATTCAAATGAACCAATAATTGCTCGCGCAGAAGGACTTCAGCTGCCGCTTTATCTGGGCTATGAATGTCCACTTCAGGCTCAATAATAGGCACTAAACCAGCAGCAATAATTTGTGAACCAATGTTAAATTGTTGCTCGACTACTGCAGCAATCCCCTCAGCATTAGCCGTTTTAATAACAGAGCGCATTTTTGTCCCAAAAACTCCCTGTTGCTTCGCTTTATCCAGCAAGCTCGACAGAGTAGGCATTGGCTTCATCAATTGTACACCGTTATTTTCATCAGCCAGACCTTTATCAACTTTCAGAAATGGTACAACTTGGTTATCTTCCCATAGACACCGAGCCGACATTTTACCTTCAATTTCACGATCCAGAGTATTTTCAAACAAAATGGCACCCAGAATTCTCTCACCAGTAAAGCTGGGGCTGGTGATAATACGTGAACGCATTTGATGCACCATATCAAACATTTGATCATCATTACTGTATTCTGTTTCTTCAACCCCATACATGCGAAGTGCTTTTGGCGTACTGCCACCACTTTGATCCAAAGCCGCAATAAAACCTTGCTGTGTTTTTATTTTTTGCAGTTGTTGTTCAAATACGCTCATTCTTAACTCCCAAACGGTTAACATTTATTCAAATTAATATCAGCAACCTTTCTAAATTGGCTTGGCTGCAAATAGTCTTACTAGGGCCTATGACACGGTAAAATGCTAATTCACCGTAATAATTTTCATAGTATTTGTCTGTCCCTGAATACCACTCTGGTCTCCCTGGGTGACAACAATTTTATCACCGAGTGATAAATGCATAGTATCTCGCAAAGCATTGATTATCTGTGCATCAATCGTATGTCGGTTTTCGGTATTCAAAACCCATTTCAAAGGATAAACACCTCGATACAAAGACACTCGATGTATCGTTTTATCATGTCGTGACAGTGCAAAAATGGGGATACCAGAGCTGATTCTAGACATCAACTTAGCTGTTTGTCCAGACTCTGTTAACGCCACGATAGCCACAACATCCAACTTATTAGCCACATACATGCTGGCCATGGCAACGGACTCCTCTGCGTCAACAAAGGAACGGTCATCACGATATTTTGATTTATTTATCAAACGGTTACGTTCTGCACCCCGACAAATTCGATCCATTGCTTCAATGACCAAATCAGGATGTTTACCAACCGCTGTTTCAGCAGACAACATAACAGCGTCTGTCCCGTCAATAATTGAATTCGCTACGTCCAGAACTTCAGCCCTGGTCGGCAGAGGGCTATCAACCATAGACTGCATCATCTGGGTCGCTGTGATAGTTACGCAATCGTTATTACGGGCTTCACTGATAATTTTTTTCTGCACAACTGGCAATTCAGCATCGCCTAGCTCAACGCCCAAGTCGCCTCGAGCAATCATAACCACATCAGACGCTTTTATTATCTCATCTAGATTAACTATAGCTTCTGCTCGTTCTACCTTGGATACAATGCCGCCATTGCCGCCCGCTTGACGAAACAATTTGCGCGCAAGCTCAACATCAGCAGCATGCCTGACAAATGAAACCGCCAGATAATCCGCATTAACCTCTCCCGCGACAACGATGTCTTGCTTATCTTTATCAGTAAGAGCATCAGCAGACAAACCACCTCCTCGCAAGTTCAAGCCTTTCGAGTTAGATAGCTCTCCACCAATCAGGGTTTCGCAATGAATTTTCTTGCCATCGATAGACGTAACTTCCAGAGAAATAGCCCCATCGTCCAACAGCAATTCATTACCCACTGTCACTTCTTTATACAAAGTTTTATAAGTAACGCCAACGGCCTCTTCTGTGCCGCTATTATCATCCAACTCACAATCAATGGTAAATGCTTGCTTCGGTTGCAATTGGATTTTATCCTCTTTGAAACGTGCAATACGTATCTTAGGACCCTGCAAATCAATCAAAATACCGATAGGCTTACCGCACTGAGCCGCCAAGCTACGAACTCGTTCAATACGCTGAATTTGATCAGCATGACTACCATGCGAAAAATTTAGTCTCACAACATTGAGACCATTTTTGATCATTTGGATAAAAACGGTATCATCATCTGTCGCCGGTCCTAATGTCGCAACTATCTTGGTTCGACGTAAAGGCACGTTGTGCTCAAGTTTATTTTTTTCTGACATAAAAATTTCGTAAGATAGTGTATTAGTCGATTTAAAGCGCTATTGCGACTTCGCCCGTTGTTCCAGTATCTCAACAGCTGGTAGCTTCTTGCCTTCAAGAAACTCTAGAAAAGCACCACCTCCAGTTGAGATATAAGAGATTTTATCTGCCAAGCCAAATTGATCCACAGCCGCCAGAGTGTCTCCACCTCCAGCAATAGAAAAAGCATCGCTGTCAGCAATAGCTCGTGCAAGAGTTTCAGTTCCTTGACTGAACTGTTGGAACTCAAAAACCCCAACCGGACCATTCCAGATAATTGTTCCTGCCTGCTGCAGCATATCGGCATAGTTCTGAGCAGTTTCCGGGCCAATATCAAAAACCATATCATCCGTTGTAATGGAATCAACTGGCTTCAGTTCAGCAGGGGTTTCTTCAGAAAAAGCTTTGCCACAAACCACATCTACTGGCAATGGTATATCGTTGCCAGCTAACTGCGCCTGATCAGTCAAACGCTTTGCTTCTTCCACTAAATCATCTTCACATAAGGACTTGCCAACACCATGACCTGCTGCTGCGATAAAAGTATTGGCAATACCACCACCAACGATCAACTGATCAACCACCGTTGAAAGACTTTCCAGCACGGTTAGTTTCGTGGACACTTTGGACCCTCCCACTATGGCAACAACCGGCTTGGCAGGAGCATCCAACGCCTTAGACAGAGCCTTTAACTCACCTGATAGCAATGGGCCAGCACAAGCCACTGGAGCGTATTGGGCAACGCCATGCGTTGATGCCTGCGCTCTGTGGGCAGTACCAAAGGCATCCATAACATAAATATCGCATAATGCTGCCATGCGCTGCGCCAGAGCATCATCATTTTTTTTCTCACCCACGTTGAAGCGAACATTTTCACACAACACAATTTGCCCGGATTGTACCTCAACACCATCAAGCCAGTCGCTGGCCAGTGGAACAGGCTGCTCTAATAACTCGGATAAACGCTCCGCCACAGGCTGCAATGAAAATTGCGCATTATACTCACCTTCTACAGGACGGCCCAAGTGCGACATAACCATGATTTTGGCACCAGCATCAAGCGCATAACGCAGAGTAGGGATAGATGCCGTCAGACGCTTATCACTACTGACACGCCCCTCTTTGATGGGCACATTCAAATCCTGACGAATCAATACGCGCTTATCGCGCAAATCCAGCTGTTGTAATTCAATAATATTTGTCATTGGTATATCGTTTAAATCAGCACACTCATCACTATTAAGTGCACCACATTTTTTTGTTAATTAATAATGTATTATTTAGCTGCCATCAAAGCCTTGGTGGTATCCAACATGCGATTTGAAAAACCCCATTCATTGTCATACCAGCTACATACTTTCACTAATGTCCCATGATCAACACTGTCCCCACCATCAACCTTGGTCAGGGTCGCATCAAAATTAGAACTGGTTGCAGTATGATTGTAGTCAATAGAGACTAACGGCTTTTCACAATAAGCAAGTACGTGATCATCTGCCGCTTCACGAACAATACGGTTGATTTCTTCAACACTGCTTACCTTACTGGCAACAAAGGTTAAATCGACCAACGACACATTAATCGTAGGCACGCGCAAAGCATAGCCATTTAGTTTCCCTGACAGTTCAGGTAAAACCAAACCTACCGCCGTGGCAGCCCCTGTTGTAGTTGGTATTATGGACTGCGTTGCCGAACGGGCACGACGAATTTTGGAATGATACTTATCGGTTAATACCTGGTCATTAGTATAAGCATGGACCGTTGTCATCATACCGTGCTCAATACCCACACTGTCATTCAACACTTTTGCCAGAGGAGCCAAGCAATTGGTGGTACAAGATGCATTCGATATCACTGTATCCGAACTTCGTAGAATACTTTCATTGACACCATAAACAATGGTTGCATCCACCTCATCTTTAGCAGGAGCCGAGATAATCACTTTTGTCGCACCGGCAGCAATATGCTGGCCTGCTGATGCTGCGGTACGAAAGCGCCCGGTACATTCCAAAACCACATCAACCTTTAATTTCTTCCAAGGCAGTTTGGATGGGTCTCGTTCTGACAACACCGTCAACCGGTCTCCATTAACAATAATATCCTGACCATCAACATCAACTGTCCCTGGGAAGCGCCCATGAGCCGAGTCATATTGAGTCAGATGTGCATTAATCTCAGTATCACCAAGGTCATTGATAGCAACAATATCAAATTGATCCTTATAACCTGATTCAAAGATGGCTCGTACAATATTTCGACCAATACGGCCATAACCATTAATTGCAATGCGAATAGTCATACTTGCTCACCTTTTTTATTACAGTTACGAGTAACGAATCAACAGTCTTAAGCCAGTAGATCTTGAGCTTGTTTAACAACATGTTCAACCGTAAAACCAAAAAACTCAAACAGCTCATTGGCTGGGCCAGACTCACCAAATCGGTCCATCCCAATGACAGTTCCTTCAAGGCCTACATAGCGATACCAACCAGTCGTTGTACCGGCTTCAATAGCAATACGCTTAGTCACTGCCGGTGGTAGTACTTCATCTCGGTAAGCTTGATCCTGAGTTTCAAAGAAATCTACCGAAGGCATGGAAACTACACGAACAGCTACACCTTGCTGCTCAAGCTCACTAGCACTGCCCATTGCAAGACCTACTTCGGACCCCGTTGCAATTAGAATCAAATCAGGAGTTCCTGAACTGTCTTTCAAAATGTAACCGCCACGTGCTATATCCGCCTGCTGTTGTTCAGAGCGAGCCTGAAACGGCAATGTCTGGCGGGAAAAGATCAAACTGAATGGACGATCACTATGCTCACAGGCCAACTTCCAGGCTACGGTGGATTCAAGCGTATCGCAAGGACGCCATACCGACATATTCGGAATTAAACGCAAACTGGCGGTATGTTCCACAGGTTGATGGGTTGGACCGTCTTCACCCAAGCCAATGGAATCGTGAGTAAACACATAAATTCCAGGCTGTTTCATCAGGGCAGACATACGAAGACCATTCCGAGCATAATCAGAAAAGACCAGGAAGGTAGCACCATAAGGCTTAAATCCACCATGCAAAGCAATACCGTTAATCATTGCAGCCATGCCAAATTCACGCACACCGAAATACAGATAATTACCATCTGCATCGTCAGCACTAACCCCTTTGGAACCAGACCATATTGTGTAGTTGGATCCAGCCAAATCTGCCGACCCTCCCAACAATTCTGGTAACAATGGACCCAAACCCTCCAGTGCTTTCAGCGATGCTTTACGCGATGCCAGATCTTCAGCCCGTTCATTAACCGCTTGAACAAATTCCTGAGACTTCTCAGCCCAGTCAGCTGGCAATTCACCACGCATGCGACGTCCAAATTCAACAGCCAGTTCTGGGTGAGCCTGTTCATAGGCCTGCATTGTTTCATTCCACTGCTGCTCCTGCTGTTGCCCGGATTGCTTAGCATCCCAGGCTTGTTGAATTTCCACCGGAACTTCAAAAGGAGCATGCGGCCAATTTAACTGTTTGCGCACCAGATCAATTTCAGACTCTCCCAAGGCTGCACCATGACAGCTTTCAGTTCCTTGCTTGTTTGGGGAACCCTTTCCAATAATGGTTTTACAGCAAATCAGACTGGGTTTGCCGGTTTCTGCCTGAGCCTTGACAATAGCAGCACTGATTTGTTCTGGATCATGGCCATCAACATCTGACACCACATGCCAACCATAAGCCTCAAAACGTTGTGGGGTATTATCAGTGAACCATCCCTCAACTTCTCCATCAATAGAAATACCGTTATCGTCCCAGAAAGCAACCAGTTTGCCCAACCCTAAAGTCCCTGCAAGAGAGCACGCCTCATGTGAAATGCCCTCCATCAAACAGCCATCGCCCATAAAAGCGTATGTCTTATGGTCAACAATACTATGACCTTCACGATTAAACTGAGCCGCCAACACCTTTTCAGCTATCGCCATACCTACAGCATTGGTAATTCCCTGACCCAATGGGCCCGTTGTCGTTTCAACACCTGGAGTATAACCATACTCAGGGTGCCCTGGTGTTTTAGAATGCAATTGGCGAAATTTTTTCAAATCATCGATTGATACATCATAGCCAGTCAGATGTAACAGTGAATATATCAACATCGAACCGTGGCCGTTTGATAACACAAAACGATCTCGATTATACCAGCCCGGATTGGCTGGATTATGCTGCAAGAAATCATTCCACAGCACTTCGGCAATATCGGCCATGCCCATTGGCGCTCCAGGGTGACCTGAGTTGGCTTGTTGAACGGCATCAGCACTCAATATACGGATGGTATCAGCTAAAGTTTGACGAGCTATGGATGACATGTTGACTGTTCCTGGTATCGTTAAATTGTAGATTAATATACGTGGTTTAAAATTTTCAGCTGAACCTGGCCAGCATTAACCCACGCAGGGCCGTAATAATACCGAATCAATGGATCGATTGCACCGTCAACCGTTCAAGTTTGTCAGATTTTGCTCCTTCCAAGCTTATCAAAACCTTATTTTTCGCCCTGAACTACTCCTGTTTTTCTTTCAGGATGGCAATTCAGACATCAGAGAGTCTATTGCCAGAATCAAATATTGTTCGTTACGAAATTGGCACGCCATCGCCACCAAGTCATTTCTCATTGTTTCAGGCACAAGGTCTCCCACAGCAGTTCCATCTATTTCGAGCTGACTGATGCTACCAAAACAAGCCAAGGCAACCGGTTGTTGTTGATAACTGGCAAAAGCAGGCTTCAACACCATCACCTTTGTGATCATATCTCGAGGCAAAGACTCTCCTAACAACATACTTTCGAAATCGACAATAGCAATCTCTTTCTGTTGCCACTTCAAAGTCCCCAAAAGAGCATTTACCTGTGTGGATTCTGCAATTGGTTCTGCCGATTTGTGCACCTCAGGCTTATGCAGAATTTCTTCGATACAAGCAGCTGGAATTAAATAATTTCTCTGCCCAGATGCCAAGGCGATACAACTGACCACATCGGCAGAAAGCCGTTGTCGCTTCATGATTGACCCTCAACGTTATCGGCATTTTGGGTTTGCTGGTTTATTTTTTCCAACAACTGCTTTAATTGATACGGTTTACCTATAAAATCATTCGCACCCAACTGCATAACTCGATCCATATATTTATCAATACTTCGAGAGCTGATAATAATAACCGGCAATTGAGGCACAGCGCTTTGCTCTCGAATCCACTGCAATAACTCAAAACCATCCATTTTTGGCATTTCCAGGTCCAACAACATCAAATCTGCTCTGACACCTTGCTGTAATTGTTCCTGTGCATCCAAACCATTACTGGCCAGAACAACATCAATTCCTGACTTCATCAGGTCGTTCTGACTTGCTTTACGGACAGTTAAAGAATCATCAACCACCATTACTTTCAAACGTGAGTCTGCCTCCAGCTCATCTTCATCCGACTGCACCTCCAATGGTGCTTCAAGATACGACAAACCGACAAAATCAATAATAAAGGTTAAACGACCATCGGCGCGTACAGCAGCACCAGCATAAGCCAGCAAACTGGACAGATGCGAACCAAAACTTTTGACAACCATTTCACGGCTATGCAAAACCTCATCTACCACAACTGCAATATTATGCCCCCCGGCATAAACCAGCATCACAGTAACAGATTCTGACCTATCCCGTTTTGACTCAAGCCCCAGATGAGCTGCCAAATCAATAATATGAAATGACTCTCCCTGATCTTTGAATAATGGCTTGGTCACCTGCATTAATTGTTGAAAGTCCTCCACCGTCAACTCAACCATGCGATCCACCATCCGCATAGGCACACCATATTCTTTTCCAGCAGCCTGAATAAACATAACTCGAGTAACCGCCGTTGAAATAGGTGCTCGCAAAGTCAACTTCACACCATGCCCCGGTCGATTTTGTAACTGTATATTACCCCCCAATCGGCGCAAGGTTTCTCGAACGACATCCATACCAATACCACGCCCAGATATTTGTGTCACTTGCGTTGAAGTGGTAAAGCCACTGGCCGCTATCAGATTCAGCAGAATTTCATCATTCAAGTCAGCATCATCTGGTTTATCAGCATCTTCATCCAACAAGCTTCGCTCAACGGCCATAGCATTAATTTTTTCGACATCCAACCCTCGACCATCATCCGCCACAGATACTTCAACATCTTTACCTTGTTGTTCACAGGTAATGGTAATCATAGCAACAGCGGGCTTACCCAACTCCTTGCGTTCACTGACAGACTCAATTCCATGATCGATCGCATTTCGCAGCATATGATCCACCGCTGGCAACATGACATTCAAAACGGTTTTATCCAATCGAACATCACCACCTACAATAACAAAATCGACTTGCTTATCCAGATGTTTAGAAGTCTGCCTGACAGTCTGACGCACTTGCGCAGTGATATCACTAAAGGGTACCAGTCGAATTTGCAAAACCTGCTGCATCAGCTCCTTACTCGTCAATGTTTGTTGCTGTAGACTCGTTTCTGTACGATGCACATATGCATTCAGCTCTGACTCAATTGCTGTCAGCCGGTCCAGGCTTTCCATCAAATTCTGTGACAACTGAGTCACCTGGTTATAGCGATCCATTTCCAGAGGGTCAAAGTCATTATACTTGTCCTCAGTTTTGGTTTGACGCATAGTCTCGATGCCGCTATCTGCCTGTATTTCCAGATCTCTCAACAGACCAGATGATTCTCTGATATTTTCACGCAAACGATCCAGAGTACCTTTCATGACATCCAGATCTTCACTCATCTGTGAACGCGTAACATTCACATCTCCGGCAAAATTCGCTAAGTTATCCAAAGTATGACCAGGCACACGGACACGTTGTTTCAGACTTGATATTGAAGGTTGCTCAGCTGCCGCAGGTGCTGATTTTGCGGCTGCAGGAGTTTCAGGCTCTTTATCACCCTGTGGTTGCGTAGGCTGCTCTTCTTTTTGCTCAACAGCACTTTCTACCTCAAAATTCTGTTGCGGCTCTTCAACCGCTTCAACCGTTTCGACTTCAGAAAGCTCAGAATTTTTAATTAACTCAACCTTCTCTTCGAGAATAGTATCAACAGGGCTTGCCTCTAAAAACCGCTCCAACTCACGACGCAACTTAAGTACAACATCATGCTGACCAGAAACCTCTTTGGACTCTTTTGCTGCCTGCAAGCTGGCATCAAAACAAACCTGAACCTGCTGAATATGGGAAACCAGGCGCTTACGAACAGCTGCGTTATTAGCAGATGCTTTCGTTATATACTCGTGAAACACATCTGCCAGATTGTGCAATGGTGACAACACAGGTTGCCGCTCAATCAAAGACTGAACACTGGAGATATCTCGTAGAATCAACAGCTGCTTATTGTGCCAGTTCTTTTTATATTTTATCGACTTTGCCACTTGCATAACGCTATCTAAATGCAAATACACATCATCAATTGCCTGTAACAGTGGTTGGTCAAGCTCATCACCTATCTCGCCCAATGCTTCAACTTGTTTTTTCAGCTCATCCATTTCCTGAGAAGATACATTGCCTAAAGCATAAGGCTCCGAACTTTCATTAAGTTCAACAGCACTGTCATCTACAATGTTGTCTATAGGTTCATTTGGTGATTCAGCATCATCCTGACTAGCCAACAATTGCTGCATCCTCGCCAGCAATTCATTATTTTTATGAGCATCATGATCTTGAGGGTGTTGCGTTATTGCATCATAGATACTGTCATGGTACTCACCTATTACTCCCGTGAGCAAAGTCAGCGCTGAGCTATTTTTCACCGAGAAATGCTCTATAACATCCTCCAAAACATGAGTTAACTCACCAATCTCCAAAAATTCTGCAACTCTGGCACTACCCTTAAGAGTATGAAGAACACGCAACAACTCCCCTTGCTGAGATTCAAGTTCATCAATTGAACCCACATTAGCAACACCATCAACTATCACTAGCAGATCCTGGGCTTCTTCTATAAAAATGTGCTGAGTATCACTCAAACCATCATCATGATCTGCAGTTTCAGAATAGAGACTGTTTGATACATGACCAGGAGCCTGAGATTCCGCAACCATTCCAGCAATATCCAACGGTATCACATCATGCAAACGTCTGGCCTGGCGCTGCGCAGGAGTTTCAGCAACTTCAACGTCCACCTCGTCTACCGAAGTTTCATCTATCG
>JBOEHE010000048.1:0-22080 GCA_050633785.1 Arenicella sp.
CAGATTCTTGCTGAATAGGCTTTAACGAAGGAACAAATATGTCGATTAATGAAACAACGCCCTTAATGCCCCTTGGACCCGTCATGCTGGATGTGGAGGGTTTGACGTTGAATGATGGTGACCGTCAACGTTTACTTCATCCATTGACTGGTGCTGTTATTCTGTTTGCAAGAAATTTTAAAGATAGAAACCAGGTGGCTGATCTAATCAAAGAAATAAAATCTTTGAGAACACCATCTTTGCTTGTTGCTGTGGATCAGGAAGGGGGACGTGTCCAACGTTTTCAAGCGGGTTTTACACGTTTGCCTGCGGCGGCTGAATTCGGTTCACTCTGGGATGAAAATAAACAAACAGCACCGATGAAAACATTTGAATCTGCTTACACTATGGCTAGTGAATTATTAGCCATAGGTGTTGATTTCAGTTTTGCGCCAGTATTTGACGTGACCACGAAAGAGTCAGAGGTGATTGGTGACCGGTGTTTTCATAGCAACCCGGATGCAGCCACAGAACTTCTTGGGGCATACATTGATGGAATGCATTCAGCAGGTATGGTTGCTATTGCAAAACACTTTCCTGGACATGGTGGTGTGACTGGTGATTCACATCATTGCTTACCATTGGATACTCGTTCATATTCTCAGATTGACGCTTGTGATTTAGTACCTTACAAGGCTTTGGTTGATGAGCTGCAAGGTGTTATGAGTGCCCATGTTCTATTTGAGCAATGTGATGATCAAATCCCGACATTTTCATCTTATTGGCTGCGCGATATACTGCGTGATCAGTTGGGTTTCAGTGGCATTGTTTTCAGTGATGACCTCACAATGGCAGGTGCTGATACCACTCCAGGTGATGATGCAATCGTTAATAATGCTGAACGAGCTTTAACTGCTGGCTGTGATATGGTTCTGGTTTGCAATCAACCTGATAAAGCTGACGCGCTGTTAAATGGTCTCCAATTTGACAATTCACAGTCCCTGTCAAATCGTTTGAATGCATTACGTTCAGCACAATCAATCGATTGTTGAACCATGCGTTTGGTTTCAATTGAGCAATTGTTTTGAGTGTGCAGGTTAGACAGGCGCAACTGGCCGATGCCGCAGATATCGCCAGTATCCATATTCGAGCATGGCAGGCTGCATACCAAGGGGTAATGCCCGCTGATTTTCTCGCGGCGCAGCGACATGATGAGAAGACCGAGATGTGGCAAAAGGTTATCACCGCTGGGGGTAAAGGAATTAACCTGGTCGCATTATTATCTGGAAATATTGAAGGTTTTGGTGTGTATGGACCTGCCAGAGATGATGACTTGCAAGAACAGGCTGCTGGTGAACTTGTTGCTTTGAATGTTAATCCTGAGAAATGGAGATGTAATGTTGGTTCGGCCATTTTAAGCGAGGTTATAACAGGCTGTATCGACAGGCATTGGAGTTCTTTGCATCTTTGGGTGGTCAGCTCTAATGTGCGTGCTATTCATTTTTATGAGAAATTCGGTTTTGCCAGTGAGAATATTCATAAAGAGGATAAAACTCACGCACAGTACCCCGTTAAGGAAACACGTTTCTTTTTGGAATTGACTGATTCCAAAGCCTGAGTACAGTCATAATTTAGATGCTTTTCAGGGTGATAAAATGAATTTTGAGTTGCTGCTGCCTGTGGCTCTGGTGATGGTTTTCTGTGCTTTTGTTAAAGGCGCAACAGGTTTAGGTTTTTCGACTCTGACTCTGGCTATTCTAGCTGTATTCTTGCCACTAAAAGTGGCCATTCCTTTAGTGGTTGTACCTTCTCTTGCCAGCAATTTATTTCTTATGTGGCAAGTTGGCAATTTTGCCTTGAGTATTCGTTTATTTGCAATGTTGTTCATTGCTTCTTTACCTGGCATGGCCTTGGGTTTAATGATCCTGCATCAGGCGGATAACACTATTACCAGTAAGGTGCTGGCTGTCGTTTTGTTGATCTATGGTTTATGGGGTTTGTGGCAGCTATGGCAAGAGTACCGGTTGAAATCGCTTGCTGATACTGAAAAACACTATAAGACATTTTCTATTGATGACCGCTGCCGTCCATTATTAAATGCGCCAATCGGTTTTGTCACCGGATTAATCAACGGTGTGACCGGTTCACAGATCATTCCTGTTATGCCTTATCTATTGGCCCTATCCGTTTCCAGAGACTTGTTTGTGCAGACGATTAATTTATCATTCACTATCAACAGTTTTATCATGTTATTTGGCCTGCAACAGATGAATTTATTATCAACGCAACAACTACTGCCAATGTTGCTGTTGATAATTCCCGTGACCATAGGAGTCTGGATGGGTGATCGTATTCGCAAATATTTGTCTGAGCGACAATTTAAACAAGCCGTTTTTATTCTGATTGTTCTGATGGGATTGCTCATCTTGAATAAATAGCTCTTGTGATTATTGAATAGACGGATGCTATTGCAAGCCAATACTAAGCTAGTCAGGTTTGAGCTTTAAAACTATCTTGTGGCAAGGTTTTATCAAAGAATAAAGTGATCTTATGTAATGATAGGTTTAATTTTCAATTGCTTATTCTTCACAAGTAAAGTTAAAATAAGTCAGGAAATGCTTGTTTTTAAAGGGTTAGACTAAATAAAGCGGTTTATGAGAGACAGTCTTTTTATTACTGACGTTGCTGAATTTCGTTCGGGCTGCGAGTTTACCTCAGAAGAGTTAAAAGCAGCGTTTGAGCAGCTGACGGATATATTACACATTACACTTGAAGAGGCCAATCGGCGCATTCGTGAAGGCTTAAGCACTTATTGGCTAAAGCATATCTATGAACTGTATGTGGTAAGAAAGGGTTATGAAAATGCCAGCAAAGACCATTATATAAACACTTACATCAAATCTGGTTTCAGTACAGCTACTTATAAGGGGTATGAGTCACAGTCCAGAGTCAATGAAGCTATCAATAAGGATAACTTACGGCGTATTATCAGTGCTTTTTGTCGCTTCTCAAACGAGTTTCAGCAGCGACGTCATTCACCGCTAGACTGCCTATTACTGATTATTGATGGCCGTGTCAGATCACAAGCACCCCAGCTAAACTATAACGAATTAACTAAAAGCACACCTAAATTCACGCCGACCTCAGTGGTGTTCTTGATATTTACTGTGGCATTTATTGTATTGGTCTATAAAGTCGCTAAATTGGAGTCATTACAATTTTCACCTCAAACCGTGAGTGTTGACAAACGGAATATGTTGCAACCCCAAAGACAGCTGATCGATGAACTCCGTGACTTGGGAGCAGTTGAGTATGCCAACCATGCGACAGATCAGGTGATGCCGGAGAAGTTGAAAATTCGCTATCCTACAAAAAATCCAGTCCATATTTATAAGGGATCAAAAGCAACGATTGAAACTCAATTTGGTGGGCATGCCTCTTATAAAGACGAAAGTATTCGCATCAATTGGGTGCTGGTGAAATGCAGAACGGATTGCGTTGCTGAGTTTGCTCAAAGAGGAGGGCCTGAGCAACTTTTTGGCAGCACACAGACCAATGCAGTTGCAGCTCCGCCAAACAATAATTGGCATGTGCCAGATATGCCTCTGTTTTCCGGGCGCAATCTATTTATTGCAACGGCCCTATATTCCACCGGAATCAAAAGGGTTGAGTCTTTGATCTTGGAGCCTCAACAATAGCGTTCTCCTAATAAACTATTCACTGTGCTTGTCGCTTTTTTCTATACAGAGATGGTGTGATGCCTGCTTCCAGCTTGAATTGAGCCGTGAAATATGAAGGTTGGTTAAATCCTACTTCCTGAGATACCCGAGTAATGGACCAGCTAGTTTGAGCCAATAGCTGACAAGCTTGATTGAGGCGGTAA
This sequence comes from Arenicella sp., assembly GCA_050633785.1. GTDB lineage: Bacteria > Pseudomonadota > Gammaproteobacteria > Arenicellales > Arenicellaceae > CALKZN01. The sequence continues at coordinate 3,863 of JBOEHE010000048.1, forward strand.
AGGCTTAAGTATTTGATGGGGGAAATACGCATTATCTTTTTGAAAGCCCGGTTATAGTGATGTCGGCTCATACAGGCCTTGGCAGCAAGATCATCGAGAGAAATATCACCCCGATACGACTTGTGGATATGGACAACGCTGCGCAGGATTCGCTGTGATATTTTTTGTCTGAAGTGTCCGGTGTTCGTTGCTGTAGTTTGCTTGAAAGTTGAGGATGGACAGCTTTTGAATTCGTATAGTTTTTTTTTCATTCGTTGGATTCCTTGTTGTTTGTGTCTCGTCTTAATTAGGAGACAACACACAAAGTCACACGAATGTTTGTAATATCGAAAAGCTATTAATAAATATATTTAAATGTTTGTTTTTAAATAACTATTTGTGTTTTTATGACCGCCAGATATCTCTGAGATATTGTTTAATTGCGCAATATCCTGATATTTTCTTTTTTGCCTCTGACATAGCATGTCCATCGACGATCAAGCCACTCTCAAACAGCAGGCAAAATCGTCAGTAGTTTGTTGTGACAATATTATTCAATGGAAGTTTGTAGCAAATTTATAGAGGTAACTATGAGACCCAGACAAAAGAAATGGTTTCAATGCGCGGTTGGTGTAGCCGCATTGATGTCAATAATGAGTAATGCAGTAGCGTATGAACCCCCAATTGGTATTCCCGACCCAGGTGGAGCAGACCCCAAAACAGGTGTCAGCTATGGTTGGGAGGGGGTGCATCCCATCGATGCAGTTGCACCAAACCGGCCAAACAGTTGGGAAAGTGGTGACGTTTCAGGGTTTTACTATGTAAACCCAGATCACCCAGAGTCTACGGACAATAACAATGACAATGGTCACCCCGGCAAACCTAGAATGACTCTTCCACCTGTTGTTCCTGCTGGTAGTTATATTGAAATGGCAGGAAATTATGATACCAATGATATGCAAGTGCGTTATCGTTGTACTGTCAATTCGCCATGCTGGATTCGGGGTGCAACAGGTAGTGCGGTGCCCAACATCACTGGTGATATTGATATTATTGATGCAAGCTATCTTTTCGTTGAAGGTTTGGTATTTGATGGCGGAGTAGGAGGTGCTATCAGCATTTCAGGAGATAGCCATAATGTTGCACTTCGTCGTAATCGCGTGACTAATCGATTGCACCCGGTTTCAGGTGCTTCGACTGGCATCAGTGCTAGACCAGGTCAGGGAGATATCATGGAAAATCTAGTTTTTTTTGATAATTACTTTGAGGTGTTGGGCGACTTAAATGTTGCTGACGATCAAGATTTTCACGCTATGGGTTTATCCATGTGGGGACGTGATAACAACTCAGGATCGGAGTTGCGCAACGTTTGGGCTCTGGATAACTTTTGCACTGCAGTGAGTGGTGATTGCCTTCAGGTTACAGGGTTTCCTAATGCAGAATCCTACCCACGGCTTCATCATTTGTACATTGGCGACAATACCTCCTTTAACAACCGCCAAGGTGGATTTGGTGTGAAACAAGCCAGTGATGTCATTGTCTCTGAGAACTTAAGTCACAGTTATGAAGGTGATGGTTCTGGTAATGCAGGAGGGTGCTTTGGCTATCAATATGAGAAAAGTAACCTTTGGTTTCTATTTAATGAGTGTCATGACAGTGTTTTTGGTATCAGGCAATCGGATACTGGCAATGGCACTGTTGGCGAAGGCGTTTATATGATCGGGAATCTGATTTATAACATTCGACCTGCGGCGGATAATACAAGTTACGTACCCAGCCATATCTGGGGGCAAGGTGTAGGAATTGCATTATGGCATGGCAACTTGAATCGCTATGTTGTTGATAACACAATATTTGGTACAAAAGCTGGAGTGCACGCTAATTTTCGTGGTGGTGATGTCAATGTGTCGGGAAATATTATTGCAGATATAGGTTCAGATGAAGGCAATACATTTTTTCGATTGGGTTTGGTGAGTCGCCCTGATAACCCAAGAGAATACATTAACTTAGATCACAACTTATTTTATGATGATACGCGTCAACAGTATTATAGTGAACAGAGCGGCACAGGTAATATGCGTAGCATAGAACAAGTCAAGCTAGATTCGACCTATTGCCAAGAATCGTGTGAATTTGCTGATCCATTATTTGTCAATCCCTCGCTTAACCCTGAGACACGAGACTTTCGCCTGCAAGCGGGTTCGCCAGCCATTGGTGCCAACATCAAACATCCGGCCTATGACCGTTTTGAGGAATTGTATGGCCTGAATATCTACAAAGATTTCAATGGCAATGACCGTCATCCAACGAATCCATCACTGGGAGCCTTTGAGTACGTTGATGAAACCGATCCATTTGATCCGGCTAAGCTAAAAGTGAAGATCAAATACCCGACTAAGAACTCGGTTTATACACCGAGCAGTGGTGTGACTGCGATTCAGTTTGGTGGTCATGCCTCTTATGAGGATGAAACAATCACAGTGGATTGGGTGTTGGCGCAATGCGAAACGGATTGTGTAGAAGAATTGGCTGACGGTGTTGGTGAGTCTCAGGTTACTGGTAGTACTCAGACTGCACAGGTGGAGGATTATCCACAAAATAACTGGCATGTGAATAGTCAGGCTTTATTTCCAGGACGCAACATTTTAATTATTAATGCGGTTCACCCCAATGGGCACAAGACAGTGACATCCCTGATCATCGAGTCCGAAGTGGTTCCAGAGCCAACGGATGAGCAAGCACCTGTGATTGAGGTTTTAAGCCCGGCAGCAACTGCCGGAGTGATCACGCGCTCGGACCGCAGTGCAGTTACTTTGTCGGGAGATGTCTCTGATAATATGGGCCTGAACAATATGACATGGTCGTGCATTAGTGGCTGCACTGGTGGTGGCACTGTGGATATCAGTGCGGGTGCAACAGAATTGCCTTGGCAGTTTGTTCTGGAAGGCCTGCAGTATGGTTTGAATCGAATTGTGTTGATGGCGGATGATGCAACAGGTAATACAACGTCGCTGACAGTTTCAATTCAAGTAAATGATACGACAGCACCGCAGATGTCGATCAATAGAGTGAGTTTTTCAGGCACGGTTTCGGATGATGTTGCTGTGCAATCTGTCACATGGTCTTGTGTGAGTGGTTGTGCAGGTGGTGGTGATGCCACGGTATCAGGCAATGATTGGCAAGTAAATCAGGTCCCAATCTCTAACAACAGCAATACGATTCGTGTTGAAGCATTGGATGCGGCGGGTAACCGTTCAATCGAAGAGTTAGTGATTACTCGTTAGCCACAAGGATGTTTGGTAGCGAGCTTCATTGCGAAGCTGGCTACCATATACCTTAATCAGGTGTCAGTATGAAAAAACATGATTGGAGTGTTCGAAAAATGATGGTGGTCTTAAAAAAAACTAGCTTGATGCTGCTGTTGCTTATGTTAAGTAATTTGGGGCTCAGAGCTCAAGCAAGTGCTCATAGCTCCGAGTATTTATCCGCAGTGATTGATTTATTGTTAACCGATTCTTCCGCGGTGATTCCACCCCCAATAGAAGGCCTAGCCATTGGCATTCCCGAACCAGAGTTTGGAATCAAAGAGACACACACAATGTATACGGAACAATTTTACTCAGCCGGTGGTTTTAACTATCGAGATGCTGGCAATGGACCTTATACGCATTATGTTGATAATACGGCGCCTAATTGTAACGATAACAATGCCGGGGGGTATGGGACCTCTGCTGAGCCTTTGTGCAGTATTACACGCTGGGGCAGTTTTGCTCAATTACCTGCGGGGAGTGTGATGGAAGTTCATGGTGGTCCTTATACTTTCGACCCTGGTTGGACTCGCATGACGATGAATGGCAGTCAGGATCAGCCCGTGTTTGTCAGGGGGATAAATAGCGGTGGTAAACAAGTGCAATTGGTTCGTAATTTGACGGGCAGTACTAATATCGTCAATTTACGCTTAGAGGGACAGTACTATATTTTTGAGAATCTGGATTTTTATCGTGGTATTTATCCAGAAATAGAAGATGAAATCATCGATAATCCACATCATATTGCATTTCGTCACTTGGAAGTGCACGGAGATGGAGTTAACCAAGTCCAAGGTGGTGTTGCTCTTTCATCCGGTGCGGCTAATGATGTGGTTATATACAATAACCATATCCACCATAATATCCGTGTCAATAATGCGGACTTACATGGAACATCGGCAAGTGCAGGTGCAGAACGAGTCTGGATATTAAATAATGAAATTCATCATAATAGTGGTGATGCATTTCAAGCCTGTCATTTATGTTCTGTAGAAAGCGGATCCAAACCACCTCGATTTATTTATATTGGTGGGAATGTTATGTATGCGGATCGTGAAAACGGTGTTGACCTGAAAACAATCCGTGATGTTATCGTTTCGCAAAATCGTATTTATGGTTATGGTTCTTCAGCGACCTCTGGAGGGGATGCGGTTGTTGTTGGCAGCAATGGTGTTTCGTCGTCACTGGATGGCATTGGACCAGACAATGCCTGGTTCTTATTCAATGAAATACGTAATAGCGGAAATGGAGTTCGTTTTGAAGGCGTGTTTAATTCTTCGTTTATTGGAAACTACATTCATGATAATGCCCGTAATGGTATCTCGTTAGATATCAAGTCTAACTCTCGCAGCATTCGTCTGGTAAACAACACCATCGCTAATAACAACGAAGGTTTACATCAACACTGGCAATGCCATGACCCGTTGCAGATCGATGTCAGTAATAATATTTTTTACAACCATGCGTATTTTCAAATTGGAGTTGGTCAATGTATTGCTGGCCGTACGATCTTAAACGACAATCTATTCTGGCAAAATGCCAATCCTATTTATTTTGCCCAAGGGTATAACACTTACAACTCAGGCACTGGACCAAGGACGCCAGAGCAAGCTCTGGCGGAGGCAATAAGCCGTCGTTTTGCGGCAACTGGAGATATGGTTAGTGCGTTAAATGATAACAACCTTAATTTCAGTGGAACAGGCAACTTCACTGCTGACCCTGACTTTGTCAGCGATAATGATCTGCGTCTGCAGGTAGACTCTGCTGCCAAAGACAAAGTTAATGAACATTCTATTTATCAAGAGTTTCAAACCCTCTATGGTTTGGATATCAGATATGATTTCTCTGGTAACAAGCGGCCAACAGGAGCAATCTGGGACATTGGAGCATTTGAATATATTGACAGTCTATCGGTAGGAGCATTTGTTCCTGTTCATTTAAAGTAATCTGGATTTGATGGGTCTTGTCCCAGTTGCTTAGATGTATAGTAGTGGTGTGGGATGACTGCCTGTCGGAGGTGGTTAATGATAATGGTCGGCCCTTAGGATGGGCTGGCTGTTTTTGTCAGGCGTAGGGGTAACCAGTGTGTTAGTGGTTGATAAATCTATTGAATAACAGAAAAAATTAAGCTCCTGTTGACAGTTTTAATATTATAGGAATGCTGATAAACGCAAGTAATGTCTGGCTTGAAATAATGATTGCCATAAGCTGAGAATCACCGCCCATTTGCCGGGATAGAATATAAGAAGAGGTTGCAGTGGGTAGCGCAGTGAAGATGATGGCTATTTGGGTGGCAATGAAACTCACCTCGAATAAACGACACAGACTGAGTGTCATCAAAGGCAACAGAACCAGCTTGATCACACTGCTGAAAAACACCGGTTTCCAGGCGCTTTTTACCGCAGAGACAACCAGAGCGGCGCCTACAGTTAACAATCCAAGTGGCAAGGCAATGCTCCCAAGGATAGCCAACACTGTGCTGACAGGTTGAATTAATGCAATATCTGACAGGTTCAGTGTGAGACCCAACAGGCAGGCAAGAATGAGAGGGTTACTGGCCAGAGTTTTTAGGGTTTTAAATAATGAGTTGGCTGTGTCTTGGGCATAGTGTTGTAAAACCAGAACGGACAGCACATTGACACAAGGGATCATGACCAAGACATAAATAGCGGCCAAACCGATGCCAGCGTCCGCATATAATGATCCGCTGATAGCAAAGCCAATATATGTATTCAAACGGATACTGCCTTGAAAGACGGAGCTGAAGCTCATGCCATTACTGTTTTGCAGTGACTTTAGTAAAAAGCAGAGTAGACCGGCAGCTATGATAGCCATTAGCAAAATCAGACCTACAGTCAGTGCATCACTGTTTCTAATGTCTGTAGTGGCCAGTTTATTGATCAATAGACAGGGGAAGAACAGATAATAGGTGATTTTTTCTGCGGCTGGCCAAAAAGCATCACCCGGAAAATGCCAACGTTGCAGCCCATAGCCCAGTGCAATCAGGATGAAAATGGGAGTTAATGCATTTAGAGTGATAATCATGAGAGGGGCTGTCGCTGCGACTTTGATACAGAGAAAATTATACCGCAATATTACCTCGATTCCTTATCTGATTCTCTGAGTAATTATCTCATCTAAGGGCTTTAATCACTTTAAAAATGAAGACATGAGGATGGCAATGGTATAGATTTGCAAAGACGTGGAGTCGATCATATTCTAAGCGATTAATTCCGTGTCAACCTGTGGCAGATCAATGCCAGTTTCATTCAGAGGCTATATAATTGGATATGAATACACTGTTGTTTTTTCTTCCCGCGTGTTTTGCTTTGAACATGGTTCCTGGGCCGAATAACCTGTTAGCAATGAATAATGCAAAACAGCATGGAATTCAAGTCGCCTGTGCAGCTGGTGTCGGACGAATAATGGCTTTTTCTATCATGATTACTTTAGCCGCATCAGGACTTGCAACTATATTGTATGCATCTGAGATGTTTTTCTTTGTCGTTAAGGTATTAGGGGCTTGTTATTTGTTTTGGATTGCTTTTCAGTTGTGGAGTGCAGAGCCTTTAGAGGAGTGTACGGATTCTTTTTCAGGTGACACTGTAATCAGCCTGGCCCGTCAGGAATTTATTCTGGCAATTGGCAACCCTAAAGCGATTCTTATTTTCACTGCATTTCTTCCTCAATTTGTTGATCCAACAATGAATGTAGGTTTTCAGTTTTTTATCCTTGGAGCGATTTTTCTGCTTCTGGAGTGGCTCGCCCTTACTGGGTATGGCTTATTTGGAATATACCTGCGCCATTGGTTTTCGAATCCTCGCAAGAGGGTGGTTTTTAATCGCTGTTGTTCGGGGTTTTTAGCCAGTTCAGGTTTAGGCCTGTTACTGACTCGGCGCGATTGATAATAAAAGACAACTTCCATTGCTTGTGTTGAGGTTGCACCTTACAATTGAGTTGAAAGTAAGGTGGGCTTTGGGAATGTGTGCGAGTTAACCTTATCATTTTCAATATAGAAAGCTTGGCTGGGAAAGAACCAGTGCTTTTTATCGTCTAGTGTCTGCTGAACAAGCTTATAAAAAGTGCCATAAAGCAATGGCTGTCCGTTTTGACTGTAGTTTCAACTAAGTAAAGTTCCATAATGAATTCTCGTTTCGCTGTTATTGTATTATTTTTGAGCTCCGCTGCCTGGGGCCTTACATGGTTGCCGGCTAAAGCTCTGGCTGCAATGGGTTTGTATGGCATGCAGTTGGTATTGGTCACCTCGTTTGCAGTGAGTGTGGTGTTGCTCCCCTGGATGATAAAACAAAGAGAGCAATGGTTGCCTCTTTGGCCGGTAATGTTGGCTATTGGCTTTTTTGGAGGTTTTTCTAATTTCGCTTTCCAGACCTCTATTTCTCAAGGGGATGTGATTCGAGTAATGATCTTGTTTTACATGCTCCCAATATGGAGTGTTTTGGGTGGACGAATAATCTTAAAGGAGGTGATTGATAAAAAACGCATTCTTGCTTTGTTTCTTTGTGTGCTTGGGGCATTCTTTATCTTGGAAGCCTGGACTTTGTCCCTGGAATTTGGCTGGATTGACTTATTGGCTTTAGGGGCTGGTTTCAGCCTTGCATTCAGTGGTATAGCATTTCGTTTTTCTGCTGATACACCTATTGCCAGTAAAATAGGTTTTACGTATGTTGGCAGTATCCTGTTTGCCTGTTTCTTTCTGTCGATAGTTCCATCTCAAGGGGGCTTCCCCAACAATGCAGCCATACCGCTGGCGGCAGTCTATGGCATCTTCTGGCTCATGATAATTACTTTTGGTACCTTATGGGCTGTGACAAAATTGGGTGTAGGGCGTTCCGCTTCGATTATTGTCATGGAACTTGTGGTGGCGGTTTTATCCGTGGTAATAATTACCAAAGTTGACTTAAAGATTCATGAGTTTGTTGGCAGTGTTCTGGCAATTTCTGCAGCTTTAATCGAAGGGATGCGTAGTGATTCTAATGAAGCAGAAATACCCACAAAATAAATAGCGAAATAACAAAGGGAGTGACACGGATGAATGATAATTCCTTGTGTCAAAAAATGTCGTTATAACAATGACTCAGTCATTTCAAGAGTTTAGCTTAGTCTTTTCGATTCTAAACTTAAAGTTTTAGTGTTAACAGGCTCTGGGCCAAGCGAAACTTTTTGTTGAACAATTAGGACGTTTGTCCTAAACTGGCTTTGCTAGGACATTTGTCCTATTTGCGTCCTGGCAATATCGCTAACTATCTGTTTATGAATATAAACAAGATTTACTCAACTTCTAAATAGTGTTTACTACTGCATGTCTAAACGAGATGAAATTATTGAAGCAGCTGACCAATTGTTTTACCAGCAAGGTTTTGAGCATACATCATTTGCGCATATAGCGGAGTCTGTAAAAATTTCACGGGGTAATTTTTATTATCACTTTAAAACCAAAGATGAGATTTTGGATGCAGTGATTGCTTTGCGAATGAGCAGAACTCAAGCTATGTTGGATAAGTGGGAAATGAAGGGGGAATTACCTATTGAACGTATTCGCAGTTTTATAGATATTTTGCTTGTAAATAAACACAAAATTAAGCGTTTCGGTTGCCCTGTAGGTACATTAACAACAGAACTTAATAAATTGAAACATCCCGGGCAGGCAGACGCCAACAGGCTTTTTACCTTATTTCGAGTCTGGTTGAAACGGCAGTTTGAACAGATGGGGGGAATAGAAAATGCAGACGAATTAGCTATGCATTTGTTAGCCCGCAGTCAAGGAGTTGCAATGCTGGCCAATGCTTTCAATGACGAAGCTTTTATTCATCATGAGGTTCTCCAACTCAATGAGTGGCTGAGTCAATATTCAGGCAATACCGCCTGATCACAAAATATCTACATATAAAAAGGAACAGAACCCATGTTTATAATACTTCTTAAATTTTCACAGAATAAACCTCAAGCGAGCCAATTCATGGAAGGGCACAATCAATGGATCAAACAAGGCTTGGACGATGGTGTCTTTTTGTTGGTTGGTAGCTTGCAACCCAACTTAGGCGGAGCCATCATGGCACATAATACATCCATGTCAGACTTGCAGGAGAGAGTGAGCAATGACCCATTTGTGGCTGAAGATATTGTATCCGCTGACATTCTTGAGATTTCACCGGCAAAAGTGGACGAAAGAATGGCATTTTTACTGAATTAAATGATGTCTTATCAACCAACAGTAATGTACTAAGGCGATAGATATGAGTGACACAATACTGGCAAGTGATGGTAAACAGCGTTGCCGCTGGTGCGCAGCTGCACCGGAGTTTCTAGCGTATCATGATACAGAGTGGGGGTTTCCTATTAAGGATGACCGTCATTTATTTGAGAAGCTGAGTCTGGAAGCATTTCAGTCTGGATTGAGCTGGCGGACTATTCTGAATAAACGTGAAAGTTTTCGTGCGGCTTTTTTAAATTTTGATTTTAATAAAGTGGCTGGTTTTGATAGCTACGATATCCATCGCTTGTTGAATGACGAGGGTATAGTTCGTCATAAAGGGAAAATCGAGGCCGTCATCAATAATGCTCAACGAACTCGTGAATTGGTCAGACAGGAAGGTTCTTTAGCTGCTTTTATCTGGCGTTATGAACCTGCTGAAGACCTGATGACGAAGCCGCAAACGGCGTCAATCTCAGCAGCATCCATTGCTCTGGCTAAGGACTTGAAGAAAATGGGGTGGAAATTTGTCGGTCCTACCACGGTCTATGCCTTTATGCAGGCAATGGGCTTGATCAACGATCATGCCAAAGGCTGTGTAATAAGAAAAGAGGTTGAACAGGCACGCAAGGTTTTCAAGCGTCCTTGCGATTGAATCGTTGGATTGATGGTTCAAAATAGTGGGGCTAGGCATGGTCAAGTGTGCCTTAATAGTAAGGTGTTTACCTTTGTTGCATAACCCATGAGAAAGCCAAAAAATTATCATTGCCTTGTCCGTCCGGGCATGGCAATCTAGGACCGTCGACAATTCATTTTTACGAACAAATCACCATGCTTATTGTAATTTCTCCTGCAAAGTCACTGGATTTTGAAACTCCAGCATCAACTGATATTTTCTCTACCTCGGATTATCTGGAGCACAGTGCTGAGTTGATTGAAACACTCAAACCCTTGTCTCCGGATCAAATTGGCTCTTTGATGAAAATCAGCAGCAATCTGGCAGAATTAAACGTTAACCGCTACCATGACTGGCAGCCTCCGTTTGATCTTGAAAATGCCAAACAGTCAGTTCAGGCCTTTAAAGGAGATGTTTATGCGGGTTTGGATGCCGCAAGCTTGCATGATGACGATTTGCAATGGGCTCAGCAACATTTGAGAATTTTGTCAGGCTTGTATGGTTTGCTGAGGCCGCTTGATTTGATTCAGGCGTATCGTCTGGAGATGGGGATTAAACTGGACAACCCTCGAGGGAAGAATTTATATGAATTCTGGGGCGAAAAAATAACCGAAGGCTTGAATCAACAGTTGGCAAGTATTGGTAGTGAAACATTAATCAATCTGGCTTCGAAAGAATACTTTAAATCGATAAAACCTAAGAGTTTAAATGCTGAAATAGTCACGCCGGATTTTAAGGACTGGAAAAATGGTCAATATAAAATAATCAGCTTCTATGCCAAAAAAGCTCGCGGCATGATGAGTCGTTGGATTATTGAAAACCGCATTGAACGTGTAGATCAACTGCAGGATTTCTCAGTGGCTGGCTATCGATTTGATGCTGATATGTCCAGTGGCAATGATCTGATTTTTATCCGCGATGAACAGCCTTGAAACAATGCCTTGAACAATGGCTTAAAATTGAGGTGAGTGCACGGCCTGCCATGATGTAAAGCGTCTGTCGGGGTGATTGATAAAAAATACAATCGCCCATCGAGCACAGAACTCAGTAACTGCGGACTCGTCAGGGTTGTGAATAACATCATGCCAGGCTGGTCTGTAGCGGCCTTGGGAGTGTTCAAATAACATCCAACCCGGCATGAACAGGGCTTTGCCATCAAGGTGTTCAACAGTTTTTAAAGAATGTTGGTCGCAACATCCAACCCTCAACCCAGAGGCGCTTTCCGCGATGGCCATGGTGCCGAACCCTTTGTCAAAATGGGCTTTGGCACACAAGCTTTCATGGCTCTGTGGAGCGTAGCTCAAAAAACGTAAAATACCATCACGTAGATCACCGTCGACAAACAGTTCATCCACATATTCTGGGAATTGCTCCAAAAACAAGGGGTATAAAACCTGATTTATCGCTTGGTAGATATTGTGGGCTGAGGCAAAAAAACGTTCAACTACCGGATCGTTTGCCTGCCAATGCCGATAGTTTTCCTGCTGTTGCAGCATGGGGGTCCAGTGGAAGAACTCTTTGGGATCTTTGTTGCTGATGTCCAGTTTGTTGGTATAGCCATCAGCGCTGGCACGATGGCTGCGTGCACTGAAATGCAATTGGCGTTTGAGGTCCAGCGGTAGTCTGAGAAAGTCTAAAAAATGGTTTGCTGCCAGTTCCAATTGAGTTCGACTTAACGGAAAATCAATTGTGGCAAAACGATGCTGTTGGAGTTGGTGCTGAAAGTTAATTTCAGGGAGCTGACTCTTTTGCAAGTTCATGGTCTTTGCTACTATCTGACTGCGATCTGTTGGGATCTATAGTATAAGCCATTTGTGCTGTGTTGTGAGCGGCTTAGCACGTATTTTCTGCCAAAACAGTGGGATTCAGTTTGATCAATAGTCTGAGGGTGAATGAATAAAAAATATGTGACGGCAACGAATGCATTAGTGGTAGTCAATATAATGGCGTTTATGTTGGTAAATGCTGTGTTTGGCGGTAAGAATTCCGGTTTGGAATTGTATTTTCTGCAAAATCCGAATTACGAACCCTGGCAATTTGTCAGTTATATGTTTCTGCATGGTAGTTGGACACATCTGGGATTTAATATGCTCGGTCTGTGGATGTTTGGTCAAGTGTTGGAACGTTTCTGGGGATATAAAAAATTTCTCATATTCTATGCCGCTACCGGGGTTGGTGCGGCAATACTCTATATGGCGATTAACCATCTGCAATTTCAATCCGCAATTGAACCAGCTTTGCAAAGTGCCATCCCTATGGAAAACCTGTTAGCGGTTTTTGCGCAAGGGCAATATTATAGCGAGTTTCCTGAAACGGGAGAAGCGGCACAAATTTTTCTTGCTCCAATGGTGGGCGCCTCTGGAGCAATTTACGGCATTCTGGTGGCCTTTGCCTGCTTGTTCCCAAATTTCAAAATGGCTTTGATTTTTTTGCCGGTGCCTGTTGCTGCAAAATATTTTGTGCCGGCGCTGTTGCTGTTGGACTTGTTTTCCGGGGTCACCGGTTTCTCTATCTTTGGTGGCAATAATGTTGCCCATTTTGCTCATATCGGTGGTGCCATCATTGGGGCAATAATCATGGTGCTCTGGGGGCGTGAGTCACCTTATATGCGGCGCAAATAACAGTTCATTAATGAGAACGGATTGATAATACTGTGTTAGATGAACTGAAAATACGCCAGGACCTTGAGCAATTGGCAACTACTGATGGCGCTATTGCCAAAGCCTTGGGGGACTATGGATATCCAGCGCCACGAATCCGCTCCCATGGGTTCGAATCATTCGCTTCTATCGTCATTGGGCAACAGGTGTCAGTGCATGCAGCGGCAGCAATAGAACAGCGTTTCTGGGACACTCTGCCTGAGGCAAGCGCTGCTGGAGTGCTTGCTGTGTCAGCGGAGCAATTAAAAAAAGCAGGGCTGTCTCAGCGTAAAATGGATTACATACAAAGCCTGGCCAGATTGATTGTTGACGGAGAGTTTGATCCTCAAAGTTTGACGACTATGAGCGACCAGGACGCTATCGATGCAATCACCCATTTGCGAGGGTTTGGTGTCTGGTCTGCCAAGATCTATTTAATGTTTTCCCTGCAACGTTGTGATGTTTTTCCTGAACAAGACCTTGCTCTGTTGAAAGGCTTACAGGCTCTGTATGGATTGTCTGACATGCCCACACCAGCACAAGGTTTGCACAAGACTCTGCCCTGGTCTCCTTATCGCAGTGCTGGAAGTTTATTCTTATGGCATTACTACCACCAGATTACTCGCTAACAAACGTTTTATATAAAGACATAAAGAGCCATATGCCTAAACAAAAGATCGTAGCCGTTGTTTTAATTGTCCTGTCACTGGTTTGCTTATACCCGGGTTTAACCCAACCGATGATGAATCTGACGGTTGCTGCTGACCTGCCTTTGTTAGGTCAGCTGGAGTTGTATAATCAAACACAGAGCATTTATCAAAGCATTCGCTCCTTATTTAACAGTGGCAATCCTCTGGTCGCATGGTTGATCCTGCTATTCAGTATCTTGATTCCTGTCATGAAGGCTGTTTTGTTGTCACTGGTGCTGCTGTTGCCGAATTGGTTGCATAGGCAACGGTTGCAGCAATCTGTTGCCGTGATCAGTAAATGGTCTATGGCTGATGTATTTGTTGTTGGAATCTTTATTGCCTTTTTGGCAGGCAAAGCCAACCCCAATATAGCGGCTGTGCTTCATTCCGGGTTTTATTGGTTCAGTGCTTACTGTATTATTTCTATTTTCAGTGCTCAATGGGTGGGTTTTCTATTTAAAAATAAGGTGTAAATCAAGAGGTGTGATATGGCAGCTTTCGATGTGGTTTTATTATTCGGAGTCATGCTTGTACTGGCGATGATTCCCAGTTCAAGTGTGTTATTGGTCAGTGCTCGTGCAGCGACATCAGGCTTCGCTAATGGTGCAGCCGTTGCTTTAGGGATAGTGCTGGGTGACCTTGTGTTTGTTCTTTTGACCATTGTTGGATTGACCGCCTTGGCTGAAACCATGGGAGGGTTTTTTGTCGTGATAAAGTATCTGGGAGGAGCTTATCTGATCTGGTTAGGCATAGGTTTATTACGTGCCAGGCCATCAACAGTGCAACAGGATAAAATCAATGCCAGATCGTTGGCGTCGAGTTTTCTGGCGGGTCTTTTCTTGACTTTGGGTGATGTGAAAGCCATATTCTTTTATCTTAGTTTATTCCCAGCCTTTGTTGATATGGCAGCATTGACAACGCTTGACGTGTTATTGATTGTTGCCGTTACCGTTACTGCCGTAGGTGGTGTGAAGCTGGGCTATGCCTGGGTTGCCAGCAAAGCAGGCCGGTTTTCACAGGGATCAAAGCTGCAGCGAGGTGTTCAACTGACCTCAGGTTCATTGATGGTTGGGGCTGGAACAGTACTTATTGCCAAGACATGAGCTTGATGAACACAAGCTGAAACAATGTAAAACGCTTGATAAGCAAGACTTATCATCAGTAGTGACCTCATGTGGCTTTGTGCTGTGTTTTCTATGCAGTTGAATGGTTTGTTATTATATCGTCTCTAAACATCAATCAAGAGGTTAATCAGATGAAACATGACATGACGCAGTTCAGATTGTCCGAAGAATATGGTGAAGAAAAACTGGATGATATTTATCTGGGGCAGTGCGGTGGTCGCTGTCTTTGTGATGGATGTTCACAGGATTGCAGTAAAGAACCAGGTCATGGTGGGGAACACCGTTGTAGCCAGCATCTCAATGGTTGCAGTGATATATGACGTAGATGCAAAAAAGGTAAAAAAGCTCATTGCCAGATAACAATGAGCTTTTTTGATTTCGTTAGATTCTCAACGGCTTAGTCAGCGCGTTCTACATACTCGCCTGTTTCGGTGTTGATTTTGACCTTCTCGCCGATGTTGACAAACGTTGGCACTGTCACGCGAATGCCTGTCTCCAGTTCAGCAGGCTTGCCGCCACCAGCAGCAGTTTGCCCCTTGACGACACCTTCAGTATCTACGACTGTCAAAATGACATTGGCTGGTAGATTGATGCCAATTGGTGTTTCATCATAGAAATCGATTTTCACTTCCGTATTGGGTAACAAAAAACCGACTTGTTCGCTGATGTCTTCGGCGCTGAGTTGCATCTGTTCATAATTCTCATTATCCATAAAAATATGGTTTTCGCCCTCGGCGTACAAATATTGCATTTTGCGAGGTTCGACATGTGGCTTTTCTACCTTGTCCGTTGAACGAAAGCGTTCATTGAGTTTGGTGTTGTTGACAATGTCCTTTAGTTCAACCTGAACAAAAGCACCGCCTTTACCGGGCTTGACATGATCCTTTTTTAAAACTCGCCAGAGGTTGCCTTTATGTTCAATTAAACCGCCGAGACGAATTTCATTTGCCGAGATTTTAGCCATGATCAGTATTACCTTGTTATTTGTGGTGCGATTGATCACATGCCCAATCGCGTAAATGCGAAAACGGATTATATTGTACTATCCATTCAATTTCATGGAAAATAATAGCATGAGTTTCGATGCAAAAAATTTCCTTGATAATGTGGGTGCAAAACCGGGCGTTTACCAGATGCTGTCTGAAGATGGCACTATTCTCTATGTGGGCAAAGCTAAACACCTGCAAAAACGTTTGTCCAGCTACTTCCGTAAGACCGGTTTGCCCATTAAAACACAGACAATGGTCAAGCAGATCGCTGATATTAACGTCACGGTGACGCACACTGAAAATGAGGCCTTGCTTCTTGAGTCAAACCTCATCAAGCAGCATAAGCCTCGTTATAACGTTGTCTTGCGTGACAGCAAAAGCTATCCCTTTATCCGCATTGACGACAGCCATGCATTTCCCAGTTTGAGCTTTTATCGTGGTGATCGAAAACAGCCTGGGCGCTATTTTGGGCCATATCCCGGATCTTCAGCAGTGCGAGAAACCTTGAAACTGCTGCAAAAAGTGTTGCCAGTCAGACAATGCGATGACGTGTATTACGCCAATCGATCAAGACCATGCCTGCAATACCAGATAAAACGTTGCACAGCACCCTGTGTAGGCTATATCAGTGAACAAGACTATCAGGAAGACATCGAGCTGTCGGCGTTGTTTCTGCAAGGCAAAGACAAGCGTTTGAATGACATGCTGATAGGTCGAATGGAAAAGGCCTCCAAGGCGCTGGAATTTGAACAGGCAACGGTTTACCGGGATAGAATTAATGCCTTAAAGCGCGTGCAAACGCACCAATCAATCACCAGTGGAATAGCGGGCAGTGCGGATATTGACGTGCTGGCGATTGCTAATTTACACGGCAAATACTGTGTTGAAGTCACTTTCATCCGGGGAGGTCGGCATTCTGGCAGCCATGGTTTCTTTCCCTCCGTGAATATGGAACATACCGATTCAGAAGTCTTGAGCGCCTTTATCAGCCAACATTATCACAATCGCCCGGCACCCAAAGAGATCATCGTATCACAGCCCGTAGAAAGCCAGCAGGAGCTGGCAGACATGCTCTCTGAGCAATCCCCGCACAAAGTCAAAGTGATTCATAAAATCCGCGGCAGCAAGCAGGACTGGATGCAGATTGCCAAGTTGAATGTTGAGGAACGTTTGAAACGGCACTTGGCTGAAGCGGACAATATCCAAACGAGGTTTAATGAACTGCAACGTATCTTTGAACTGGAAGAACCCATCAATCGCATCGAGTGTTTTGATATCAGCCACACTCAAGGGGCGCAAACGGTTGCCAGCTGTGTGGTGTTTGGGCAGGCAGGAGCAATAAAGGGAGATTACCGTCGCTATAATATCAACGGCATAACTCCCGGTGATGATTACGCCGCAATGCAACAAGCTCTGCACCGGCGCTATAAACGTGTGGTCACAGAAGAAGGAGTGCTCCCGGATATTCTGCTGATTGATGGCGGCAAAGGGCAATTGAATATCGCCGCAGAAATCATTGATGAGCTGCAGCTGGACAGTGTGCTCTTAGTCGGTGTTGCCAAAGGGGAAGGGCGTCGGCCTGGTTTGGAGCGTTTGTTTGTGCGCGGGCGAAAAATTGGCATAAGCTTGGAACCACATTCAACGGCTTTACATCTGGTGCAACAAATTCGAGACGAAGCTCACCGCTTTGCCATCACGGGGCATCGGGCGCGTCGTGGCAAAGCTCAGACTCAATCCGTGCTGCAGGAAATTCCGGGTGTCGGTGCCAAACGAAGGCAAACACTGCTGAAACATTTTGGTGGCATTCAAGGAGTCCAGCGAGCCGGAATCAAAGACTTGTCAGGAGTGCCGGGGATTAGTGCTGATATTGCAGAAAAAATCTATCATCACTTAAAGAAAATCTGATACATTCGCAGTTTGTCGACGACTTAACTACATAAAACATAATCATGTTGATCACTCCTAACAAATTAACAGCCATGCGCATTGTTTTGGTGCCTGTTATTGTCATGATCTATTTCTGGGGCTTTGCTTTGGCGAATGTTGTCTGCACCGCCTTGTTCGCTCTGGCTGGCATAACGGATTGGTTTGATGGCTATCTGGCCCGAAAGTATCAACAAGAGTCGAAGCTGGGCGCTTTTCTGGACCCAGTGGCGGATAAATTGATCGTAACTACGATGCTGGTATTGCTTGTCTCCAGTGATATCGTGTTAGATCACGTCTTTTCTGCCGAGTTGTTTGTTATCTCTGCGATGATTATTGTTGGGCGGGAAATTACCGTCTCGGCTCTAAGAGAATGGATGGCCGAAATTGGAGAACGGGCCAATGTGGCAGTGTCGTTTGTCGGCAAAGTGAAAACGACTGTTCAAATGGTTTCGATAGGTATGTTGCTGTATGCAGAGCCTTTTATGGGGCTGCCAATCCTGCATATAGGCGAGCTTTTATTCTATCTTGCAGCCATATTAACCCTATGGTCAATGTGCCTCTATTTGAAGGCCGCATGGCCTGCTTTGCAGAAATCGTAAATAAATCGAAACTTGTACTTGACTCTTTTCTTCCAGTGCATACAATGTGCGCACCCAAGCGGGAATAGCTCAGTGGTA
>JBOEHE010000049.1:0-87747 GCA_050633785.1 Arenicella sp.
ACAAGTCTCTACAATAGGATAGACAAACTCCATGAAGAAGGCCGCATTACTGAAGGACTTTCTAACTGGGCTCACAAGCTCAGGCTTGATGGGAATACTGCAGTTCATGAAATCAAAGCCTCCGAGAGTGAGGCAAAGGAACATGTCGAATTTATTAAACTCTTCCTAGAAGTCACTTTTGTCTTGCCTGATAAAATTCGGAAACTCCAAAGTGCAGATACAGAGTGATATTCAAAGGTATTTAAACTCATATCACCCACCCGCCGCAGAACTAATACGACCCTTAAGAATCGAACGTATCTGGCCAATATATTTAAAACCAACCTCATCACTACAACGCTGATGCGTTAATAAATTTGACGTAATTGGCTTGGGAGGAAGGTACTCGAAAACCTTTCTGGGACTCATCCAGCGTGACTCGTGGCCCATACCTTTTACGAATGCCATCGCCACTCGTTCAGAATCGGCATCGACCAAACCCATCTTTGTTAAAGACTCAAAATATATCGCGTATATTTTCAACAATTCCTTTGTCTCACCATTCGGGATAAACGGAGCACCTGCCATTCCTGCAGAACGCATTTTATTGATGCCGTAACCAATTTGTTTTTTTAAGTTATCCAAGGAATGCCTCCATAGCTTTATCTGAAATTGATTTACCCACTTGACCGCCTTTAGTTTTTAACCGTGAGCAATGAGCATTGAGCGTAGAAACAAACGCCCTCGACCACATGTGTTGTGTTCTTTGGTCGCCCTCAGAATCAACTTTGACCAGTCGATACGCATTGAGTTCATCCTCATAAATCTCATCAGTCATACCTCTGGCTCGAAGTAATTTCGCTTGATCATGAGAAATTGTCGGCACCCACTCAGCAAACATTTGAAAACGTCCAGGCTCATTGCTTGGTATGACGACGCCGAGCGGCGCAGCCGCCTTTGGCCTCTGCTCACCTTCGTTAACAAGTTCAAATTCTTGTAAAACACCTTCATCATGCAACTGGGTTTTGTTAGTAGGTTTAAGTGGGTTTTGTGGGGTGCATTCTTTGGGGGGGGTACCCCCTACAATCTTTGCCCCCCCTCCCCCTACATTTTCTACGGGGGGTATGACTTTTGTACCCCCTGCATTTTTTGTACCCCCTGCAACATTTGTACCCCCTGCATTTTTTGTAGGGGGTGAAGAGGTTAATAAGTCAGGGTTTATTGAATATCGATTGGTTTTTCCTATTTGAGCCAAACAAATGATCAGATTTCTATCCACCAGTGGCGTTAACGCAACCTTAATTGTTCGTTCGGACTTTATTCCAGTACATGTGGCAAACTGGGTAGTCGAAATTGAATCAAATTCTTCATCCCACCCCAGAGTTTGGCGGATAATTAGCAGAAAACACTTCAGCTGATTGCCTGACATGCCTGCCATCAATTCATCCACTACTGCATTCGGAAGTTGCATTGAATTTGGGATATATTTCCGCTTATAATCCGCCGAAACACCCCCTGCATTTTTTGTACCCTCTACAACGGTTGCACCCCCCTCATTTTTTGTAGGGGGTGTTTTGTCAAAAAGTTCTGAGTTTATCGAGTAACTGTTCGGCCTTCCTGTATAAGCCATAGACTGTATCAACCCCAACCCAACCAATGGCCTTAAAGCCGCTTTAACAGTCCTTACATCCTTGATACCGGTATATTGAACAAACTGACTAATGGATATTGAATCAAACTCCTTATGCCAGCCTAGTGTCTTACGAATAATGAACAAAAAGCACTTAAGCTCATTGCCGGACATTTCACACATCAAATCGTCTACTACAGCGTTTGGTAGCTGCATAGAATTGGGTACATACTTTCTTTGATTGCTCACTATAACAATCCTCTTATTTCTAATCGGATACCCATTAAAAGGCAGAACAAGAAATGAACTACTAGGTTAATTTTAGAAATAACGACTTTTTTTGTATTCAATGCAATACCCTCAAACCACCTGGCAAAGTGAACTTCCAATTAGTTATGTCAATAACTACAACCTCACCCTCATCTTTTAGTTCAGTCCTGAACGAAATAAACCCCATGCTCTGTAACGACGTTAAATGACCAATAATCAAAACCTCATGCACAGAACAGAGTTCACAAAGTCGCTGCAACTTAAATGCTCCTGAGTTCGCCCCACCTAATGATTCAACAATCACAACAAGCAGTAGCTTGTTTGTTGGATGACGGACTTTTGAGGCTATTGCATGTGTAACCAATGAACTCACTACGAAATACCCTCAAAGCCCACCAGGCAAGCACCAATCAAAACCATAAGGTGAAATGCAACAATCAACCAATACGCCCACACCGGCATTCTGGTTCTCTTTACTTTATGTCTACTGGCATTCATTAAATAACCTCGGTGGTGGTTCTTATGTTTCAAATTATTGGTACTGGCAGGTCTCAACCCTGCTTGCCCTATTTAACGGTTTACCGACAGGCTCGGTTAAAGAGTAAAAGCCTTAAGCGCGGGATTGGTTACCCTGTTCTCTTTGATGCTCGCTTTGCGTTTCTAAGTTTCTCAACGCCGCAGTACCATAAATCTTTCAAAAGAACGCTATCTGTGTGATAACGCTCTGTTGATAAATCTAAGGTTTTTAGTCCTCGCCCATTTTGGCCACCTCTTTAATCTAGTTGCAGGCTCTTGGTTAGTTATCTCGGCCGCCTGTTTAGCCTTCTCTATATTTTGCAAGAAACCCCCACGGCACTGTGGGATATCAGCGCGAACTGGTTATGCCGCAGGGGTTTATTCCTAAAACGTTTCTGGCTTTGCTATGGACCGAATTGTCCACATAAAGCCTTGTTGCAAATTGGTTTTTCCAAGCGCCAAACTACGCCCATCAATACCTTCCACGCTTGCCAGATCATCAATAAGCTCGCCACAGCTTTCAGCCAAAGCCTTACAACGGTTCATCAGATCAATCTCTTCTTGAGTCAGGTCTCGATAACCCTTAATTTTTTTATGCTGGTTTTCCATCAATCACCTAATTGTTAAAAGTTAAACCGCCCTGTGACAACGACAAGGCTTCTCACTTCTTGTATCAACGGGCAGCCTGCAAACCTATACAGTGTTGTCGCCCTAACGCAGTGTTATTTGAACACTAATATACAATTAAACTTTAGCATACTAATGTTTTTAAATGCTAATTCTTGACAAAGCGCAGCTGTATAAGCTGGCTGTTACCAGAACGAAAGCTCGCTATACCCCCGCAGAGATACAACCGGAACATTCGAATAAATGTTTCATCAAAACCCATGGCCCGAATCTCGCCCAAGCTTGACTCAAAGTTATCAAGCCAGTGTTTTAATGTGATAGCGTAGTCTTGGCCACGCTCTACTGTGTCAGTCACCTGCAAACCGGCTCCGGTCATTACACGCACAACTTCGTTGTATGTTGGCGTATAAGCTGTTGGAAATATGTGCTTATCAAACCACTTAGACATCGGTTTATCGCGCGATATGAACTGCAGCGTTCCAATGGCTCTATCTTCAAGTACTGAATTGACCCAGTTGAAAAAAGGCACTAAGTTTTTTTGGCCTACGTGCTCCAGCATTCCTATTGCTGTGAAACGGTCATACTTATACCCAGGCTTAAACTGCTCCCAACGTGACAAGTGATAGCTTATATTTTCTGCATCAGATCCCATCTTGATTGCGTATTTAATTTGCTCTTCAGAAAGACTCAACCCGTCTATCAACATGTTTAGATAATTTCCACTAACGAAACGTGAAAAACCACCCCAACCACAACCACAATCGAGCATTACCGCATCTTTACATCTGCCCATATCTAACCACTGAGCATGAGCACGATACTTGTTATGCTGCCCATGCTTCAGCGGTAGTGATTTGTCGCCGTAGAAATTACCGCAGGTGTAAGCCATGGACTCACCCAGTAGCAACTCATAGAACCTAGCTGGTATGTTGTAATGCTTTGCAACTCTCCTGCTTGTGGTCGGCAAGTAAGGGACTCGGCGCTTAACGCTTTTCCCGTTTGATTCGATGAACTCAGACAAATCACCTTCGATCATGATGTTGCCTTTCATATACTCATCGCCAAAACCGACTTCACCAAACAGTTGAGTGTTGATCGCGGCAGGTACCGTAAATTTTGCCCCTTTCAAATTAATCATTAAAAACACACCCTTTCTTTTCTAGTTTTCTACGCATATGAACTAACCCTTCTTTTGAGTTGTGCCAAGCTGCAACCGCTATTGCCTTTGGGATAGCGACACTCCCTGGCGGCACTACCTCAGAACCGCCAGGAACCAAGTCATATCCCATCAATGCTATTAATTCACTCACCTGTTTCAATCCAACCTTAATCTGATTGCCGTAGAATCTTCCGAATGCATCCTTATCGATACCCATTGGTTCATAGAATGTCTTATGCCCCTCAACACCAACCAGTTGCGTAATCTTGCTTTCAATATCTCGTGCTTTAAGTGCCTGAGACTCGGTTAACTTGTTCTCATTATTCATTTTTCAAACACCCCAACATTCACAAGATTAGAACTGGTCAAACAAGGCAACCCCACGTTAGAATCAACAGCCCTAACAATTAACCCAAACAATGGAGTTGCCTTGATGGTTGACCTCGTGACCCTTACCGCTTCAATCTTTACCACCGTCAATGGCTTGCAGACGGTAAAAGAGAGCGTTGATGACATTAAGCTAAAGGCCCAAATTGGAGAGTTTATAGACGCCTTAAATAAATCAAACATACATGTCCTCCAACTCATTAATGAAAATGCGGAGCTTCAAGCTATGCAGATCAAGACGGCAAAAGAATTGAACGATGCACGAGATAGTCTTGAGCTTAAAAAAAGATACAGACTTAAAGAAACCAAACTTGGGAAATTTATCTACGTTCTCAATCCACCAGATGAAACAAGCGGCACTTCTGACATTACACAACCAGAGCCACGGCATGCCGTATGCATACACTGTTTCAATGACGGGAAGGTACGCATACTTCAGAGTAGCTATACACACCCTATTATTGTATCTCCCGGAGACCAGGAGATAGCTGACTACAAGCTTCATAAACTCACTTGCAGCAACTGCAAGTTTTCTTGTGCTATTCATAGCGATGAGTTGACCTCAATTTATGATTGAAAAAACCTTTCAGCTCATTAATTTTCATTCCACCCACCCGCTCATTTGAGATCGAACGCGAATCGGTTGTTTCTGTTTCGCGTGCTTTAGCACTACCTATGTCTGATAATTTAGTCATGTTATCGAAATACAAAAAAACTCCCGGACGAGACCGGGATAAAAATACCCACAATAGAGGAGTTTCTATGTGTGTGAGTCATGCTGTTGTGGGCTTAGGACCGAAAACATCTGGCCTAAGTTCGTGTCGATTAACAGCATTATTTGTTGCAATCTCAATTGGAATTGCGCAATGCGAACTTGCTTTTAATGACCGATTCAACCACCACCAAACGTTACGTTGGGTAATTTTTTCGTCTTCGGGCAGATGCTCATTCACCGCCTTCGCTAGATCGGTTTGCCCTCCCAAAATATCTACTGCTTTTTCCAAAGCAATTTGTGTTGATTTCTTCATGTTAACAAAATACAAGATATCTAGTCATTATACAACTATTTTTCTTGTTTGTTTTTTACAAGTGAACTAGTGATAATTTAATGATGAATATTGGCCAAAGAATACGGAACGCAAGGATATCCAAAGAACTTTCTCAGGTTGATCTTGCGAAAATGGTCCATGCATCTCAACAAACAATCCAGTTCATTGAAGATGGAACGACAAAGAAAAGCAAATACTTGCCAGAAATTGCAAATGTTTTAGGCGTTAGCTACGATTGGTTGGTTACTGGCAAAGAGTCGTCTATACCTCAAAATATTGTATCGAAAGGACTTACAGATGACGAAAAAGAAATTTTAGAAACTTACCGTTTTATAGATAATGTTCGAAAGGCATCTATGAGATCCTTTTCCACGCATTTAAAGTTAGAACAAATTTCTGCCAGTCAATCACCTGCCTCATCACAAGAAACGAAATTGCCGCCTATCGAAGCTGGCTCGAACTAAAAGACATTCGTTTCAGCTCCTCGCTAATTTTCAAAACAATAGCTGACCTCGAAGTGTCATTGTGAATTTTTAAAGCTTCACTCGACATTCTTCTCAATATTTCAATATCTGCTATATACCTATCGCTTCTCCTTCGTCCCTCAATGGATACAACTTTGGTATTTTTATCCATATAAGATTCTCCCCTTTTATAATAAAATTAATTGGTAAGTGTGTGCTTAATTTACACTGCCAATTTCTCAACAACAATCGTTGAAAAGTTAGAAAACGTGTTTATTTCCCATAAATACACTTGAGAACTTAGAATGAGTAGACTTTATTTAGGAGAATACTCATGAAAAACATCAAAACACAAATCCTTTCCGTCGGTAGCTATTTGCCTGAACAAGTTATCAAATCTGATGATTTGCTCGTTGACATGGATTCTGAAAGACAATACAACATACCTTATGACTGGATGTCTAAAACTATGGGCATTATTGAAAGAAGAGTAGCACCCACTAACGCTAACCCCTCTGATCTGGCTATACCTGCAGCTAAAAAAGCAATAGAAAATGCAAACATTAACCCAGATGATATTGACCTCGTAATATTTTCAGGTATAGAAAGGGATTGTCCAGAGCCTGCTACAGCCCATTTAATACAAAGTAGTCTAGGTCTGCATTCAACTTTTGCATTCGACGTCGCTAATGCCTGCTATGGATTTGTAGACGCCATTAATATCGCGCTCAAGTTTATTAACTCTAATTCAGTTAAGTACGCGCTAATAGTTACTGGTGAAGTTCCAACGAGAGTGCTCCACACCGTTCATGAAAAACTAAAAAAAGGGATAGACCCAGAAACAGCAAAGAAGCTCATCGGAGGGCTGTCTGTCGGGGATGCTGGCGGAGCTGTGATTCTTGGCCCTTCGTTAGATGGAAATACTGGCTTTGAAGTGCTGCAGTCTGGCTCAGAGAGTCGTCATTCTCGAAAATGCTATTATAAATTCGACGAAAATGGCAACTTTGACGGTCAAATGCTTATGGGTCACATGGCCGCTCTAATGCACAGTAAACACAATAAACTTTTTAACGACACGCTTGATAAGCTTGGATGGAGTGAGTTTGACTGGGTACTAAGTCATCAGATTGGGCTAAAACCATTCGAACGCCTAAGAGAAATGTCTGGCATCAAGAGTAACAGAATGATCAAAACCTACCCTTATCTAGGGAATATAACCACAGCAACTTTTCCAGTCAGCTTTGAAGTTATGGCAAATTCTGGTAAAGTTAGACTGGGTGAAAGGATTGGTGGTTTCTTCGGTGGATCGGGGGTTGTCTATGGGCAATTCGGGTACACTTTTTGATGCATTCTGGAGGAATGTAGTGATATATCTTGCGCTTCCAGCACTCATAAGCTTAATCATTAAGACAATGATTTTGTGGGGAGTGCGAAAAACAGTAGAAACCAGTAAATCACATATATTTATAGGCTTAATTACTGTTGCAATAATCCACAACCTTGTAGAAATAACGGGCTTGTGGATGCTAACTGTTGGTGTAAACCCGGAATATATTTTCCGGGTTTACTATGCTCTTCTTTTATTTTTAGCAGCATACATAAGCCTTTATTGCCTACAGGTGAGCTCTCTAAAGTACTCCATCATAAGCATCTATCTAGTAATTTGCTCTATTGTTGGAGTGCTATTAATGTTCCCCGGGATAATTATAGATGGCTACACATCCATTAGTTACAGCATAACGGCTATTCATGGCCGTTTCTATGTAGTATTTAGAGGCGCAATTCTTTTATATTTGTGTAGCTCCTTATTTTTTCTTATTTCAGGATATATAAAAACAGAAGATCGTCTTACACGAGTTCGTTGTATTTTTACGGGTATAGCACTGTCTCCTATTTTTGCTGTAGGGTTCGGAGTGCTTGCGCTTCAGGCTATTGGTGTACAAATTAATGCAATGATGGCAGTACCGATTGCCACCACTTTCTTTATTATTTTTATGGTAAAGACAGAAAGGACCCACAAGTTAACGGACATTCACTTATATATTCCCTGGTCAAATGAATGGAATCTTGCGCGTCGTTTACTTGCAGTTTTTTCTGATTACACACTAAACCGAAAAACGGTAAAAGAGTCTGTTACGGAAATTGAAATAATGCTAATCAGGTATAAACTGAATAGATATGATTACAATATTTGCAGAACCTCCAAAAGCATGGGGTTACCCACCTCCACATTGTATAGTCGATGCAAAACACTTGATATACCAATAAAAAGGCAAGATAAAAAACAGTAATTAACGATATCCCAACACCCACAGGACTAGAATATGAACATCTTTACGAGATTTAATCAAAGGAGTATTCAGGACAGACAGATTGATACACTTATTGGTTTAAGCAAAGGGATAATTGCTGATGGAAGTGTGAATAAAGCAGAAGCTGAATTTCTATTAAATTGGCTAATTCAAAATAGGGGCTCACATGAAAATCCAATCCTTAACAACCTTTTTATTAAAGTTAGTATAATGCTTGAAGATGGGATCCTTGATAAGGATGAATCTACCGAGTTGTTATCTTCACTGAAGGCAATTTCTGGAGGCGTATCCGAGATAGGGGAATTAGCCAAAACCGCCTCTCTTCCTATCGATAGCCCAGCTCCATCTATTGAGTTTTCAAGTATGTCGTTCTTATTTACTGGTACATGCGCTTATGGAACAAGAAAGCAGTGCCAAGAAGTAATTCAGAAACTGGGAGGACTTAACTCAAAAGGAGTAACCAAATCATTGAATTATCTTGTTCTTGGTACATATGTAACAGATAGCTGGGCGCATGAAAGCTTTGGGAGGAAAATTGAAAAGGCAATGAAGTATCGAGATGATGGCGCCCCTTTAGCTATTATCACAGAGGAACACTGGATCAATGGGTGTGGAAGCAACCTATAACAACCTAAGCTAGAGCTTTTGAAAAAACCACCTTCGGGTGGTTTTTTATTGGAAACATCACATAAAAACAATATATCTAGTTTTTTATTGAATTAAAACTATTTTTCTAGTATTCTCTAATTTAACAAGTTTTCTAGTTAATAGAATCATCAACACAAACAAGCGAACTAAACGGGATATCAAATGCAACTTTCAAAGACAACTCAGAACTACACAGAAAAAAGAGGGATTCAATACAAGACTTGCTCAGTTAATGGATGCGAAGAGCGTTTTATCGGTGAGTATTTTAAATGGTGCTCTCAATGCATGGTTGATTGTTTAAATAAAAATGCAGGTCAAACCGTCGCAACACTCACGCCGATCAACAAACAACTAAACGATTAACGGTGTCCCCAAAGTCCTCCGGCCCTTCTGGGTATTTGGGTCGGAGGCCAACTTAACAAAGGTGATATATGCAAGCATTAGTACATGAAAATCAATGGTTAGAAGTCACATTCCCCAGGCAGGCAACGTTCCAACAAATCGAACGGATAGCCGCTGAACACAATCAAACGCTAAAGCGTGACGACAAGAACAAGCCTGTTCTTGTGCACAACAGAACAAATCATATAACCGCTATCAAAATAGCGGATTAACAGTCCTCGGGTGTTTTGGCACTAGGTGCCAAGTTGGTATAGCCCGCGTAAGACCTGAACTCCTCCCAGGCTGCGGGCTTTTTTAAATAAAACGGTGAACAGAAAAATGAGTAAATGGGCATCAGTAACAATAGTCACTTCAACTGAATACGCAGTTGAAATCGAAGACAGCCAAACCATTGAAGACGCACAAAGCTTTGCAATGGAAGAAGTTCCTTTCGATGGCGTAAGTGAGGTTAAAAAAGCATTTATCGTTAATGCCGACAATGTTGAGGGGTTGTGTAACCACGCTGACCAAGTTCTAACAATTTAACAGAATTCAGCGCCCAGCGGGATTAACACTCCACAAGACACCCCGTATCGTTAAACGCTGGGCGCTGATCACAACAAAGGAGACTTTTACAATGAAAATATTACTGGCTCTAGCCCTAATACTGGTATCCCCATCCATCATTGCACAACAGTGCATGATCGATGGGCAACAGCAAAACACACAGTACGGCCGGTGCATGTACTGCGCTGAATTGTTACAAGCTGAAATCGTTGCTAAGAAGTTCCAAGAGACCGAGACACAGATAGCTCTGTTTAACGAACAGCAGTCTTGCGGGTGCAGCATGCTCAAATCAAGCATAACCAGTGTGGATGCTCCCTGCCCGCTCTATATCAAGCTTAATGCTGTACTGGAACAAACCAAATGAATGAGCCAGTAATAGACCTGTCTGTATTGATTAATCACTGCTACGACAGACTAGAACAGTTTGATGGTAAGCCGCCAGTCTTTGCTGACGTAATTAAAACGAACTACTTAAAACTGCATGCTGGGCAGCTGATTGAGATAAGCGAAAGCTTACGAACATTGATCATTTCAGCTTACAAACAAATCACACCTGAAGGCCAACGCGATCTAATTGGAGAGTAGTTAAAGCATCATGAAAAAAACTAACAGTTACGAATTAAATAACGTAGAAATTGATGATGCTCTTATGGGCTACGTTTCTTTGAAAGCTGGCATCAAAATCGAATCACAAGAACCCCCAAAGGTTGAATTTTCAGTTGATGCTCAGAAACGAGTTAAAGCAGCAACCATAACAATTCAAATCGATGAATAACGCGGTACACAACTACCGAATAGACCCACAACTGCAGTGGTCATTCGATGAGCTCTTAATTGACAGCTTTTGTGGCGGTGGTGGTGCCAGTACGGGCATTGAACAGGCTACCGGCCGCCCTGTTGATATTGCGATAAATCATGATGCTAACGCAATCAGCATGCATACAATCAACCACCCCCAGACCAAACACTATAACGAGTCTGTCTGGAATGTTGATCCAATTGAAGCAACCAAGGGTCAACCGGTAGGCGGAATGTGGTTTAGTCCTGATTGCAGACACCACAGCAAAGCAAAAGGCGGTAAGCCTGTGGAGAAGAAAGTGCGCGGACTCGCGTGGGTTGTTCTGCGCTGGGCTGCGAAAGCTAAACCCCGGATTATCTGGCTTGAGAACGTTGAGGAGTTTGCAACCTGGGGGCCATTGACGCGTAGTAAGCGACCAAACAAAGCAAGAAAAGGCGAAACTTTCGAAAAATGGAAAAGCCAGCTTGTGGCTCTTGGTTATACCGTAGAACACAGAATTCTTAAAGCTTGCGATTATGGCGTACCAACTACACGTAAACGCCTGTTTATAGTTGCTCGACGCGATGGGCGACCTATCATCTGGCCAGAGCCTTCTCACGGCCCAAGCTTGAAAAAATACAAAGCAGCTGCAGACATTATAGATTGGTCCATACCCTGCCCCAGCATTTTTGAACGTAAAAAACCGCTTGCAGAAAAAACCATGCAGCGTATAGCACGGGGTATAGAAAAGTTTGTTATCAATAATCCTAAGCCGTTCATTCTGCGTATCGGCCAAACTGGTTGGGGTAAAGATGGCTGTCAGTACAAAACCGATCAACCATTAACCACAATCACAACAAAGGCCGAACATTGCTTAGTTACTCCAATCATTGATCGTCAGTTTGGAAAAAGTGAAGGCAACCAAATAAATGACCCGCTGGGAACTATTACGGCCGGGGGTGGCGGTAAATCAGCTCTTTGTCAGGCCTTTTTAGCCAAACACTATGGCGGTAATAACAAAAGCTCGGGAATCGATATGAACTCGCCCTTAGATACAATAACAACTATTGATCATCACTCGATTGTATCAAGCCACATGATCAAATTTCGTGGTGACAATACCGGCAGTAAAACCGACGCCCCAGTGCCAACCATCAGCAGCCAAGGTAATCATATTGGTGAAGTGCGAGCTTTTCTATTGAAGTACTACGGAAAAGAAAAAGACGGAAACGGACTTAATGACCCACTACATACAATATCAACTAAAGATAGATTCGGCATTATCACGGTACTAGGACAAGATTACCAAATCATAGATATAGGCATGCGCATGCTACAACCACACGAGTTGTACGCTGCACACGGATTTCCAAGTGATTACATATTTTCACACGATGCAACCGGCAAACCGTTCACTAAAAAAGAACAAGTTGCAAAAGTCGGCAACTCTGTTCCACCCATGATGGCTAAAGTCATTGTTGAAGCGAACTATCAAACACAACTAACCCACCAGGTGCCAGCATGAAATTAGCCAAGGCCAGCGACCAAGACTTAAATCAATTATGGTCCGTTTACCGCTGTTTAGAAAAACTTGAATACTGCAACACCGAACATACTGAGAAACGATTGGAAAAGCTAATCATAGCGAGGTTGGAAAAGCTAGGCCCCGGTGGCTTGGTTCGAGTTGTTATGGGTCTTGATACACTGATAAACAATTGCTGTGACCCAGATTTGAATTATTACGAATTTAAACCAGAAATAGTTCAAGCACTGAAACAATTTAAAGGATCTGAATAATGAGCAACTACGCAAAAGAATACTACCAGGTGCCAGCCGACATCGGCCGGTTAATCACGTATAGAGACAGGACTGGAATTATCGCTGCAGACGGCGGTAACTATATTGGTGTTAACTTTGATGATCTCAAGCCCGGTGTAATTAGCAATATCCATCCAACTGACGAAAACCTGACTTACCTGGAGGATTTTGGAAAGATTAGAAAGATGACTCCATCCCAAGCCAGATATCAGCGTTATCTGAGAGTCTCAGAGTGCTTCGATCATTTTATGGATTTCTGTTACTGGGATGCTGAACAGAGCAAGGCGGGCAGTTTATGAGTGATCAATTAACACCTGGCGTCTGCAGTATCTGTTTAACCCATAAGTGGCTTGAAAGTGAACTGAAGCACTTAGATATTTATATCTCTGGTAGCGAAGGCATTATGGTCTGCCCTGATTGCAACATAGTAATTACTAACACTGTTTCATCTATGCGTAGCATTGCGTGTAGAGCGAAAAACCAGACGTTAATAACTAAACAAGGAACGCTAGTCTGCTTGTAAAATGAACATAGCATGGATCACAATGGAAAAATTTTGCCATGAAACTGGTTTGCCAAAAGAAACTGTCCGTGGTTATATGAAGAATGGATACTTTATTAAAAATTACCACTATATAAAGCCTCAAGGCTTAAACATGTTCAACATCGAGAGGTATAATCAATGGGTAGAGGCGGCAGCGGAGTCAGAAGAGCCAGCAGAACAAGCTACGAAATCACCTTTTCCTATCGTGGCGAACGCTGCAGGGAACGCATCAGCATCAAGCCCTCCCCCGCTAACGAGAGACGGGTAATAAGGCATAGAGCTGCAATAATTGATTCAATTGAAAAAGGAACCTTTGACTACTCCATCACATTCCCAGAAAGCCAAAATGCAAAACGTTTTGCCCGCACACCTGGTCAGTTAATTACAGTAAGAGAGCACTTGTGTGAATGGCTAGATAGCGTTGAACATTCGCTAAAAGCCAGCACTTACAAAGACTATCGAAAAATGGTTCTAAACCAGTTAATACCAGCATTTGGAGACTTGAACCTAAATGAACTTAGAATCACCCACGTTAAGGCATGGGTCAATAGCCTAAACGTCACCAACAAAAGAGTAAACAACTTACTTGGCCCACTCCGCCAGGCAATGGCCGAAGCATTTGAAGATGAATTGATTGATAGAAATCCTCTTTATGGCTGGAAACCTAGAAATCGTAATGCGGTAAAAAGCGATTACGAAGTTGACCCATTTGCCGCCCATGAACAAGAGCAATTGCTGTCAGTCTTAAAAGGACAAGCCAAAAATCAAATACAGTTTGAGTTCTGGACTGGCCTTAGGCCTTCCGAGCTTGTCGCCTTAACCTGGGATGATGTAGACCTAGCAAATGGATACATCAGAATTGATAAGGCCTTGACTGAAGCTGCAGCAACACCTGAAACTACTAAAACGGCCTCCGGTGTTCGCAACGTCAAATTACTTGATATGGCAAGAAAAGCCTTAATAGATCAAAAACAGTTTACATTCATGAAAGGCAAAGAAGTGTTTCAACACCCACTTAAATTGCAACCATGGAAAGGTGATCAAGCCATCCGAAAAACCATCTGGATACCCGCAATCAAAAAAGCGGGACTTCGTTATAGAAACCCATATCAAACCAGGCACACCTATGCATCAATGATGCTTACCGCTGGTGAATCTCCATTATGGCTAGCAAAACAAATGGGGCATAAAGACGTATCTATGATATTCAAAATTTATGCTAAATGGATACCTGAGTCTTTGCCAGATGCAGGACAAAAAGCCGAAGAACTTTTCGGTGGAAATGATAATAAATCCTTTAAAAAGGAAGTTAAATGAAATTGAAGTCTGGAGGGTCATTATCAAAAAACTCCTCTGGAATTTGGCAGTTCTCAAAAGGCACAGGGGAAAACAGAATAAGAAAATCAACAGGAGAAAGAAATTTTGACAAGGCGTTGATCAAGGCAAAACAGATGTCTAACAGTATCACCTTAAATAACAAACGTCTGTATTCCAAAGTTCACAAAAATGACTATATAAGAGTTTTCAAAGAATCCAAGAAAAGAGCTAAGAAAGCATCCATAGATTATAATATTAGCGATATTGAGCAATCTAAGTTGATAAATCGATGCTCTGGCTGTTGTGAAGTTACCGGAATTAAATTTAGGCTAATGCGTAATAAGAAGCCGAAAGAGAGAGACCCTTTCATGCCAAGTTTAGACAGAATTGATAGCTCAAAATGCTACAGTTATAACAATGTACGACTGGTTTGTATTAGTGTAAATTTAGCAATGAATACATGGGGAGACTGGGTTCTTAAGGAAATTTGTCTAGCCATGATTCACACCAAAGGCATCCACAAAGAGTTGTCAACAATGACAACAATTGGACAACACTCAAAAACAAAGGGGCACAAGTGATTGTTTTTAATGATTTTTTAAATATGTTACGCGGGTTCGATCCCCGCCGCCTCCACCATACAAGATAGGTCACCATTTTGGTGGCCTTTTTTGTTGCCTAACATCTTGAAAGGTAAGGCAATTTTTGTGGTTCTATAACCTTCTCTACGTACATATTTCACCCTACCAGTAAAGGCGAGCTTTAACAGCGCTCTTTTGTACTCATATCGCTCTGACCATAGCTCACATGGCCTCCCAAGGAAATCTAAAGCGGTTCTATAAATTTCTTCGAAATCCTTCACAGGTCGCCCACATTGGGCAATTTTTTCATCCATGGCGATCTTTTCCTGCTTACATTCGCCGCAATGCTCTGCGTGTGACATGGGTTACGGCTCTGGTTAAGGGGTGGTGCGGCGAGGCTAGGGTTCGTGGGCGTTTTGGCTCACACACAATGCGCAAAACGTGGGGCTATCATCAACGGATCACTTTTAATTCTCCCCTGATCCTGATCTCCCGCGCGTATGGTCATGCAAGCGAACACGAAACCCTAGCCTACATTGGAATTCTGCCCACTGAAATTGATAATTTATATAGGAATGAGATTTAAGGGTACGGGCGACTCTCACCATGCATTCCCAATCGCGTTCGCATGCGGGTCAGTCACGACTTTTCTGATTCCGCTATTGCGGCTGATAGCTTAGATTCCCAATGCTCAAGATGACGTTTCATGTCGGGACGGTCCCACAGGTGTTTGAGGACCTGCTTTCTTGATTTCAGGTCGTAGGGGATCACGACCTGACGAAGATTCTCAAGCCAGACCCTTCCAAGAATGCTTTCACTACTGGTTTCTGCCGACTGGTCCAATTCAAACTCAATAAGCAAGAAGTCATCCCGCAAATTCATTGAGTTCAGCTTCTTCCAATCGACTACAGATGAGGAGACACTACCATCTGTATCGAGGTTTTTTCTCTCTTGCCCCCTCAGAGACATAATCGTCCTCAAGGCGTCTTTTGCGGCGTCTGGATGTATGTGCTCTTCGTCTCCACGAATCCAACCGTAAACTGCATTCAGTATTTGGCGGATTATGGGCTCATCCTTAAAGTCGTTTTCTTCCAAGTAGTCTCGGGCGCGATAAAGCTCATGCTCTGCTTCGCGTCGAGAAAATGAACGGCCAGGGTGAGCCCGATCGTCTTCCAGAACGTCAGCAACGCGTCTAACGGCTCTTAGCAGCCACTTAGTGTCTTCACGCTCGCTGGTCCTTTCTAGTAACTGAAGTGCGTCGAGCATCTGAGGGGTAACGCCATCAAAATGCCTTGCTTGGCGTTCCATTCTCTCGTGAAGATCACGAACAATTCGCTCTTCGTTTCCACCGAGACGATAGAAAACCTCTCGTAATTGAGATAGCCGACGCTCAAACCTATACATAAACTCTCTGATTGGGATATCGGTGGTCTGCTGCCGATCTCGACTCTCGATCAAGTCTATGACTCGTTCCATACTCACATCGATAGCGTCCGGCTTGCCTATTTCAAGCACGTCCACAAGCCTTCGATATGCCTCTTCCATAGTCACAGTAACTTGGTCATGACGCTGTAACTGACTCTTCAGTGAAGACATGATGCGTCGAAAGGTTTTGCGAGGAATGTCGATTCGATCCAACAGTTGTTTAAAGTTATCGTAAAACTTTTCGGGGTGAGTTTCTGGTCTGAAGGAATTTCTGCGCCAACGATCTGACCTATGCAAAGCCTGAAAGGCTCGTTCAAGCCGCCTTTCATCTACAGAGTCAATGAATGATTCTTTCTTGTAAACTCCCCGTTTCGCTGCCTTGATTGCTCCTGCTTTGTTCGTTCTCGAATTCCACATTGATTTCGATGTTACGGAGATCGCGAACTGACTTCCATCTTCGACGGATTTAACCGATTCAATGTCTTTCACACTACTTACTTCGACTAAGTTGTTTACTCCCAGTCTGGATAGCAAGTTTGGGTCAAGAATCGAGACGCCCTTGGGGCCAAAGACCCACGGCACTCGCTCTAGGCTGTCTCGAATCGCTGGATGGGATTGCAGTTCCTTACTCCGCATGACGTCCCATCTAGCAGTAGCACGGATATCGGACGGAGCACATACAGCCAGATACGCTGCTACGTTTCTCAGAACGTCATCACGGAGCTCTCCCAGAAATGAAATTCGCTCAAAATCGACGCGCAACCGATCCAAAGTTAGAGGCAGTTTCCCATCACGGTCAAAGACCGACAGCGAAGGCATACGAACAACGGTTTTACCAGCCATTGATTCCGACTCTTCAAGTGAAGGTGTCGTCTTCCCTTCCTTAGCCACTATAATTCCATTGCAGACCAATGTTGGTGCCTTTCCGAAGGTCCAACCGACACTCTGGTAGCCCTTAGGCTCTAGCCAGTGGTAGTCATCTGGTGATGTATTAACATCTGCAGGGAGCTTTACTTGCTGTACCAACTCACGGCCGGACGTCGCAATCCGACGAACTCGAGGCTGGTCGAGGCAAAACCAGTCCCATTCATTGGTTAGATTATCATCGTCACTACTTGACCGTTGCATGAAGGCTGGTGCGCTTGACGTGATGACTTCAATTCGTGTCCCCGCAGTTTCTTTTTTGATGTATCGAATCGTAAGTGGGCGATCAGTTAACATGGCTTCAAATTCAAGTCCATCGTTTGAGTCTGCATGAATATGGCGGGTGGAAACTTTCAGAGATACCAACTTAGGATCATCAGCTAAGAGAAAGGCTGCGAGCGCACCAACACCGAATCTGCCAGAGCGAAGGACAATTGAATTGCCATCGTCGCTTTGAAACTGCTTCTTCCAAGTCAATGACGAACGAAATGATGCACCCGCGTTAAGAAAGAAATTCGAAAGCGTGTCATATGTCATGCCCATTCCAAAGTCTTCAACAACAAGCGACCACTTCCCACTGTCAAGTTTTTTGACTTGCACCTCTACGTCAGAAGTACGGCCATCATCCTTTTCTTTACTCAACGCCCTCCTTTCTCGCACTGCATCAACTGCGTTTTGGACTAACTCACGCACAGCAATTTCGGGTCGGTCGCCGTAGAGTGGTTTAATAAGCAGTTTCAACAGTTCTGCATCAGCAGCGGAAAATGTTACGCGTAGCGGTACGAACCCAGCATCTCTACCGAATGTCTCCTTGTCATCAATATTGGAACGAAGGCGTCGAATAGTTAGCCCGAGATTTTTTTCCTTGAACCGTCCAAAAACCTCTCCGAGAACAGCCCATGATGTGTCCAATTCTGATTGAATCCCATGTAGCCAATCTTGTATGCGAAGAAAAACGTCTATTGATGTCCGCCCCGGATCAACGATGATCTCGACGGATTCTGGATCTTCATTCTGATCGTAAAGAATATCTTTGATTGACTCATGAACCTTCCACTCCCTTCGGCTTTGCGGGCTTTGGATGCGCTTGATCTTGGCAACTTTTCCAGGAGCACGGTCAGACTGAAGTTGCAAGTAGTCCGCAATACGCAATAAGACCATCAAGTAAACCGGATGGGAGGAATCATACGTTCTAATATGATGGTGTCGAGACAAGTAAGGCAGTAGCGGGCGAATGGGCATGCCGTGGCTCCTAGCAACCAGTCCAGCCAAATCGACAAATGGCAATAGTGGATCTGAAGCA
The DNA here is from genome assembly GCA_050633785.1 of Arenicella sp. Taxonomy (GTDB): domain Bacteria; phylum Pseudomonadota; class Gammaproteobacteria; order Arenicellales; family Arenicellaceae; genus CALKZN01. The sequence goes on from JBOEHE010000049.1 coordinate 18,680, forward strand.
TCACGCGGCGGGAACTGAGAATCGATTCCCGGCAAACCAGTACACGCAATTTCGTGTGCGAGACGATGATGGTGGCGACGAATAAACTCACCGATGTACATGTATTGGAGGGGTGTCCAAGAATCTGGATTATCAAGATCGGGGCACTCGATCGGGTCGGACACTCCAAATATCTCGCTAAGTTGACTTTGGCTCAAGCGACTAACTTCAGATACATAACGCGTCCATAATAAACTCCAAGGATCACAATCCAGGTCTGGTAGAAGCACTCCTTCCGAGTTCTTGACAAGATGTAGAAAACTCGGTTCTTGGAGATGGAGTGCTGAATCATGCAAGACCGTTGCAATTGCAAGCACAGAAATATCTTCGGGTGAGACGACTTCCCAGGATGCTTCGGTCATTAGCGCACATGCCGACTCCATGATAGCCTCAATATGGCGGGGCCCATGGTCGGTATATTGCCGAAAGAAGATCATCTCATTTCGTGCAATGAAATCTGAAAACTCCTCCAGTGCTTGTAGTACGAGCCTTGAACAGCGGCTACCTAAAAGTGCATCATTAAAAGCATCAGGCAATCTAATCGGATACTCAGTCATTGTTATCCCAAATTCATTTGATTAACGGAATGACAGAGGTTTCGAAGTAATACACTGCGCCACCCACAAGAACGAGAACTAAAGCTAGGAGCCAGGTCTCGAACCACCGCCAAACGCCCTTTACTGATGGCGGGTCGCGAAAGCCGTCCCCTATGACTTCGTTCATTAACTTTGACTCTTCCTTCCTATAATCCCACCACGATGCCACATTCGTGATAATGACCAAAACTAGGAACCCTCCTACAGTGATCAACAACAGTTCAAGGGCGCGAAGTGCAGATTTTGCGATCTCTGCCGAAATCGAAAGGCTCCGCCAACTCATGAACACTGCAACAGCAGCTACGATGATAGCCGTTACAGTAGTCTGAAAGGTCGCTACGTATTTATGGGAATGCTCATTGAGAAACTTCTGCTGGCTCAACACGTATTTAAGTCGTTCGAGACGAAATGATTCGATTTCTTCAGTTGAATCAGAGGAATCGGGACTTGGGTTTGCAGGGATAGTCATGTTTTTTCTCCACCTAGAGTTTAAGCGCTCGAATCTTTGTCGAACTCCTGTTAAAACGGGCGGCGATCTTGAGCGGCGTCCGTGCCAGTATTGCTGGCGCTTTCATTTTTAAACTTATATGTGTGCTAGCTTTCACTCGATAATTTGCAGCGATCAGGTCTATTTCACTAGGAAATTTAATTACTTGAACGCCCAAATACCTCTCCCAACAAAACATGGGGCCCAGCCTTACCTTTTGTGGAATTGAAATGTTCGTTTCAACTATACTAGAACCTTTCCTAGTTTTCATCTAAATCTTACCTCATCGTCCACGCGAAGGACTGCACCCACGGCTTTTCCGTTATTTTGTATACGCTTAAACACATCACGTTTTCCTTGTTTTATTTCACGATATTGTGAGAAGTCATGGTTCAGGTGCTTATCGCTTCTGTACTCATAGCTTTTTAATCGCTCAATTCTCCGCTGTAATGATCGGCGTTGTTCCAAATACGTAAAAATCAGTGTATCTTTTTCTTGCTCATCGCGACGCTGTGCAGTTTTCATTTGTTGCTCGTTTTGATGTTTGGTTTTGCGGCTCTTACCCGTCACAAAATCAACTAAACCTTTTAACCCCTTGTTGAATTTCTCTTGTCGCTGTCGGGTTTCGACCTCCCAGCGTTTTCCCTGAGTCACCTTTAGCGCTTCGCGCGCTCTAATGAGTTGTACTAGAGCCTTTCCTAGATTTCATTTAAATCTCACTTCATCGCCTGCGGCGCTTTAGTTCTTCTGAACCAAGTAATTTGCTCACGCGCCCAAATGCTTAAATGCTCGTTCACTGCCAACTTCTTTAAATATGTTTATTCGGGTTTCGGAAGCAAAGATATGGCCTTTTTTACGGCTCTATTCGCATTGACTCTGCCATATCCATAAATACGACTGTGAGCTGTGTCCGGATCATAGTCGCCACCATCCTTATCTATTTGATCTGCTGTATCTGCTATCAAATTGCAAACCTCTGTCCAGTCTAAGTGTGGGTTTTTTGATATCATCAGCGCAGCAACTCCAGCAACTCCAGGGCATGCGCTTGAAGTCCCACCAAAGCCATCGGTATATTTACCTCTTGCGTCTCCATCACCAAAATTTGGGTTGTAGCCCTCATCGGGGCCATCATTGCGGTCCGTCGTCCAAATTCCTGAGGTTCTTGGCTTTAAGTGACCGTCCACAGCAAAGTTATTACTAGGGAAAGCACACCATATCGCTAAACCGTGATCACTATAAACGCTCTTCCTGCTCCGATCACAACATGCAGCCACAGCCATGACAAACTCTGAACTCGCGTAGCCATCATTGTCTACATTTTCATTGCCATTTCCCGCTGCCCAAGTGATCACACATCCCTTGCCTTTCCGTCCATGGGTCACCGCATATTCAAGCGCAGTTCGAGTACTATCGGGCAATGGAGTTATTTGGTCATGTATCGGATCATTAGAGTCAAACCATTCTCCATCTAAGGGTCCCCAACTACAAGAAATGACATCGGCACCGTTATCAACTGCCCAAACAATAGCATCATGCTCAGCCATAGAACCAAGCCCAGAAGCCAAGCGTATTGGCATTAATTTTGCATCTGGTGCAACACCCGAGGTCCCAAATTTACCGCTTGCACACGCGACTCCCGCGCACGCTGTGCCATGAGCATCACCTTCTGAATTTGTAGGTAAATGAGTGTTAATTTTTGGCCTAGGGTCGCTCGTTCCAAGAGTAACATCCCGACCATGGACAATCTTTCCATATGCAGAGAAATCTTGATGCGTAACGTCTACACCATCGTCAATCACGCATATCGTTGTGCCCACTCCAGTTGACAATCTCCAAGCAGACTCTACGTGCGCATGAGCGTTTATTGTTCGATTGCCGATCTTGACTTTTTTTAGGTGCCATTGACGATTGTTCGCACCTCGCACAGACCGTTCGCGCACGAGTTCAGGATGACATAGCTCCACGGATTCATGTGCAATTAGTCTATCCGCAATGTCAAACACATTTTTTGCACCGCAGCCCACTGGCGCCGCGACAAAGTAAGTATTTCGGGTGTGCGTATATCGCCGCTTAATGATGAGGCCAAAATCATTAAGAAGCGATTTGCAATTAGCCTTAGTTATTTTGTCAGAGAAACGAACGAAAAAATTTTCGGTATATAAAACTGGGCGCTTGGATACGGTATCCACTAGAACTCGGCCAGCAAATCTTACTCCCGCGGACTTTATCAATCCGCGCGCCAAATCTCTCTGAGTACTCCTTTTACTCGGCTGAGCAACACACATTACCGAAACATTGGCATCTGAAAACCGAGCAACTTCATTTAATGAAAGCACCTCACTACGAGAATGTATGGATTTTACAAGTTTTTCAAAGTTCTGCCCTTCGTGGTAACGGATGGCGATAAGATCATCAGAAACTCGAAGTTTGAATGATGCTCCTCCCTGGCCTCCGTATTTTATAGAGTAAGTCACAATGAATGTCTCCTTAAAGTAAGGCTAGGCTGATATCTCATGATGTATACTGTTTCCATATCTATCTCCTCAATTAGAAATTATACTCAACAAACTTTTTTACTCATGAAGAAAAAAAAAGCTCCAGAATCTAGAGAAACTCTGACTTGGCAGTTGGTCAAAGACCTTTATGCACTGACAGATGCTCCGCATAGCTCAGTAATCGAAAACGAGGTACAACGCATTGACGCTACCACCGTCGTCGTCCGAGCAAATAAAAGCCACCAATCAGCACAGTCCACGACCAAGCTACACCCTGTCTATCGTAACGGTAGTAACGGGCCGTTGGGAGTGCCAACAGGATCCATTTATGTTCGCTTGAAAAACCAAAAAGAACTTATCGACTACACAGATGAATTCGCCGGTCTAGGGTTTGAAATAGAAAAACAATCTATCGCCGGTACGGGTTGGCTTAAACACAAGTCAGCTTCCCTCGAAGCAACTCTACAATCAGCTGAGCATCTCAGCACATTAGAAGGTGTCGCTCTGGTTGAACCTCAATTCATTACCGCTAGCAGCTCACGAAGGTCCTATGACTAATCTCAATTTCATGTTCATCATTCGAATCGAAAACCATTTATTCTTGGAAACCATCTTCCATCCACTTCAGGTAAAGCTCTAACTGATCTTGCGTCCAGTAATCACCACCCATCGGCATCCGAGGAGTGCAACCATCGGGCTTCAGGTAACAATACACATGGCGAGCATTAGCGTGATCTTCATAGGAATCACTCCCCGCAGAATCAGCCATATATTCATAGTTATCAAGAAGCACACCTCTACGAGACATGCACCGAATATCGCCTCTTTTAAATAAAGGCTTGATATCATTATTGAACGAAACGGTCATAATTTGATTTCCTCCTAGCAATTGTTATTTTTAGCGCACTCGATCTGTGGTCTGAACTCCATCCCAAACGACCATGCGAATTCGGCTGGAAAATTGATTCGGTTCTTTTGCCTTCCATAGTCGGGGTAAACATCTTCGTATAACTTATTGTAAGTATCCAAAAATCTAGCTTCTTTATTAGTGTGTGGGTTGGTTGTAAACGAGTATTGATGGCAACCAATGCAGTTGGTACGCGCATTTCCTTTATGATGTTCTAATATAGGGTTGCTGCACCAAGATGTGACCTCGCCGGGCACCGTGCTCTGCTCTGCCGATTCTTCATATGAGGCTTTCAATACCTTTGCTAAAGAAGGATTTTCTTGCGCATACGCTTTCCAGGGCTCCTGATCACCTTCTACAAATGATGATGTAACACACATTTTATAGTTGCCCCAGACTCCGTTGCCGGCCTGTGTAATGCTAGTGGGACGATCTTGACCAAAGTCATTATCAGCATTGGGGTGCCACCAAAGGCTAATCCAGAGCCATTCTCTAGTGTCTTTTGTGGAAAAGTGTATAGCCGTCAGGCCATAACGTTTACTGTCATTTGTTTCCACAGTGTAAATTTTATTTGTCGCAGGAACAGTCTTATCGAAATTGTCTTTGAGCCACGTTCCTTCCCCGTTCGCAGTCATCACACTCTTAACAGTGTTGCCATCGGTGGCATGGTTATTTACCCCGTCATTAGTGATTTCTTCCCAAGCTGTTTTTACCATTACTGCTGACCTTGGAAACTCTTTTATGCATGGTGAAAACTGATCGTCAGATGGCGGTGCCTGGCCAGCTGGTATATCGATTGCACAGGAAGCAATATCGTCTGATTGCGTTAAAACATGCTCAACAAAGGATGGACTGAAAATTGTGAATCCTTGACCGAGCGTTTCTTCAGTGTTTTCATTGGAACCTGCCGCAACTGTCTGTCGTAACTTTTGAGTGAAGTTTTTCGCTGTCAGTTGGCGCGCAAAATTCTTGGTTACACTATCGCCCATAACCCTTTTTGCTATTTCCTCCTTAGAATCATCACACCCGGGATCAGCGTCGCACCCATTAAGTTCGGCGTAAAAGAGCTTTAATTTTGTAAAAACTTCCGAGTCTTCCTTTTTAAATGCGCCTTCATACCAAGTATGCCAAATTGGCACATCGACCTTTTTACCATCGATTTCCAAAGGAATTGGCTTCAGCATGTCCTCAACAACTGACCACGCTGTGTCGCGTCGGTATTTTACAGATGTTTTTAACTTTTTAAAAAGCTCTTGTGGGTCTTCATTGATTGGAACGTAATCTTCGCCGCGACCAATAAGCAGCCTCCCTTCTGGGGACGCCTCGCCCGCAAGCGGGTCAAGACCTTTAGCAGACAAAATTGCGAATTCGTTACTCGGGGTCTTTTCTATAACATCCTCAGCAACGTTTTCAGTCCTAGACTGATTACAACCTACTAAGCTAACAGAAATCGCTGTAATTAACATACAAATGAAACTCTTCATTCTATTTCTCCTTTTAGTATTTACTTATTGATCTGATGTTTGAACATTACACCAGCGCCTGATAACCGCGTTAAACTTCTCATCCAAACCTGTTCCAGAATTCGCTTCTATTCCCAAATCAACAGGAGTCTCACGAGCTTCATAGGCATGAATCCCTATAGCCACAGGAGGAGTCTCGTTATCATTCCAAAACCAAATTGGCGAGCCGCTTTGGCCCTTGCCAGTGTCACAATCGTGGAATATTCGATTATTACGCTTAGCTAATAATTTGCCTTCGTGTTGTAACTGACTTTTGTGCGAATCTGAATAAATAGGATAACCGGCCACATAAACTTGGGTTTGATTCGCCACCGCACTTGCGGCTTCTCCGTATGCGAACCAACCAAGGTCTTGTGCAAATGGCCGCTTAAGAAAGATTGCACCAATATCCCAATCTAAATTTTCAGTGTTCTTCCATTGCTCTGGGGATGAAAACGAAGTTGCAATTTCTGCACCATATGGGCTTTTTCTAAGGTTTCTGCCCGGCGTGACAGTAATAGACTTTGCCCAACCACCCATTTTTTCAAAGCTGTAGACACAATGCCCACAAGTCACCACGAGGTTAGGACTAGCGAACCACCCCGTTCCGTGGGTAACACCTCTATCTGACTCAATAGTTAAAGAACAAATAAGACGCGAAGGAATTTTTTGAGTGTTGTACACAATGTTTCGATTATCTGCCCCCCCGATAATGCTCTTAACTTTCCGCACTGTGGCTCTAACGACCGCAACGCCGCGATCAACGGGGCTGAGGCTTCCCAAATAACCAGCCGAGTAATTAACTTGATCAGCCGTCGTCATGCTGGGAATGGTGAAATTTCCATTGTTCGATATCAACTTAATCATGTCTATCGTTCCAATAATCTCCTAAGTTCCTCTTCAGCTTACTTTTATTACAGTACGCTTCAATTTAAAGTCTATTTAAAAACGGAAGTGGGATAAATGCACATTCAAATAATTCCAAAACTAGGTCGATAGATTAGTTTTTCTTGTCTAAACGGTGACGTTAATTACTCGACGCCTTGAAAATAATCCTGTTTGATCTATGCAAATAACTAGAATGAGTATACTACGAACATTTATGAAATTCATCTAAACTGGATTTTATCTAGAAGTCCCCTTCAACGTTCTCGCGAAGGGCTATTCTCATGGTTTTTGCCAATTCTTTCTACTCGGCCAAACACATTACGTTTGCCTTTGTTGATTTTTTTATATTGATCTAAGTCAAAATTAAATATTTTGCTATTGTCTCGCTCATAACTTTTTAACCGTTCTATGCGCCGCCCAAGTGACTGGCGTTGTTCCAAGTGCGTAAAAACAAGTGTATCTTTTGCCTGCTCGTCACGGCGTTTCGCGGCTTCCATTTCCTGTTGGTTTTGCTGTTTGATCTTGTGACATTTGCCAGTGACAAAATCCAATAAGCCTTTCAACCCTTTATTGAATCGAGCTTGCCATTGTTGCGTTTCTATTTCCCAACGTTCTTGCTGCATCATTTTGAGTGTTTCACGTTCACGGCGCTGTGTTTTGACCATCAATCTAAGCTGATTAGTGAGTAAATCTGTACGAGATTGAATTACATTTTTTTGTTGATCTTGTAATTCCTGTAGCTGGACTGTCATAACCTTGGCAACGTGTGTACGTGTTTCTTCAACTGAACGCAGCTTGTTCTCATCACCTAATCTCGCACGAATATCTTGCGTGTGAACACCAAGCCATTTCTTACCAAGTGAAAAGATTTCGCATTTATGGTCGAGCACAACAAACCCACGCCGATCACCTCTGGCGAGTTGGTAACCGCGCTCTTTTAATTCGGCTTCAAAGCTCGTTTTGTGGTGACTAAGCGCCCAGCAGTTTTGTAAATCAGCTTTGATCTGACGAGGGACCTTACCGATACGTTTTGCTTGTTGCCATTGCGCTAATGTGAATTTATGAGGATCACGTTTGCGTTTATCTAGCAAACCTTCGGGCATTTTCCAGCCATGTTGTAAAAATAGTTCGCGGCTGAGTTCTTGCAGCTTAGGCCAGTCTTTATAAATGTTAATGGCTTTCATTTGCCGCGTATCAATACGCGACCAAACTACATGCGCGTGTCGTCTGCCGTTCTTTTCATGAAACACGACAGCGCGGGCTTGATCTGTAAGCCCCAGTTCTTTTTCAGCCTTGGCAATCGCTTTTAGAAAATCCTCAGTAGATACATTTTCATTAGCAGGTGGGTTAACGCTTAGAGAGTACAAATATTTTTTAGCGCGCGTGGCTTTACTCGTCAGATGAACTTCTTTAAGAGCAGATACAAAATCATCTGACATAAAGCCACGAATTTCATGCACCTCAACATGCTCGTTTTCATCCTTCAACAGATGCAGAGCCAAATCACGCCCACCGCCTCGTTGATTGCCTTTTAAGATCAAGCCTTAATCACCAAGCAAATAATTACGCACTGCGATCATGGCGGCACAGGCTTCTTGAATTTGCTCTAGCGTTTCATCGTCAAAATCCAGTGTTCCCATGTTGGCATGACGAGCTAGTTGGTTAAGATTTGATGCAATGCGCTGATCACCAAACAGAGCCATAACCAAAGCGAGGTTTTTATCGCCAATTTTGGGCTGTCGTACTTTAGAGCGTTTTTTTCGCTTTCGGGCTTTTGAGCCAAGCAATTGCTCACGTAAAAACCTGCCAAGCGGCATTTTACCCGCTATGGTTTCTAACTCTGCGCGTTCATCATCAGTTAACCGTACACAAAAAGGTTTTGTTTCTGGTTTCTTATTGCGCTTCGCCTTGGATAAAGAAACCGCACTAAAGGATGAAGAAAGTCGTGGTTTTGCCACTTGCCTCGACCTCATGGCTCCATCTCCTTAAACTCAGGAAACTCCGTTTCTAAATACTCATTCCACCGTGCTAATTCATCAAATAATTGGTTCGAGGTTTTTTCCGAAACCTCCACCAACAAAAGGCAAAAGAGCATAACCACTTATAATTCATAATGGTTATGCTTTTTGCCATAATTGGAACAGCTTTCAAAATAATACCATCGCATTGACGAAAACTCTTATCCAAAATATCTGGTTTCATTACCAATACCTACAGCCCCAAATGGCATTACTATCAATAGCTGTATAGAAGATTTATGACGCACCAAAATATTTGGCCAGGCATCACTCAATAAAATAAGAAGGTCTAATGTCTGAAATAGACACAAGTACGTTTTTTTCAATTAAAACAACAAATCCAGTCCACCACCCTGCTCTTTGTTCAAAGAGACTGAGCTAAAAATCGATTAATTCAATCAAATAGCAAGATTAGGTATGGAAGATTAAGTTACCGGCGAATTACAATGGTTGATTTAGATTAAGGGAATAAAAGTATGAGTAAAGCTGTGTTTTTTAAACAAAGCCGATTAGCATTGGCAGGCATATCCATCGTTTTTCTATTGGCTGCCTGCGGTGGTGGCAGCAGTTCAAGTGACAGCTCTGAAAATCAAGCTGACACACCAGCTGCTGCAGACTCAGGTAACTCAGCTACAGAAAACCTGAATAAAGCGATAACAGGGGAATGGAAAGCAATACTTTTTGTTCCTGACCGCAATTCCGGCCCTGACAAACAAGTTCCATTTCAATTTACTGTTTTTAGCAACGGAACTATTCAATTTCGTGGCTCTCCTGTCAGTGGAGGGACATGTTCTGGAACGATTGGGAAAGCCTTAAATACAAAGAGTTCTGGAGAGATCCAGTTCAGTGTAGGCGAGGATTGTTTTGGTTCCGATGATTTCATTCCGACCTTTAATCCAAACACCGATCAAATAACAGGATTCGTGCATGGTTTTGGCGGCCTGGTTGATACTTTTATAGCAACAAGAGCTTAAAATTTGACCTTAACAGTTATCTGATTTTCGTGGACTTTATGTTCGGTGTATCTTTGGGTCTTGCTGAACATTGATTCCAGTTTAAACTGAACATCCATTGTCTGGAATGGGTGTTCAAGTTGTCTGAAAACTGCCTAAGTATTGTTTTTATCCTGTAACTCTTTTTTGTGAGGTCAGCATCATGGCCATTGCTCTTGTAAAGTAGTTGAGAACCAAGTGTACAGATCCGTTAGTTTATATCTTCGGAACACATTTTGTAGTAAAGTAATTTACCAATGAAAATCACATGGACCGCAATCAAATGGCTAACTTAAGCAACTGCAGGCTGTTCTGTTTTAAAGTATGTTCTTTGTTGATCGTTAACTTACTACTTTCCACTATGGCGTATGCAAAATGTGTACCTTATTTTGCTGAGTCGCTGAATGGCGATGGTGGCTTTCGATTTATGCATGATGTCAATAACTTTAAAGCTATTTCAAGTGGACAACGTTTTGACGGTGAGATTTGCGATCGAAACTCCATTAAGATCGAATTGGCAAAACGAGATCTGGGCACAACAATCAGATTCCACATCAATGGAAAACGCTATGACTTTTCAAGCGGTCAATCAGGGGACAAAAGCGCCAACAATTGGTATCGTAAGTATTATGACGTGAAATTATAGTTATTGAGGAGTTGCTGGAAATGCCGTTCTCAGTCTTGAGAATGCGCATAATAGCAACCCTTGAAGTGATTACTGGTGAAGTTGTTACTGAAGGATGTTAGTAACAACTAACGTTTTAAATTATTATACTTTAGAACTATATCTAAGGAACCAATGCGGCATTACAATGGTCTCATCAAAGTCAAAACAACAAGTTTGACACCATAGCTTTAACGCCTTGCTGCTAAAACACCCTCACGACTAACCCTCGTATCCCCCACACTCCAAAGATTTTAGCAGCAAGGCTCTTTGGCCTCCCTTTGAGCAATCACACACCAGCCTGTCTTACCAAAACCTCTGAGTATTCAAGTGGTATGGTTTCCGTGTCATTTATTCCAAAATAGTAGATGACCGCTGTAGCACAGGCTTTGACCCTTTGAACCTTGGATACAAACCCTGATTAACAGCAAAACCAGATTCATAATGCGAGAACTGTTCCATTATTTTTATCATAATAAATCGATATGACATGAGGTTTATCCGCTAAATTCGTATCTCATACTTTAGTATGATATGAATGACTTCTCATGTCAGCCATAATGACTCTCCGGTAACACCTTATTTTTTAACAAGTTTTAAAACCTTGTCGCTAACACCCCTACTACTAACCCTAGTATCCCCACACTCTTGATTTTGGCGACAAGGTTTTTTTTACCCCAAGAATACCTCCTCGTACTCGATAAAAGTATCTGTAGATTAAGCTATAGGCATGAATCCTTCGTACCTATTTTTTCTTTTCATAACCGACATATCAATTGATTAAAATTTAATCAATTTGACTACAGCCAATTACCTGCTATGTGTTTTTATTTTATTCACAAAGTTATCCACAAGAAAACTGGATAACTTTTTTATACTTAATCGAAAAACACAAGCCAGCAGCTGGGTTCTTGGGGGTTATTGATCGTTAGCGGCACTATCACGGCTTAAGTTTTCCCCAGACTTATTAGAATGTGATTAATTATGTTGACGCAGTAGCAGATGTTTTATCCTGTAATAAAACAAACCCCAGGCAAATAAACCAGGGAATCTGCCCCAAACCGAAAATGGCGGTAAAATCTTCTAAAGCAGGAACAATGGTGATAACTCCAGCCACACCCACTACCAGACCGAGATAACACGCTGTTTTTGGAAATTGTCTTTGTTGCAAAGCAGTCCAACTTATCAGCAATGACCAGACTCCTCCGATAATTTCAGTACCGCCACCAAGTCCTTCGAATACAATTTGTACAGTCAACCAGACTGAAGATGCTTGAGCTGAATCGTTCTCGAAAAGCTCTATTACTGTGTCCATACCAATGATGTAAATCATCCCGGCAGCAATAACGACACCACACCAGATAAACCCCAGAACAGCCGTCGTCAACATTAAGGCTGGCGCCTCAACTTTCATTCTTTCATAGAGTGCTTGCACCAGAACAATCAGGCTGAAGCCACCAACAACATAAAGAAACAACATCGTTATATAGGTGACAAGCTCATTCTCTGCTAGAAAAGCAACTTTCTCGACTGGATCAAGCGGCCCACCTGGATTCAACACCATAAAAAACACGGCAAAACCAACCAGATATGTTGTTGCCATTATCAGGGCAGCAATGCCACCTATTCTCTGCACACTATTCATCATCGACTCCAGTCTATATGTAGATTTATAGTTTCGTAAAATGCCAGTTCAACAACACTCACCTTGCTGCTATCCCCTTTCAGATTTTAGCTGGCTAAAAATGCAGTATAAATGCCCAATCTTGCTTTTTATGTATAGACTTTGTAACCCCTTTGCTGACCAAGGTGCGCACCATTATCATACCCTGTTATCTGGACTTAGCATTAAGCAAGTTACTGGCCTATTTCTGTAAAAATGGCATTGGTTAATGATCTTAAATCACCAGGATCTAATTCTATTTCCAGACCTCTGCGTCCAGCACTGACATAGATCAATGGATATTTTTCAGCAGATGAATCAATCACCGTTTTCAACCGCCTTTTCTGTCCAAGTGGGCTGACTCCCCCAAGAACATAGCCCGTAGAGCGCTCCACATCAGCTTTTTCAGCCATAACGGCTTTTTTTGCGCCCATTGCTTTTGCAATCAATTTCATACTCAACATGGAGGAAACAGGCAACACCGCTACGACCAGTTCATTGCTGTCAAGACGCACGATAAGGGCTTTAAACACTCTCTGTTCTGACACACCCATTCTTTGGGCAGCCTCCAAGCCATAAGACTCACTGGATGGATCGTGTGAGTATTCATGTACCTGGTAAGCTATGCCGTTCTTTTTAATAAGATTGATTGCTGGTGTCATGCCAATAGTCAACAGTGAGAGCGTTTCGTTTACTAAGAAAGTAAAATAATAGTTGCTCAGATACCACCCTGCAACAAGGGGTCTCGGGCAATATAATCCTGCATAAAGTCCCGTAAGCATTTGGCTTTGGCGCTGAGCAGACGGCCACTGGGCCAAACCGCAAAGATACCGCGTTGTGGCCCCGACCATGGTTGCAGAATACGTTGTAATTTATGTTCCTGTAAAGCCTGATTTATTTCACTCATGGGCAATAAAGTTATGCCAACTCCGTCACTTGCCAAACGATTTGCCAGACGAATGTCACTGACTATGGTTGTTGCTTCAGGACGTAGCACAGTGCTCTTTTCAGTTTCACAATTGAATAAATTCCAAATCGAAATTGCATCAACCACAATCAAATGATGTCGATCTAATTCAGCTAAGTTCGCTGGAGAACCATGTTGCCTGATGTATTCAGGTGCAGCAACCAATATGGTAGAGACCACACCTAAACGTTTCTGGTGTAAATCAGAATCAGGCTGTGGCCCAGCTCTTAGTGCGATATCCGCTTGTGATGCCTGCAAATCCTCGGTCTTATTGTTCAGAAACAACTGCAACTGTATCTCTGGATACGCCTTGATAAATGCCGTCCACATTGGATGCAATAGATCATTCGAAATATTAGTAGGCGCCAGAACCTTCAACTTGCCACTTAGTTGATGCATATCGACATCAAGCTGGCGAGCAGTTGTTTCAAACTGTTGAACCAGATCAGCGTAGGCCTGAAAATACACTTCCCCCTCAGCCGTCAAATTGAATTGTCGGGCTGAACGGTGGATTAAGCAACACTTCAAACGTGTTTCCAAACGTTGCAAACGCCGAGTAACAGTTGCCGCTGGCAATTGCAGACGCTCCGCAGCACTGCCCAGGCTGCGGCACCGAACTATATGAATAAATAGGATAATGTCATCGAACATATTGCACACCACAATTGCATAAATGGAATTTATAGTTGTTTTTATCAGCATGTTTATTAAAAACGCAATTATATAGACTAAGGCCTGTTCACACTAAAATTTTTAAGTCGAAAAAAATTCAGTGTGAACAGGCCCTAACACATATCTTAATTCCACAACGACTATAGAGGTCTACCACCAATGAACAAACTCTGGATTAATGCCGGCATTGAAGTGCAAAACGGTAAAGACATTCAACAGGCAAAACAAGCCTTAGCGAAACTAGCCCAGGAAACCATGCAGGAATCCGGTTGCTTTGAATTTCAAATTTTGCAGGATATAAATTCACCACAACGCTTCACCTTAAGAGAGTGCTGGCGCGATGCAGACGCTTTATCGGCACATTTCGAACAAGCCCACACCAAAGCCTATCTTGAACAGGAGCTCACATCCGTTAATTACATTGAACACCTTAACCTCGTTTCAGATGATAGCAATTCGCCTCAATGAGACTGCGCTTTATTTTTGCCGTATTAATGTCATTTACCTTATCTTTATTGATGACCTGCTGGGTTACCTGGATAAACCTGGGCTGGAGTGAGCACTTCTTCCAACAATGGATGCGTGCTTTTATTCTCGCCTGGCCTGCTGCAGCGGTAATTGCATTTATCTGTGCCCCAGCAATGCACAAACTATCACAGAAAGTTCTAAAGGCACTGGATAATGCAAATGAGATTGATCAACACTGATAAACCAATACCAACTAACAAAACATACTGAATATAACATGCCAGAAACACACATGCTAAAACGTAGAAACTACTCACAATTAGGGCTCCCAGCAGGACCCTATGTCCACGCTGTAAAACATCAACAAACCTTATACACTTCCGGTTTTACTGCCTATGGCACCTCGGCACAAAATGGCACTATAGAAGAACAAACCAGAGAAATCTTCAAACAACTTGAACTGATCGCAAGACAGGAACATTCATCCCTGCAACAGTTGATCAAAGTAACTTTGTATGTCACAGATATGTCCAATATCGATGGCTTGAGACAAGCTTTAATGACAATTTATGGCGATGATTTACCCGCCAGTTCATTGATCAAGGTAGATGCTCTTTTTCTGCCTGAATTATTAATTGAGGTTGAAGCAATATTAGGAACGTCAAAGCAACCTCCAACTATTAACTAAAAACCAAATAGCAATAGACAAAATCAACACCGCCTCTGGGCGGTGTTTTTTTGCTTGCCCAGTTCACAGATCCATAGAAAAAAATTTAATTTCCTGCATCCATTTACCTTTTGTGTGCGTATCTACCAATACATTGTAAAAATATTCAAGAGGATACATACCATGAAATACCCATTTGGAGCTGCATTCATCGCTCTTGCGATTGCGTCTGGCGCACAAGCCTCCAGCCACCGTGAAGCCCCCTTTATCAGTAAAACCCCACAAGTTGACGCCACAGACTTTTATATGTTTATGAGCTATGAACCGGGTCGTGAGGATTTTGTCACTCTGGTTTCCAACTATATTCCAGTTCAGGCTGCTTATGGCGGCCCGAATTACTTTCCATTGGATGACAAAGCACGTTATGAAATCCATATTGACAACAATGGCGATGCGCGTGAAGACCTGACTTTTCAATTCGACTTTCGCCAACGGCTATCACGTAACGGTCTGGTTCAATTTCAGGTTGGAGATAAAAACGTAGGCTCAGTATTGCGTAATGTCGGTGCTATTACAGGAACTGGCTCCGGCAATGAAGACGGCTTACACTTGCTTGAAAGCTACAAACTGAAAGTTATCAGTGGAGATCGTCAAAATGGCAGGAAACTCTCCATACTCGATGCCAACACTGGAGAAAAATTCTTTCGCAAACCATTTGATTATTCCGGCACGAAAACATTTGGTGGCCCTGGCAATTATGACGCCTACGCCAGACAGTTCATCCATGACATAAACATCCCCAATTGCCCATATCAAGGCAAAGTCTTTGTTGGGCAACGTCACGAAGCCTTCAAAATTTCTCTGGGTGAAGTGTTTGATCTGGTCAATTTCGTACCTATCGATGGAGATGTTTCTCTTGGCGGTGGCGCTCCCTTTCCAGGAGGTGTCAAACAAGACCCTGAACGCAATACTCTGGCACGCAATAACGTCACGTCGCTGGCGCTTGAAATTCACAAAGACTGCATCAATGGAGGCAACAATGTTATTGGAGCTTGGACATCAGCCAGTCAGAGGCAAGTCTCCATTTTAAACCCATACCCCACCTTTGATTTTCCACATTTAACATGGGGAGACTGGACTCAAGTTTCCCGTCTGGGAATGCCTTTAGTCAATGAATTGGTTATCGCCTACGACAAGAAAGACTTATTCAACACCAGCCACCCAAAAAATGATGGTCAGTTCGCTACCTTTGTCACCAACCCTGTATTACCTGAGATTTTAAATGCTCTGTTTCTATCTCCGGTCAATCAAACATTGGGAACCGATTTTGCAACTCTTGCACCAACAAATTTTCCCAGGCAAGACCTTGTGACTGCCTTTTTAACAGGCTTTGATGGCGTAAACAAACCTGTCGGAGTACAACCCTCAGAAATGTTGCGCCTCAACACTGCCATTGCAGCAACACCACGCGAACAACAACACGCCTTAGGTTTGGCAGGCGGTGATCTGGCGGGTTTTCCAAATGGTCGCAGGCCCGGAGACGACACTGTTGATATTGCATTGCGTGTGGTTATGGGAGCTTTGTGCCATGACTTACCATTAGGCACAGCTGGAGCACCTGTTAACCTTGGCTTATGTTCGCCAGAGGATGCCGTTGTAGGATTTGTACCGTTTACTGACGGAACCCCAATTGATGCGACGGAGTTCAACAACTCTTTCCCTTATTTATTGACTCCCTACCCCGGTTCACCCGTTGGAGCACCGTTACCAACACCATCTGACTAATTGTCAATTTGGATAAATGCACGAGCATTAACTATGGGTTTTCTTTGTGTATTTAATAGCTCTGGCGTTGGCATCAGGATGATTAATGACAATTGTCCTGATGCCATAATCAATATTAAGAACCAGGCTTTGAACAATGACAATAATTACCCCGTCGAATATAAGCTCCCTTACTAATAATGGCACTACTCATGACACTATTAATGAATAACACTCGCTGGCCTCAAACAAAACCACTTCCAACTTTTCTGATGGCATTAAAACTGAGCCTGGTTGTTGTGGGGATTTGTTCATATTCTCCCTCCATCAATGCTCACAGCGTCCACCATGAACATGACAAATCACCTGAAAAAAAATCACAAAATAGAACTACAGGCCATCAACAACAGATTGATACATTGGTCAAACGCTATTCGTTGAATGGCGATGATGCCTTGCTTGCTCAAGGCTGGAGTCTGCTTAAACCAAACCTGACATCAAACAATTTAACACCCCATGATTTATTGCAGGCGGCTTGGTTATCACAAGCGGAGCACAAGTTTGATACTGCCTTGATTTATATTGATAAAGCCTTACAAAAACATCCACGAAACGTTCAAGCCTGGCTGTTACGAGCATCTATTTATACGGTTCAGGGCAATGCAGCAGCTGCACGCCATGCCTGCCAACAAGTTAGCCTTGACGTTTCTCCTGTCGTCGCTATCGCATGCAGTTCACGCCTTGCAAACACTCAACTGGAAAAGCAGCAGGCCTTTGACAGACTCAAACCGCTAATCAAGCTGCCTCTCGACCCGGACTTGAAAGCCTGGGTTAATTCCATTGCAGCTGATCTTGCCCGTGACAGCAATCAAACAGAACACGCAGATACGCTATACCGATTATCAATCAAACACTTTCCCTCTATTCAGGTCCGTGCCGCTTATGCAGATCTATTGCTCAGCCAAGCCAGAAATGAAGAAGTAATGCACATGATCGATTCTCATGAAAAAACACCCGCCTTGGCTGTGCGGCGTTTATTAGCAGCACATGCATCCGGTCTAGATATTCATCAAGAGCTAAACAGACTTGACCAACTATTCCGGTCCTGGGCAAAAAACAACGATTTCCGACACGCTCGAGAAATGGCCATGTTTTACCTTGAATTAGGCAACGATCCTCAATTAGCTTATAAGTTAGCCACCGAAAATATAAAAATACAGCAAGAAGCTGAAGACATTCAAATTCTCCAGAAAGCTCAAGCTCAGGCCTCTGGAGTAAGCTCATGAACCCAGCAATTAGACGGTATGACTTTACAGTCAGGCAAATAGTAAATTTTACTGTGCTGGCAACAGCTGAAGCAAACCCGCCTTTTCTGTTACTATCTATTCAGCCAACACCAACGAATAGCTATGGCATTACTGTTATCTACAAGGATTCTTGAACCATGAAAGAAGAGCGTAAAGAGTTGAAAGAGGTTGACGAACTTTTAGTTCACTGTCTATGCCAGACGGCTCTGGCAAACCGCAGTGCTTTCAAGATGTTGTATGACCGATCATCACCTGTTCTTTTATCCATTATCAAGCGCATTGTCATTGATATTGATATTGAAACCGCAGAAGATGTATTGCAGGAAACTTTTATCAAAGTCTGGTATCAAGCACAATCATATCGTTCGGATAAAAGTAAACCAATGACTTGGCTGGCCAGTATTGCTCGCAATTGCGCTATTGATACTTTGCGAAAAAACAAAAAGAGGTCTCGCACATATTCTCTTGATGAAACAGCTTTTGAGCACGCAGATGAAATGTCTTACACCTCCCCTGAAGAAGGTGTCGGAAATTATAAATTGATTGGCTGCATGAACAAACTGGAACCAGAGCAACGCAAGGCAATACTTGCCTCTTATTGCGAGGGGTATTCACACCGGGAGCTAAGCGAAAGCCTGGGCACTCCTATCGGAACTGTAAAAAGCTGGATACGTCGCAGTTTATTAACTCTCAAAAAGTGTTTAGGCCAATGAACTACAAAGACCCCCATTTAATATCGTTGTTATCCGCTGAATATGTGCTTGGCACATTGCGCGGTCAAGCCCGCCAACGCTTTAAGAGACTCTTACTGACTCGCCCGGATGTTCGCGACTCGGTGTTGTATTGGGAAGAATATTTTGCTGCATTAAATACTCATGAGACACCATCTGAAGTGCCCGATGTCATCTGGCAACGAATTAACGACCGCTTGTTCGAGACGAAAGAACAAACCACACCATTTTGGAAAAAATGGGCTCTGCTCACAACCATGGCAACGGCTTTATTGAGCATGTTGCTGATTTTCAATTTTCCAGATACTCAAGGTCCAGAAAATCTACAAACGTATGTCTCCATTTTTCAGGATGAAAATAAAGGTGCTGTATGGTCAGTCAGCGTTCGCCCTGAGCAGAAAAACATCGTAGTTACTCCAATCAATGTGCCTGAATTAGCCGCCAATAAATCGTATGAACTGTGGCTATTACCTAAAGGTGGACAACCCATATCATTAGGTTTGCTATCAGAAAATCAGTCAGAACAATTGGCCTTTGAAAACCTTGATTTTGCGGGTGGCGTCAATCTAGCGGTGAGTCTGGAACCTGAAGGAGGCTCACCAACGGGTCAACCAACAGGGGAAATTCTCTATGTTGCAGAAGTACATCCGGCAGGATAAGCCCTAAGCGCGTCCATAACACTATAATCTATGGGCCTGTACGACAAGTCCTCGACTGCACGAGGTAATTTTCGTCAGGCCCAAGTCATTTCTGCAGAAGATAAAACAACAAAATTAGAGTTTAATCCAGATAAATGACATAAAAATAGATATTTATGCATCCAAATTGAAAAACACTTCGTATATATCAAATACAAGGTCTCAATATAGATGAAACCTTGTATTTGATAACGAATTTAACACTTGATTTTATTCCTAACGAGGTTTTTTATGTCACAAAGCACAACAAATAACACGTCCAGCAACTTTCCCGACAATCGGCGCACTTTTCTGCGCCGTTCCAGCGTGGCCACTTTGTCAGCTACTGCTGTAGCCCTTTTATACGGCAAAGAAACTCTGGCCTCAGACATGGACAAAAAATCACATCACCATTCCCCGGAACAAGACTCGGCTATTCTTAACGTCGCATTGGGTCTTGAACATGAAGCCATCAACGCCTACCAACTGGGAGCACAAAGTGGTTTACTACAAAAGCCTGTTCTGGATGTTGCCGTGCTATTTCAAAGCCAGCACAAGCAACACCGTGATGCGTTAATCAGCACTATCGAAAAAATGGGTGGTGAGGCTGTGGCTCAGAATACGCTGGAACATTATGCTGAATCGTTGCAAGCCAACACACTGAAGTCTCAAGCCGATGTTCTGCAATTAGCCACCAGATTGGAAGCTGGTGCTACCAATGCTTATTTAGGCGTCATACCATCATTTTCTGATGCCACTTTAGCCCAAATAGCCGGCCGTCTGGCAGCAGATGAAACTATGCACTGGACTGTATTAACTCAAGCATTAGGTGCAGAATTACCCCAAGGAGCCTTAAGCTTTGGCGGATAAATAAGGGGTGGGGAGCGGGTCGGGTTTTGTCTGCAAAGTCACACAAAACCTGACTCCCAGCCTTGTTTTTATATGACTTATCCCTTCAGTCACCAATCCCCCCTCTATTTCAATACTAATAATGAATAATTCGACAAAAATTACTTTTCTAATGCTTTGCACTCTCAGTGTAAGCATTCCTTTTCACATTATCCATGCTGCTGATGCTACTAATGGCAAAATGCTTTACGAGCGCTTATGCAGCGGTTGTCACTCAATCAACAGCAACCGTATCGGGCCAAGACATGACACTGTTTTCGGTAGCACAGCAGGCTCTGTCGATGGTTATAACTATTCATCAGCATTACAATCATCAAAGCTGCAATGGAACGAGCAGTCCCTGAATCTTTGGTTATCCAACCCAGAAGCAACTATTCAAGGTCAGAAAATGTTCTTCCGTGTTAGTGATGCAAAATCTAGAACTGACATTATCGCTTATCTAAAAAAAGTCTCACAAAAAGATTATTAACCTCTTGATTTCAATCATTACTGATGAGTCTCACAAACCCCATAATTGAAGCTTTCTTTACAGAAAAGTAATGATCACATATCGTTGTAAGTATTTACTCGATGCTTAGGTCTGATATATTTAACAGTTGATTCATTTCAAAAAATTAGACAGTATTCCAACTCAGACACGGATACCTCAACCTAAAATCAGGAGTAATAATGAGACCCCAAACGATAAAATCCAATACTTTGCAGAAATTGATATGCTTTTGTCTGCTTGCCTTAACCCCACTATTGTCCTCTGCACAAACGGAAAAATTCATTGAAGGGCAACATTATTCAGTCATTGAACAACCATTAGCCACCTCCACTGGCGACAACATCGAAGTAAAAGAACTTTTCTGGTACGGCTGCCCACATTGCTTTCGTTTAGAGCCAGACATTATTCACTGGAAAAACAACATGAAGGCAGATGATGCTCAATTTGTCTTAGTACCAGCCGTTTTCAGTCAACGCTGGGAATTTCACGCCAAAGCATTCTACACATTAGATGCTTTAGGTATCCTGGACACAGCTCATCAAGCTATATTTGACTCTATTCACGTCAACAAAAAACATATTAACAACTTAAAGCAACTGACTAAAATTCTGGTTGAACAATTTGGCCAAGATGAAAAGAAAGTCGAATCCGCTTTTAACTCCTTCTCGGTTGACAGCAATCTACGTGCTGCGCGATCAATCAGCCAAAAATCAGGGGCGACTGGAGTTCCGGCAATTATTGTTGCTGGCAAATACAGAACATCCGTTAGTGAAGCCCAAGGTCAAAAGCAGTTGTTGGAAGTGATCAATTTTTTGGTTGATAAAGCACGCACCGAAAAAGGCTAGTTTCAATACCTTATATAAGGTTATCTGTTTCACAACAGATAACCTTATATATTCAAACTTTCTGCCCTGAAAGCCTGCTGAACAAGGATTTGGGAACTCTCGCCATCAAAGCGATAACGACACAGGCAAACACCATTCTAGCCCAGAGAATCCCTGACAAATCTGCGCCCAGCAATACAATTAATAACGTATCTTCGATCAAACTGTGAGCCAATCCCAAAAAGGCCATGCTCAAGAAAATATCCCTCTTGGATATTCGGCCACTTCGAGCTTCATCAATTAATAAACCGCCGCCAAAACTCAAACCCAGAGTAACTCCAATGACCGTGACGTTTGCTGCTTCTTTGCCAATACCCAGGAATTTTAACAGTGGCGTGAGCAGCCAGTGTATCCATTTCTCGATGCCCAATATATTCAATAAGCGCAGTATCAAAATCAGTGCGCTAATCACTATAAAAATAAACACCAGAGTTTTCAACTGAGCTTTTCCCCAAGTCAACCAGTCAGAATCAACCTCTTCAGGTTGCCAGACCAACTGACTTGGTTGTTGCAAAACAGACATTTCTTCATACGTAAAATGCAGAAGATACCCCAACAGTAATGCTCCACCAATTCGCAGCGATAAGGTAAACCACCAGGATATTCCGGCCGCTTTGGCCACCGCAGCCTCAACTGTCAAACCGTGTGCCAACAAAATCATCGAGCCTAACACGGTCACTTGAGCCACTGTCAAAGGGTCCTGATTCACCTGACTGAAAAAAACCGCCATAGCGGTATAAATATTGGCCAACATTGCCGTAGCCCAGACTATTCCCATCGATTCAGGCAGACCAACCAATGCCATGACTGGTGATAGCATCACTGCCAACCACTGCGTTCCACCAATATCATCCAGAACTTTTACGATCACCAGTGCAGGCAGCATAATTTTAAGCAAGGTCCAATAGACTCGAGCAATACTTCGACTCAAATCAAAGCCCTCTTTCACCGCTTGTTGTTTCCAATGTTTCACTTTTTTCTGACTTCTCATTACTGAATCCAAAAATAATTTTAACAAGAGAGAGTTTAATTATTTCTTTTAATCAGCCTAAAAACTTACATATAATTCTTATTAACCCAATTTAAGTTAATAATATTTAAAATGTCACCTGATCGCCTGGATATACGAATTCTCAGCATTTTGCAAAATGACAGCAGTCTGACCAATCTTGAACTTGCCAACAGGATAGGTTTATCAGCCCCTGCCTGCCTGAAACGAGTAAAAAAACTCAAACAACAGGGGTTTATCAAGAAACAAGTCTGCCTGCTTGAACCAGAGAAATTTGGTGCCAGCCTGCATATTATGGTTGAAATTGAAATGGAAAGGGACCGGCCTGATCAATATCGAAGCTTCGTGGAACGAGCTCTGGCTTGCAAAGAAATCAAACAGTGCTATCAAGTCACAGGAAAAATAGATTTCATCTTAATTGTGACGGTAGAGGATATTCCTACGTACGAAAAGTTCTGTCGAAGAGTGCTCGACAAAGAACCCAATTTACGCAAATTTCGTTCTTTGATCTGTTTGCACAGACATAAGTTCGATACCAGTTTGAATATTCAATAGTCAGCAAATTGAGATATCCAAACGATTCAACCTTGGAAAACACAATAGGATTGCAACAGGTAACTCGCCGCAAACTGCAACCATCAAACAATGTTTTGTGCTAGTATTATTAAATCTGCTTTAAGCAATTTCGGGGTTGTTATCTTGAAGTTTTCTATTATCCCACTTCAAGGGTTAACGCATTTTCAAACCACCAAAGGGCGATCTACCCTCATGGTAAACACCGGCGAACTCATATGAATCATTATAAAAAGCACGCCCACACGAGCCTTTTTCCTTTCTTTTCGATCAAACGATGCCTGCTGTTTGCCTTCACGCTGCTGGCAACAATGAATATCCAGGCAAACTCTGGTGGACCTACTTTAAGCAAAGTATTCACTCCCAACACTATCGGACCGGGAAGTGTCAGCACCATCATCTTTACGATTAATAACTCTGGACACAGTGAACCCAGAACAGGCCTATCATTCACCGATGTTCTGCCTGTGATTCCAGGCCCAATGACAATTGCTGACCCGGCCAATGTCACAAGCACCTGCGACGCTGGAACCAGTGGTATGATCCTGGCACCCGATGGTGGCAGCACCATTACTGTCAGTGACTATCAAATTGGCGCATTCCAAACTTGTACAATTACTGTTGATGTTACAGCCAGCACTCCAGGGACTCATACAAATCCAGCAGTCACACTTTCTTCAAGTGCCGGCTCCACAATGAGTCTTCCTATTGACCTCACAGTTGTAACCACCCGGCCAGGTTTTACAAAAAGTTTTGCACCAAGTTCAATACCTTTAGGAGGCCGCAGCACATTAACATTCAACATCGACAACACACTCAATGCCAGCAGAATAGGCAATCTTGATTTCACCGATAACTTACCGACAGGAATGGTCATTGCTGATCCGGCAAACGCATCAACCGATTGTGTCAGCGCCTCAGCCCCTGACACCACACTGACAGCGATTCCCGGAACCAGCGTCATAGATCTGGATGCAGACGGCAGCACTATCCTCAGCGGTTTTGAAGTACTATCCGCTGGCGCAAGTTGTACAGTCGCGGTTGATGTAACTGCAACGGGTGTTGGAATGTTACACAATATCACTAGCGATTTGCTCGCCGATTTCATCTCTGCAGGCAAAGCCAGTGATACACTGGAAGCTACTCGCACGGACCTGTCTATCAGAAAGTCGTTTACCGATGACCCTGCCCCTGCAGGTGGAACGGTAACTCTGGAGTTCAGAATCGACAACTTTAGCCGTAACTTTTCTGCCACGGGTGTTGCCTTTACTGATGACCTGACTACTCTTACCCCATCTCTGCCAGGACTGACTTTTTCCAGTCTTCTATCCAATGATTGTGCTGGTTCGGTGTCTGGGGTTGGTGGGACAACTATCGGTTTCAGCGGTGGCACCATCGCTGCAGAAGGTTTTTGCAGCATAAGCGTCAGCCTGTCCATTCCTGCCGGGGCAACGCCTGCCATCCATACCAACACTACCAGTGCAGTAACTGCCACAGTAGATGGTTCTGCTGTGGTTGGAAATATGGCATCAGACAAGCTGTTTGTGGAACCCGTGCCGATATTAACCAAGGAATTTCTTGAAGTTGGTACATTAGCACCCAATCCAGTCGTTAATGCAGGCGATGATGTGGTGCTGCGTTTTACAATAACTAACCCCAGCACTACCTCAGGCGCTACAGATATCGCCTTTATCGATGAACTAACAGATGGTGGCCCAATGACCGGCTTTCTACCATTTCCCGTGGCAGTCTCCTTGCCTCCAGTTCCAGACCCTCCCTGCGGTGCAGGCTCAGCTCTTGCTTTAACCTTTCTTGATACTGATCGTCAAGGGTTATCACTGACAGGCGGTAACCTGACTGCTGCACCCGGTGCCGGAGCGACCTGTAGTTTTGATGTCACTGTAACCATCCCCGCAGACATCAGCCCTGGTGTTCAAACAAACACAACCGGGATCCCAACAGCTATGATTGATGGCGATACTCGCCAGGGCTCGCCTGCTAGTGATTCGCTGACCATTATCGCTGCCCCGACCTTGTCAAAAAGTTTTGCAGACAACCCAGTTGCGCCTGGCAGCACGGTAACCCTTGAATTTATTCTGACTTACTCTGCGAATGCTTCCGCAGATGCTACGGCCATCGCATTTACAGATGACCTGGCTGCCATGACTCCATCACTGGTTGGCTTAACAGCAACAGGTCTGCCCATAAGCCAGGCTTGTGATCCGGATGGTGCAGGCGGTGCCCCGGGCACAGGTACTTTAAGTGGCTCAGCTGGGGACACTCTACTAAGCTTTTCAGGTGGTACGCTTTCCCCTGGAGAAACCTGCACAATCAGTGTCACCTTGAATGTGCCTGGCGGCGCTGGGTCTGGCAGTTACAGCAACACAACCAGCGGTGTCAGCGCCACAGTTGGTGGTCTGTCAGCCACGTCACCTGCGGCAAATGCCAACCTTGAAATTGGCAGCATGCTCTTCTCTAAACAGTTTTTGAGCAACCCGGTCATCCCAGGTGACGTGTTGACATTACGCTTCACTCTGGAAAATATAAACTCTGTCGCAGCAACGGGCATTGGCTTTACTGACAGCTTGATTCCTGTTGCTGGTCTGGTTGCAACAGACCCGGCCTTAGCAGATGACTGCGGTGGAACTCTCACAGTTCTGACCATTCCCAGCCTCGGTTCATTTCTAACCTACGCAAACGGTGTTCTGGCAGCCGGCTCGACGTGTAATATTGATGTCGAAGTCACTGTGCCGCTAACGGCATCGAATGGTATTTTCGAAAATTTTGTCAGTGGTGTTTCCTATATGCTCGGTGCCGC
Organism: Arenicella sp.; assembly: GCA_050633785.1. GTDB lineage: Bacteria > Pseudomonadota > Gammaproteobacteria > Arenicellales > Arenicellaceae > CALKZN01. The sequence continues at coordinate 44,867 of JBOEHE010000049.1, forward strand.
TCCAGCTTTTGATGGTCCAGCGATCGACAATCTGATTATCGACACAAACAGCAAACTATCTGTTGCCAAAGAATTTCTGGATGACCCTGTCACTGCTGGAGACTCGGTCACCATGCGCCTCACACTGACCAATCTGGATCCGATCAACAGCATTTCAGATGTTGATGTGACAGACAACCTCGGTGCCGTCATCACCGGCATGGAGGTGTCCAGTCTGGTTGCACCCAGTAACTGTGCAGGCTTTGGTTTTGCTATTGGTGGTCTATCGTCTCCTACTTTCAGCGTTACTAATGGCACGCTTCCGGGTGGCGCTTCCTGCGTTGTCGAAGCAAACGTGGATATTCCTTCAGGAACAGCTGCCGGCTCTTATACCAACACAACCAGCACAATAACAGGCACCATCGGGTCCACACCTGTGTCTGGACCAGCTGCCAGTGATAACTTTATTGTCGCGCAAACACTGTTGTTCAGTAAAGCCTTCGACGGACCAACAACAGCAACAGGTACCGCAACCCTAAGCTTTACCATTACCAACCCAGGTACTGACAGTGTCAGCAATATCGGCTTCAGCGATGATCTGAACAGCGTGATCCCTGGACTTATTGCCACCAGTCTTCCGGCAGTTCCCTGCGGGGCCGGATCATCAATCACCGGCATTTCTTCACTGTCTTTTTCGGGTGGCACATTAGCTGCACTTGGAGGCAGTTGCTCATTTGATGTTGAGGTCCTGGTTCCCGCCAATGCAACAGCAGGGCAATTCCCCAACACCACCAGTGAGCTTTTTATTCAAGGTTTATCTGTGGCAGCTCCTGCAACAGCAGACCTCATCATTGAACCAATGCCCATTTTCAGTAAAGTGTTTACACCTGATACGATTGTTTTTGGCGGTATCAGTACTCTGACCTTTACCATCGACAACAGCGCCAGCTCTCTGGCTGCAGACAACCTGGACTTTACTGACAATTTTCCATCCGGTCTTATCGTTGCAACACCAGCGAATGCGGCAACTACCTGTACAGGTGGCACACTCACAGCAATTCCAGGAACATCCATGGTCAATTATACCGGTGGCACTGTAGCCGCCAGTGCAAGCTGTACCGTACAAATCGATGTCCAGGGATCTACTAACGGCATGCATGTCAACCTGTCTGGAGACCTGACCTCTTCGTCTGGCAACAGCGGTACTGCTACAGATACTTTAGAGGTATTGTCACCACCACCTATGTTTTCCAAGGCATTTACGCCAGATATGATTGCCAGCAATACCGTTTCATCGCTGCAATTCAACATCGACAACAACGCCAGTTCCTCTGCTGCCACAGCACTTGATTTCACGGATAATATGCCGATCGCAATAACGATCGCTTCCCCGGCAAATATCATAAATACCTGCGGTGGAACACTCACAGCAACATCAGGCACATCTGTCATCAGCTTAACAGGTGGTTCTGTAGCTGCAACCAGCAGCTGCCAGATTACGGTAGATACTACCTCTGCAGTGGGGGGAGCACATGTTAACACCACTGGTGATCTGACATCTTCACTGGGCAACAGTGGAACAGCAAGCGATACACTGACAGTGGATGATGATCTGGATAACGACACTATTGCCAATGCCATTGACAACTGCCCTACTGTCGCCAATACGGATCAAGCTGACTTGGATCTGGATGGCCTGGGTAATGTCTGTGATAGCGATGCCGACGGTGACTTAATGCCGAATGATTATGAACTGGCCAATGGCTTAAACCCACTGAATTCATTCGATCAACAAGCAGATAACGATGGTGACGGCTTCAGCAACCTTGAGGAGTATCAGTTTGGTACTGATCCCAACAGCCCTAATGCAGACCTTGATGGCAATAACGTTCCTGACATCGTTGACTTGCGTCGTAAGTCAATAGTGCCAATAATCACGCTACCTTTGTTGTTAAGCGATGATGTACCTCCGCCGCCTTAATGCTCCAAGGCAAACGATGCTCCATAGTCAGGATTTGTCACTGAACAGGGAAATCAATAATTGATTCCTCTGTTCAGACTTTTCACCTTTTTCCAACTTAGCCCAAAGCAGGCAACAGTATTGAAACTGAGAAATTATAAAATAGAGAGTGAATTGTGGGGCTATTCTTCCAGACAACTCTGATCAGGCAGGCTTTGCTTATTTAAATGAGTGGTGATTCTCAGTCTATGAAACTATGTACTATAATTTAAAATCAAAGGTTATATAAAGACCCCAAAGCGCGGGTAGTAAGCGCCCGAAGAGGTTAAATGAAATATCCAAAAGTGTTACTCAAGCTGATGTTATTTGCAGCATTGATTTATTCTACACCGTCTTTCACATCGGAGCAGGATAGTGATGTTTTGCCCCTAGTTTTGGAATACATCGAGTCTGGCCAATATGACAGAGCCTATGAACAGATAAAGAGCATCAACTTTTCAGAGCTGGAAGACGGTGTGCCAAGCATAGTCCACAATCTGACTGGATCAATTTTGATTAAGCTCAATCGAGGAAAAGAAGCTCTTCAGGCTTTTACACTGGCTGAACAATCCGGTTATAAAAACCCCATTTTAGATTACAATCGAGGACGCGCTTACTTACTAACAGGTGAATTAAATAAAGCCATTGAGCATTTAGAACGATATACAACAACGTATTCTGAATCTGCAGCGGCCTTGCAAAGTTTAGGACAAGCCTATTTTGAAAACAATGACTATGATCGCGCCAAAAGTGTCTTTACTCAGGCAGTCACTCTAGACTCAAGTTTAGACATATCTTATTTCTATCTTGCAAAGATAGCCTATGCACAGCAACGATATAATGAAGCAGCTGATACTCTTAATTTCTTATCAAGAAATGGTTCTGATTCCAATCTGAGCCTTGAAATAAATCAGATTAAATCGAAATCATCCACAAGACAAAAACTTAATACAAGAAAACCGCCAACTACATTCAGCGGGCTGGCAACGATATCAATTGGCCGCAACAGCAATGTCATTGCTTTGAATGACGGTGCTTCTACTCCAGCCGATATTGATGATGAAGCAGATACTCAATCACAATTGGGTTTAAGTCTGAATTGGCGAGCCTATGACCGCGCAGGAAAACTAGTGCAACTGGGCTATTGGCTGGACACACAGCGATGGAATGATTTAGATAAATTTGATACCACAACTCATGGGCTTCAAGGCATTTACTCTCATTGGATAAGTAATCAATTATTAGGCAGTGCCGTGATCGGATATTCAACCACGGATCTGGACGGTATAAAATATCTGGAGTCGCAACAATTACAATTGGGACTTCGCAAAACTTTGGCTAAAAATCGTCATATAGGCGGTCTATTCAGCTACTTGCATCAGGATTTTACACACCCTTCTCTAACGGCTGAAAATGGTAGAAATGGAAATGATACGACATTGGGATTCTATTGGACTGAATTGATATACAGCTGGAATACCAGTAGCGAACTGCGTTATATCAAAAGCAGTACATCGGGTTCTAATTTCGACTCATCCGGTTATATGATCAATTTTTCGACAAGTCGTGCATTACCTGAAATTGAAATAGGTGAGTTTGAATACCCACTGCATTTTTCTGCAAACCTCGGATATTCGAAATCGAATTACGATGCAGTAAATACCCTGTCAACAGTCAAGAGAAGCGATGATTCGATTCAATTTTCGGCTTCCCTTTCTACCGAATTCATAAAAAACTGGAATGCTGATATTCGCTTCAATCACCTGAAAAATGATTCGAATATTCCATTCTACAAATTCGGCCGCAGCAATATCCGTTTTGGTGTGACGCGTACTTTTTGATGAGGACTGGCAACATGAAAAACCGCAATATGAAAGACATTATTTACCTGAGCCTCGCTATTGGTTCAGGTTTACTTTTAGTACCTGATGCCTGGGCATGTTTTAATTCAAATGGTGGCGCCGTATCCTGCAGCAGCCCAGCATGTGACCCAGCAAAATCTGCAGCCGGTGGCGGGCAGTGTTTAACGTCACCAAGCTCGACTCCGGCTCCAACCGCGATCCCAGAACCGACACCCGTCTTGCCCGCCCCCTCTGCCACACCATCGTCAGTGACCGGCTCTTCTGGTGACAATTTCGCATTGAAAAACAAAACCCCTTATTTTTTAGAAAATAGTGATTGGTATCGTGACCCAATAAGTGAGTTATTTGAAGGTCGTAAATATCTTTTTAGAGACAGCCAACTTCCTGAAAATTTATTATGGATGGAAGAGTTTTTCGGTCCTGAGCCATCAGGCCCGCGTTTAGCTGAGATGTTCAATCAACGATTTGAAGATGACTTTCGGTTGATGCAACTACAGGAAAAAGAAAACTCATGGTACGAATGGATGAATGGGATGCGTGAGAGACTCAATGAAATTGAAGAAAAAGTGTCTTTATCGTTAACCGAAAATGATCGTTTTGTCACAGACAATAGCTGGTCAGACACCGTCAAACGAAATGCCTATTATGATCCGGAATATCGAAAATTGACACAGTCTCTCTATGACAACAAAAATGAAAAACCGCTTTCTGCAAGCGATCAAAAACAGAAAGATGCATTAGTTCAGAAAATCAACAATCGAGACAAACCACTTAGAACAAATATGTGGGGTGATCCAATTGAAGTCAACAGGGATGAATATTTATCTCAAGAGGAAATCAAGAACTACGAAAGATACAAAAGACAAAGGTTGATTGAAATTGAATCCAATTCCTCTATTCCACATTCGGTTATCAGTGAAACCCAGGGAGTGATTAAGCTTAACTGAAGTAAGCAATTACCAATCACAGAAGCTGTTATCAGGAAAAAATCGCCTGCATATGCCCTGCCCCTTCATTTCGAACGAATTGTTTGAATGCTTCAGTCGCTGGATTAAGAGTTTTATTGGCCAGATTCAACACCAGCCAACTGCGCATTATGGGCACTTTATTGACATCTAAAACGGCTAATAAGCCTGATTTCTTCTCAAGGTGGATGGTATGCGCAGAAATAAAGGCCAAGCCCATATCAACCATAACTCCCTGTTTTATCGATTCATTGCTGGTAAATTCCTGTATTGCTGGCTGTTTCAAATCGTTCTTTACAAAAAATCGCTCTAGAATCATACGTGTTCCAGACCCTTGTTCTCTAGCGAGGAATTGCTGATCTTGCAGGTTCTGGGCCGTGACATTTTTCTGACCTGCCAATGGGTGAGCTGGTGATGCGATAACGACATAGGGGTGTTCATAAAACTCTTCAACGGCCACCTCCAAACGCTTAGGCGTACGCCCCATGATAGCCAGATCAATTTCATTGCTTTCAAGTTTATTAATAATGTTTCGTCGGTTCGCAATCGCTATATCCAGTTCAATTTCTGGATGCTGTTTTTTAAATTCAGCAGTCAGGCGTGGTGAAAAGTACTGAGTGGTAGTGACCATACCAATTTTCACCTTACCTTTACGCATGCCCTTTATCGCATCCAGCTCCTCACCAGCCTCACGCAAGGTCTGTGTTATCTGTCGTACATAAGGTACAAATTTATGTCCGGCACGTGTCAAACGTAAATTTCTACCCTCTTTGCTGAACAAAGCAACTCCGACCATCTCAGCCAAACGCTTCATTTGCATGGATACGGCTGGTTGTGTCAAATAGAGAATTTGAGCTGCCTGAGCAAAGCTTTCATGCTCGGCAGCCACCAGAAAAATCTGCAACTGTCTTAAAGTGACATTTTTTAAGGATTCTTTCATTTATCAATGGACCTTTTCTTTTACAACAAAAGCAGTTTAGCACAACACTTAAATAATACTTATCTATTTATCATTGAAATTAAATATTACTTATATATCATTCCAGTAATAACATCACTTAGACGAAGTTCATCATGAAAAATACAGAGACCATCACCATTGTTATTGGCGTAATCGGTGCCGACTGCCATGCAGTTGGAAACAAAATCATAACCAGCGTTCTCAGCAAACTGGGTTTTAATGTGGTCAACCTAGGTGTCATGGTCAGCCAGGATGAATTTATTGACACCGCTATCGAAACTGGAGCTAAAGCAATTCTGGTGTCATCAATATATGGACATGGCGAAATTGATTGCATGGGTTTTCGTGGTCGCTGCATTGAACGAGGTCTGAACGATATTGTCCTATATGTTGGCGGAAATCTCGTTATTGGTAAACACCCATTTTTCGAAGTAGAGAAATTATTCACTAAAATGGGCTTTGACCGAGTCTTCCCTCCCAGCATTGATTTAAATGATGTTGCTGATTTCCTGCATGAAGATATCAACAAGCGGAACCTGCACCATCTAAAAGCCAGTGAATTAGCTCCCAAGGCACCACCCATAATGTAAATAAAAACCAAGTCATGAAGATAGTATCAATCGACATCGGTTCAACCTGGACCAAGGGCGCTATTTTCCAACTGGAAAATAATCAATTAAAACTTATATCACGAGCAGATCATAAAACAACTATAGATAACCTCGCCACCGGCTTTTTTCATGTTCTTGAAACTCTAGCACCAACCTACTCTAGCAGTGTGGCCAAGAATGAGATGAAATTATTCTATTCATCGTCTGCTAAAGGAGGTCTGGCAGTAGCGGCACTTGGAATTGTACCCGATATCACCCTAGAAACAGCTAAGATTGCCGCTTTTTCAGCAGGCGCAAAAATCAACCACTGTTTTTCTTATCACCTGACTGAAGCCGACCTTGCAGAGATGCAAAATTCGGCACCCGATATATTGCTGTTCACGGGCGGCACAGATGGTGGCAACTCAGATTATGTCTTGTCAAATGCCAGAAAGCTGGCAGAACTGGATTTGGACTGCTCTATTATTTATGCGGGAAACCGTGCAGTAGCCGATCAGGTGAGTCAAATACTCGTTGAGAAGGAATTAACGGTAGTCGACAACATATTGCCCGAAATAGACCAACAGAATCCACAACCAGCCAGAGATGCAATGCGCGATATATTTCTGGCAAAAATTGTCAAAGGCAAAGGTCTGCACACTATTATCGAGCAGATAAACGAGCAACCATTGCCGACACCATTTGCGGTTCACGAACTCACTCGACATATCCGCAATCATGTACAAGGTTGGGAAGAATTCATTGTGCTGGATCTGGGCGGAGCCACAACAGATGTCTACTCCTGTCACAAAGAACAGTTGGGGGCAGCAACTGTCTTAAGAGGATTACTTGAACCAGAAATCAAACGCACTGTTGAAGGCGATTTAGGCTTACGTATTTCCGCACAGGCTGCAGTAGAGTCCAACCCGGCATTGTTGGCTAATGAGCTAGGAAAATATCTGCAAACACAAGAGTCACTAGTTGAATATGCCAACAAGGTAAGCCATTCTCCAGACCATATCGGCAGCAATAAACTGGACCAACAGAAAGACCAATTGATCGCTGGAAGTTGCATTGCCAATGCCTGTGCTAGACATGCCGGTCGCATGCATAAGGTTCATACCGCTGACGGTATTGTGAATGTACAAACAGGCCGCGACCTGCGCAGCGTTAAAAAATTAATTGGTTCTGGCGGCTACTTAGCCAATTCAACTCTATTCACACCCAATGATTGGCTTAACAAAATACCGGAAGATAACCGTGGCCGTCAGGTGTTATTGCCAGACACTATCACTTACTTTCAGGACGACCAATACCTGTTACCACTACTAGGTAATATTGCACAGCAATACCCAGAAGCAGCAGCTCAAGCCGCGATAGACAGCCTCAGCGTCAACAATCACTTACCTGACGCCATTAACGCTGAGATAAAAAATTATCAACCTGAACCGGTGAGCCAAGCTTCATTATAAACCTGAATCTTTAATTCCTTAATTTAACACAACAATTATTTTAGCCAATTCAGCTGTCCACTAGCAGAGTATCCAATGGAAATCCGTAATAAAACCCTGAGCGAAAAAGTTCTCAACGAAGAACGTAAAAGCGTTCTGCAAACCTGGCCTACCGGCAAGAATATTCATTTCGATGAAGCCGTCAAATATCAACAGAGTATTCCTGACTCAAAACGTTTCTCTACTGCCTTAAACAATGCGGTAGAAACTCATAAAACATTACTGCAGCCTCGTGCTGGAGTTGCTTTATTGAATGAGCAGATAGCCCTTTTAACCCATCTGCAGGATTCATGCGACCTTCTACCAACAACCATTGATGCTTATACTCGGTTGAATCGTTATGATGAAGCTGAAACCGGTATTAAGCGTTCCATAAGAGCAGGAACCTCATTATTAAACGGCTTCCCTGCAGTTAATCATGGCCTGGAAAACTGTCGTGAGTTGGTTGAATCTGTCAGTAAACCTATTGAGGTTAGACATGGTACTCCAGATGCTCGATTGCTCACAGAGATCACTATGGCAGCAGGTTTCACCAGCAATGAAGGTGGCGGCATTTCCTACAATATTCCCTATTCAAAAAAAGTGCCGCTGGAAAAATCTATCAGAGACTGGCAGTACTGTGACCGCTTGATAGGTCTGTACGAAGAACAAGGCATCACTATCAACAGAGAACCCTTTGGCCCACTCACAGGAACCTTAGTGCCTCCTTTTATTTCACATTGTGTTGCCATTATCGAAGGCCTGCTGGCGCTGCAACAAGGTGTAAAGTGCCTGACTCTCGGCTATGGGCAGGCAGGCAACCTTATTCAAGATATAGCTGCCATTCGCTCCCTGACAGAGTTAGGCCATGAGTATTTCCAAGATGCTGGTTTTGATGATTATAAACTCAGCACCGTCTTCCACCAATGGATGGGTGGCTTTCCTGAAGATGAATCAAAAGCCTATTCTGTCATCGGCCTAGGCGCGACTGCAGCAGCCCTTTCAGGGGCAACCAAGGTTATCGTCAAAACCCCACATGAAGCAGGCGGTGTACCAACCAAAGAAGCGAACAAACAGGGACTGGAAGCAACCCGGCAAATAATCAATATGGTCCGTGACCAGCACTTTCCAGAAAGTGGTGGTCTGACACGAGAAATTGATTTAATAAAAGCCGAAGTCAGAGCGGTCATGTCAAAGGTATTTGAGATGGGTGATGGCGATGTTGCAGTTGGTGCTGTTCGCGCTTTCGAAGCAGGCATTATGGACATCCCTTTTGCTCCGTCAAGCTGCAACGCTGGCATATTGATGCCCGTACGAGACAACCATGGGGCTGTACGTGTGTTGGACCCAGGTTCTACACCGTTACCTGATGACGTTCTCAGTTTCCATAGGGAAACCCTGGATATCCGGGCAGAAACTGAAGGTCGGGAAGTGTCTTTTCAGATGGTCATTGATGATATTAATGCCATTTCAAAAGGCAAACTGATTGGTCGACCTTCTTAGTAAGAATATATTTAATACCTTTACAACAACAAATACATACAAACGATTTATACTGTCATGAAAATTACCCAAGCTCACTTTGTTGCGGGCAAATCAGCCTTTTATTTTGATGATCAACAGGCAATCAAGAATGGAGCCGACCAAAATGGCTTTATTTATACCGGAGACCCAAGTACTGCTGGATTTTCCTCAATTCGCCAGGCAGGTGAATGCATATCCATCTTACTACAATTGGAAAATGGCAGTATTGCCAAAGGTGATTGTGTCGCCGTACAGTATTCTGGAGCTGGTGGCCGCGACCCTTTATTCATCAGCGATGTCTTTCTGCCATTTCTAGAACAACATATCACTCCCCTGTTGGAAGGTCTGGACATTAGCAAGTTCAAAGCTAATTCTATATTTTTTGACACGCTTGAAATTGAAGGTAAACCACTGCATACCGCCATCCGCTATGGCATATCACAAGCATTGTTGGATGCCAGCGCTCTGTCACAGCAATGTCTGAAAACACAGATCATCTGCAATGAATACCAGTTGCCACTGATAGCAGAACCTATCCCTTTGTTTGGTCAAAGCGGGGATGACCGTTACACCGCCATCGACAAGATGGTGCTGAAAAGAGTAGATACATTACCCCATGCATTGATTAACAATATACCCAACAAGCTCGGCCATAAAGGAGAGAAGTTGCAAGAATATGTGCAATGGTTGGTTAAACGAATCACCGAAACAAGACCAGATACTCACTATCAACCCGATTTACACATCGATGTTTATGGCACCATTGGGATGATTTTCGAACATGATACGAAAAAAATTGCTGACTACATTGCCAGCTTGCAAGAACTGGCTCATCCTTTTAATTTATATATTGAAGGGCCTATCGATGTTGGCAGTAAACCAGCACAAATCGATTCTCTTGCCGCTGTAAAACAGCAGTTGGAAAAGACTGGTTCAAAGGCCAAGCTTGTCGCGGATGAGTGGTGCAATACTTACCAGGATATTGTTGATTTCACAGATGCTGATTGTTGCCATATGGTGCAAATAAAAACACCTGACCTGGGCAGCATCCATAACATTGTTGACGCCATTGTGTATTGCAAACAACATGGCATGCAAGCCTATCAGGGCGGTACTTGCAATGAGACCGATATCTCGGCACAAACCTGTGTGCACCTTGCATTAGCTGCCAGGCCCGAACGGATGCTAGTTAAACCTGGAATGGGCTTTGATGAAGGCATGACCATCGTCGGCAATGAGATGCATCGCAGCATAGCTATTTTAAAAAACTCTGTAAGCAGAGCTACTGCTAATCCCACATTAAATAGAACACCTTCACTTATAAGAGCGCTATTTTGAATACTACTAATCACACTACCGAGAACAGCAAGCCTTTCGAAGGTTTGCTGGTTATTTCCATCGAACAAGCTGTAGCGGCTCCCCTGTGCTCCTGTCAATTAGCCGAAGGCGGAGCTAGAGTTATCAAAGTCGAACGAGCAGAAGGAGACTTCGCTCGAAACTATGATACGGCGGTTAAGGGGGAATCCTCCTACTTTGTCTGGGCCAATCACGGCAAACAGTCCTTGAGCCTGAACTTTAAAGACCCCCATGGTGCAAAGCTCTTGCACAACATGCTCAAAAAAGCTGATATCTTGATCCAAAATCTGGCCCCTGGTGCAATGCAACGGGCTGGTTTTGGTTCTGATGAATTGCGCCAACAATACCCTCAACTGATCACCTGCGATATCAGCGGCTATGGTGACTCTGGCATCTATCGAGATATGAAAGCCTATGATTTTCTGGTGCAATGCGAAAGTGGTCTGGTTGCCATCAACGGCGCGCCTGAAGCCTATGGACGTATCGGAGTGTCTGTCTGCGATATTGGCGCAGGCATGAATGCCTTGATTGGCATCCAGAATGCCTTATTGTCGAGGGCAAAAACTGGTCAGGGTTCAGGAGTTAAAGTGTCTTTGTTTGATACCGCAGCTGATTGGATGAGCGTGCCGTATCTGCACAGTGTTTACGCCGGCAAGGCACCAAAACGTGTTGGACTGCATCACCCTTCAATTGCCCCTTACGGCGGTTACACAACAGCCGATGAAGAAATTCTAGCCATTTCGATTCAAAATGAACGTGAATGGATACGCTTTTGCGCAGAAGTATTGGAACATGCTGATTTGGCAAGCGATAGTCGTTTTAATAATGCGAGTGCTCGAGTTGAGAACCGTCACATTCTGGACGATTATATCAAACAGGTTTTTTCACAAAAGAGCCGAGAGCAATTAGAAGAAATTCTCAAGAGTGCCGCTATCGCCTATGGTGCTGTTAATTCAGTTGAATCATTCAGTCAACACCCGCAACTACGTCGCAGAAAAGTTACTTTAGAAAGTGGTGAAGAGACTGATATCATTGATTCACCCATCAGACATTCGACCAAACCTGACGATGAAAATTTTGGTGCAGTGCCTTCATTGGGACAACATACTGAACTAATCAAACAGGAATTTTCCGAATAAACGACTCAAAGCCCAGACTCTTAACCATGCAAAATTTACCTAATTGGCGGTCAATATTATTTGTACCAGCACATGTAGAACGTTTTATTAAATCTGCACATACCCGTAGTGCTGATGCTATTCAGTTAGACTTGGAAGACAGCGTACCAATAGATGTCAAGGAACAGGCACGACAAGGGTTAGCCGGATACACTGAATATCTGCATTCAAAAAAATGTGCCATCGTCATTCGGGTTAATCGTGACCTGAAAAATTGCCTGCTGGATTTGGAAGCGGCTATTTTACACGAGGTCAGTGCTATCACCCTGCCTAAAGTCATGGGGCCTGAGCATATCTGTCTTATCGATGAAGCCATGACAGAAATTGAGTTACGCAAAGGCTTGCCACCAGGGAAAATTCGTTTGATAGCCTTGATAGAAACCATTGATGGCCTGGCTTCAATCAAGGCTATTGCAAAATCCAGTCCCAGACTTGCCGGTCTGGCATTGGGCACTGAAGACTTAAGCCTTGATGGAGGATTTGATCCCAGTGAAGAAAACTTATTTCATCCAGCTCAACAGTTGGTTTTCGCTGCCAAATCAGCACGGATTAATGCTTATGGGTTCCCTGCAAGCATTGCTGATTATTCTGATTTAAACCAACTTACCCAGCGCATAGAAAAAGCTAAATCAATGGGTTTTGATGGGTCTTTTTGCATACATCCCAGCCAGGTACAAGTGCTGAACAAGGTTTACCAAATATCGCCAACAGAGCTTGAACAGGCACAAAAGATTATAATGGCCTATGACGATGCTATCAGCAAACAACGCGCTGCGGTGGAAGTTGATGGAAAAATGGTTGACTTACCGGTCGTAGAACGTGCACGAAGAACTCTGGAATATGCTCAATCCCAACATTTACCAGAATGATTGAAATTGAATTAATGGGGAAAACAGCCTGCTCATCAAATAGGCATCGCTGCCAGCAGGTTTTGTAATTCAACCTCCTTTTGATCACCCATCAACATATACGTCATACCACGATTAGCCCACAATACTGAGTTAATTCCTGCATAACGATACGACTTACTCGCATGTTGCAATGCGTTCGCTTTAGTAACACATAAGGCCAATGGCTTGCCTGTCTCTGGCAGGTAAACCATTTGAATTATTATCTCACCTTCAAATGCTAATTCCTGAACTCGGCGAAATTCATAGCCCTGAGCTGACAAGTCGGGAATCATCAAATCATGTCCTCCTTTTGTATTGAAGGAACTGATCACCTGATTTGCTTCCCGTTCATTCTGGTGGACCATCTCTACTGTTTTTCGGGTATACAAGGCTTGATATTGAATCATAGCGTCAATCAACGCTTTTGAACCATAGGGTCGAAATGAATCATCTGTCAGTTGTTGCTCAGTTGCTGGTGATTTCAGAGAATTAAAACCAAGCATCAATAAGGCTCCAGACAAAAAAGCGACGCATAAACAAGCCGCCATAGACCACTTTTTGATAAAACTTCCTGTCACAACTGTATCTGACACACCTTGTCTTGAAACCTGAGACAATTGTTGTATCTGCATCTCCAGTTCTTCAGGCACTGGAGGAAGGTTTTCTGCCGCAAATGCCGCTTGATAAGGCAACTGTGAAGAGCGCATTTCCAACACTCTATGCCTGAGATCAGCATCATGCTCTAGAATTTTCTCAAAGGCTTTCATTGTCTCTTCATCAAGAGACTTTTCAACATACCTTAAAATATGTAAATCATCAAAATTCATAATGTTTTGCCGGTGTTGCTGCCCATATCATTATGTACAGTAGTTGTCGCCTGCCCTTGCTCAAGGAACCTTTTACCAATGACAGCACGCGCTCTAGCCAAACGACTCATAACGGTACCAATAGCAACGTCCATAATATCGGCTGTTTCTTGATAACTATAGCCTTCAATGCATACCAAAAGCATGACTGTGCGCTGCGCCTCAGGTAACTCATTAACTTGTTCTATGACCTGATTAAACAGCTGATGGTTCTCACCCTGACATGGGGAACTGGCATACGTTTCAAAATCAGCCAGATTGAATGCAGATTGTTTGCGCACAGCTTCGGCACGCAGATCATTTTTCCAAATCGAGTGCATAATGCTGAATAACCAACTGCGTAAACTGCTGCCTTCAGAAAACTGATGGCGACGTTCCAGAGCACGCACTGCTGTTTTTTGCACCAAGTCTTGAGCAATAACACGCGAACGGCTTAGACGCAAAGCGAAACGCCATAGATAGGGTAATTCGTTATTTAAATTGTCCGCAACTGAATGGTTCATAAACGTAACAACACCCGTTATCAAATTTTATTCCATAAAATATTTTGGAATAAAATAGACTCTCACTTGTTATCTCCAATATCCAATCTTAACGACTGGGCCCGAATTTACCGATCTACTAATATGACTTGGAGACAACATATGCTTAAAATCATTACCACCACATTGACATTTGTCATCACCTTATTATTGTCCAGCAATGCTTTCGCAGCAAGTTGGGTTTTAGACAAAGACAAATCTGCCATTAACTTTGTTTCTGTCAAAAAAACAAATATTGCTGAATCGCACACATTTACCGACTTTTCCAGCTCAATCACGGAAACCGGACAAACCAGTGTCGTTATCCAGAACTCAAGTGTAGAAACAGCCGTAGAAATACGCAACGACCGCCTGCGTAGATTTCTGTTTGAAACGGCGGATTTTCCAGAAACAACAATCACTACAGATATTTCTAAAATCACACCTCTGTCCGCTGGCGAATCTATAACAACATCTCTTCCAGCAACACTATCATTGCATGGTGTTAGCAAGGAAATCATATTGAATGTTCTGATAAACCAATCTACAAACAATACTATGCTGGTAGCCAGCACCCAACCAATTATCATTAAAGCCAGTGACTACGGCATGGATAAAGGCCTGGCTAAACTCAGCGAACTTATGGGAGGCATCTCTCTGGGTCAATCAGTGCCTGTCAGTTTTGCTTTGACCTTCACACAATAGTCACCTATCCCTCTGGCGCGTTTTACACTATGCGCCAGGGGGGATAAGCGGATAATTCAGCCAAGTATTGAGCTATTTCTTTATACTGTACAAAATTTAAACATTTGAATCGTCTTTACATCACCATTTGGCGCTAGAATACACGAAGCATTTTCAGATAATTCGTTTTTGGCCATGAGTAACAAAAAAAGTAAGACCACCCGAAGGAACTTCAGAATTCGACTGCTAACCATAGTACTATTGATTTCAGTTGTTATATTCGCCTACCCTGTCTGGCGAATATGCCATTGGTTAGATATACCAGGCTGGCTGACCTTGATAATCACCCTACCTGTTTTTTTATCGCAACTTATTGCTCGCGTAGGCTTACGCAACCGTACCAGTCGCCTGGCCAACTCACTGCGTATGGCCATTGATTTTCTGCTGGGCATTGCACCTGTTTTGTTAATTACTGTTCTTTTGGGTGAGGTAGCACTTCTATTGAACCTGCTGACTGAGAAACCGGTGGCCATTATTGTATTAGCAATGACTGCTGCCATGACCTTATGGGGTTTATCAAAAGCCTGGCAACCTCAAGTTGTAACTGTACCATTAAGCACTGAAAAACGAGATTCCAAGCTGCGTTTTGTCCAAATATCGGATGTCCACATTGGTTCCCGTACACCTCGTTTTCTGCAAAAGGTGATGCACAGAATCAACTCTCTGGAAGCAGACTTTTTATGCATAACCGGCGACTTTATAGATCAACACGGCATCACACAGGAACAACTTGAACCACTGGCATGGTTTGATGGCCCCATATATTTTTGCATTGGTAATCACGAACGTTATGAAGACCTTGAGCATATAATCCAACGACTGGAGAACCTTGGCGTTGAAGTCCTGCGCAACCGCAGCATCCAGTTTAACGGTCTGCAAATCATAGGAATTGACGATCACGAAGACCCCCAGCAAGTAGCGAAACAATTACCCCAAATTCCGATTCAAGCAGACCATTACGTCATTTTGCTCTATCACCGTCCCCAAGGGCTGCAAGCTGCCAGTGAACACGGGGTTGATTTAAAACTATCTGGGCATACCCACAATGGACAAATCGTTCCATTTAATTATGCAGTCAACAAAGTATTTGAATATAGAAAAGGCCTTTACCAGCATGAAAACACGACTTTATACGTCAACGAAGGTACAGGCACCTGGGGACCGACCATGCGTTTAGGCACAAGCAGCGAGATAACCTTATTTGAACTGAATCCCTGCTAAATAAAATCGCAATAAAAACACCACTATTTTCCAGCAGTTGACGCAGAGTCAGATGCACCACTGTGCATATTGTTTTTAGCCGTCAATCCATCAACCGCAGCGCCCCTCATTCCTACAACTATCAACGATAGTCTGAACTGGCTATGTCAGATCATCGGGCATACCCAATTATACGTACAAACAGACAGTATTTACACGGATATACAACTTCAAAACACACAGGCTAGGATGCAAGTTCCATAATATTATAATCAAAGGAGCAACAATCATGGCCAAGCAATTTCGTCTATTTACCATAATCATTATTTTACTGACTGGCATTATGACAGTCTTTGCCAAAGGCATCGCACCCGAAAAAACACATGGACTTGAGGTATATCCTATTTATCTGAATGGACTTGGCGCACAGATCCCAGCCATGGAAGGCTTTGAATTTCGCGCTCGAAAAATAGTGGTTCTGCCTGGTGCAGCAACAGCTGAACACTCTCATGCAGACCGCCCTGGTATCGTCTATGTTGAAAAAGGCACGCTCAATGAATACCGAGGCGAAACCATGCGTAAAGTGAACGCAGGAGACACCTGGATTGAAAAAGTAGAAACCGTTCACTGGTTCGAAAATGTCAGCCAGGAAGCTGCCATCATCCTCGCATTCGATCTGGTACCAACCGCAGAATAGACTTTAGAATTTCAGGCATGGCAGTTACATGGCAAACTGAGCTCATAGTTCGTTTGCCATGTAACTATCTGAAACAGTTATATGAAACAGTGCTTATAAACAAACAATCACTGTTGCAGATGATGATGCCGTGACTGGAAAGCACATATCATCATTGATAAACGGTGGTTCGCTGCTGGTTAATTCAAGTGCCCCAACATCCGGTGAACTGCCACGAATATTTCCCAACAGATCATCGCCAGGTGCATTGGTAAGACTACCTTGATTAATGGCAACGCTAGCAATAGCAGGTTTTCCATAACGATTCGCAAAATCAATAAAAACCTCGCGAATGGATGATTTACCTCCAGCAAATTGTGAGCCATTAAACACCGGCAAGGTTAAACCAATCAATGTCGGCAACAATGGATTACCTATAATTGCGTTAACATCATCTGCCAGATTAACCGCTTGTGTCGCGTCTGCAGGAATTGAGTTAACGCCATTGTAATACACATTATTATCCACACTTACACTGGCATTATCTTCAGCTGTCGCATCAAAGACATCACTGCCATTAAAACCTTCCGCTCCCATTGTCCCGCCAGGATCTGCCCATATATTATTGACCAGGACTATCTGTTCATTAGGTTGATTTGGTCCAACTGCGAGTAACCGTGCGGCATAACTCCGACTGGGCAAATTACCCGTGATCGTATTGTATTGAAAGCGTACATCACGTGATCCCTGTACGGTAAAAGCACTGCGCATCAAGCGGTTTGAATTGCCCAGAAAAAGGTTGTTTTCGACTAATACGCCATCGGCCTCAAAATTGGCCGTGCCGTCTTCGCCAATTCTGATGAAACTCTGGGCATCATTGCCCTGCCAATTGAAGAAAATATTCCGACGTACCAAGGTATCCTGCGTCCCCAGAACGGTATCATTGGCTCCATTGCTATCTTTTATGACAATAAAGGAACTGGTAATTGCCTGTGATGTAGAATTAAAAAACACATTATCCTGTATAGTCACGCCAACAGTGCTGTTGACATCAATATGCTCATCCGAACCCGCCTGGTTATAAAACATATTGCCTTCAACCAGGATATCTTGCGCACCATTATTGATTTTCAACAAGTCATTATTCGTTGAATCATGAATAATGTTATTGCGTAGCGTCACATTAGAAACTACCGCATCACTGCCGTTATTGCTACCATTGAAGGCCCCCAGCAAATCCTGAATATGGACTACTAGAGCGCCATTATTACCGCCAGCATGAGCAATATCAAAACCTTCCAGAACAACACCTTGGCAGGTATAACAGATAACCACTGCACCGTCATCGTAACGCAGACGTGCCTGATATGGTTGCGTCGAACGGATAACAATACCATTGGCAAATTGTTGGTCCAACCGAACACGAGATGAATAGGTACCCGCTGCTACTTCTATCGTATCCCCATCAGAAACCTGATCTACGGCATAGCTTATTGAAGCCCAGGGGTTCTGTAAGGTTCCTGAACTGGCTTGATCGACACCACTTGTAGCCACATAAAAAGTCGCTGCGTAAAGAGTTTGAGCCGACAAAGTCAGAGAAACAATAACAGCCAGAAATAGTAATGCAAACCTCATGGTTTTAATAATACCCTGCTGCCCCAAAGAGTAAAGTGCCTTACTGTTCTTTTAATAACTCTTGCCTTTCCATAAGCAAGGGTCTGTTGACTCACAAAAAGGTTAACTTATTATCGGATAACCAAGATTCAACTGGATTAAAGTAATTGCATATAGCAAGAAGCAGGCTAACAATCCAAACACAATTAACCAACTTATGGGTTTAATCGCTTTATACGCCGGATAGACCATCGATTGCTGTATGCCGTTTTTGTCTGCAGAAAGTAATAAGGCTGTGAGCAACATAAAAATACCGGATATAAGCCCTGCTATTCCCCAAAAACTATCTAAATGACGCAGCCCATGCCACAGCGAATTCCAAATCCCCAGAACAATCAACAGTAAAATAATGATTCGTGTATTCGGTTTTCTTTGCATCCATGCCAAAGCCGTTACTCGTGATGACAACATTGCCATTAGTCCCAACAACATAACTATCGTAACGACAATGCCCATTATTCTGACCTCTCTGCAGTATTAAACCAACTGTCAATATATGGCATCCTTACCATAATTAAAACATTGGTCTTCCAAACCAGAGGCTTGGAAGACCAGATTTTATCAATTAATACCTCGCCCTCGAGATAGTTTTCCATTTTCGAATACTAAAGAACGTTGCACAAACCGGCTACTCCAGTAGACCCAGCGGCTGCCTTTTGTCGATGGTGTTTTGTGCCGTGGTGGATACCCCCGTGTCATCAACACTTGTTCTTTGGTCATACCCAACCGTAAAATGCCGGATGTAATATCATCTCGACGTTGAGCGGACAGTCTCTTCAATGGAATCTTTCTATCCGACAACAACTCAGCAGCAATCTTATCAGTGCCTCGCTGAGTATGTTTTTTAGCATTAACGATTTTTATAGTTCGTCCATCAACCTCCAGAACTATTGTCTTTTTGCCTAGTGTTACCAATGTCACTTTGGTATTCACCGGAAACAATTCACCACGCCAATAATTTGTGGTCACGTGTCTGCCTTTCTCTACCATGAAATTATAACGAGTATAATATTGATTACCCTCAACCGGAGTTATCATTTTCGGCTGAATAGCTGCTTGAGCCGCCGTAGATAACCCCAACACCATTAATGCTAAAGCCACAAAAGCCACTCGTGCTGCAATAGTTTTAGATACCACCTTGAACATTATTCAATTTCTCCTTAGTTTTAAATTAGACTCTTGCTTTGATCATAAAAGCGCTTCGAATCATAAGCCTACAGCCATATATTGTCCAGCCGTTACAAAGATCAGAGTCTTAAATATATCCTAATCAATCCAACAGATTATTCTCTAAATACCATTGCGCAGTATCTTTAATACCGGCTGGATTATCGTATTTAATGGTGTAATTCAACAAACGTTTGACCTTTGAATTATCAAATTTTCGGTCTTTAGTGTAAAAATCGACACGACGACGGTAAATAGGAGGATTCAAACCTAATGGAGTACAGATCAATTTACAGATATCCGAAGCGATATAGAATGGGAATAAGGGTAAACGTATTGTTTTCGCCCGTTTAATGCCAATACTGTCTGCAATATGCTTCGCCATTTCTTCGAGAGGAATTGGGTCATCACAGGCTGCAATCATAACTTCAGAGCGAGCTTCAGGCGTAATTCCAGCCAATAGAATGATATTACTCAAATCATCAACATGTACCAGATGATAGATACACTTTCCTTTTCCCAGTATCAGCAAATACCCTTTTCTGACCATGCGAAACAATTTCAACAAACGCATATCTCCTGGACCGAAGATAGGTCCCGGCCGAATCACAGCAAACGGCAAATTGTTTTCTGCAGCAAATTTTCGAATCCACAACTCACCATCAAGTTTGGTGCGTTGGTAACCATCACCTGGGGCAAAGCGGTACTCCTCATCGGCACGATCAATTTCAATATGGCCATGCACACCCACCGTTGACACATGCACAAAGCACTCAAAATCGGATCTTCCCACCACCTCTTTAGCCAGCAATTGGGTACTTTCAACATGCACTCGTGCGTAGCCTTCGTCATCTGCTTTGACTTCGCGAAAAGCGGCAGCCAGATGGAATATATAATGAACCCCATCACAGGCCTTTTTGATTAATTCAGCATCAAAAACATCCCCGCGGAACCACTGAATAGTTAATGGTTCCAAATCACCAAGCTTGGAACTGATTCTGGCAATAGCGCGAACATCTGCACCTGCCTCAACCAATTTTTTTGTCACTGCTCGCCCAGTAAAACCTGTTGCGCCAGTCACCAGCACTGTTTTACCTTTATACTTTTCAAATGATTGTGTCATTACAGAGTTTTCAACCTTATTTACAAGTTTATTGATATTTTATGATTCAACAAAAACGGCTTCGGACTGAACCCGCAATCAAATCTGAATATGGATTCTTTTACAGTAGTACCGCTTTATAAGCGTCGTTCAACTGCCCTTTAAAGACATTAAAATTGTAGGTAGACTTATACAATTTATAGGCATTTTTACCCAGACTTTTTCTCTTTTCAGGAGATTCAATCAACGAGTTGATTGTGTCAGAAAAGTGTTTAACGTTAAATTCGCACAACATGGCATTACTTTGATCCAGCAAACGTTTATTGGCAACAGTGTTAGTCGCTACAATAGCGGCTCCAGCTTTGAAATAATCCAGAATTTTCAGTGGGGAATTGACTCCGGATTTACGTGGCGCTAGTAGAATATCGGATGCCGCCAGATACGCAGGTAATAAATCTGGCTGAATTTTACCTAGAAACAACACTTCATCAGCCATACCCTTCGCTGCCAGTTGCTCCTGATAATAGGCTACCTCTTCGTCCGAACCACCGATTATGACAAAACGGGCCAGTTTATTTTTGCGCACAACATCAGGGATAGCCTCAAAGATGATGTCAATGCCCTGATAACTGGCGAATGAACCAGCATACATCGCAATCACTTGACCTGGCTGGCTTTCCATTTCAGCTCTTGCCTTAGCAACACTGTCAGCACAGGCTTCAACGATTGATGATGGAGTATCCGGAATCACACTGAATTTATCAGCAACGACAGTTGCAGTGATCATTGATTTGGCCTGTTCATCTAATGCAGGTCCCGTGCTGATAACACCTTTGCAGTTTCTTACCGTCAATCGTTCAACCGCTCTATAAGCCGACAATATCGGTTTCATAAAGTATTTTGGTTGATAGGAATTGGAATCCGAATGTTTTTCAAAAATACATCGGGCCTTACACAACAGTGATAGAAGGTAGCAGATAAAACCCGCTTCTTCAGTCCCATGAAGCACGTCATAACGGTTTCTAAGCACAAGGCCAGAACCTTGAATCAGGAATATTAACGCAAACCATAGTTTAAGCCCTGATGGCCCAATTGAGATTTTCTTTGACCCTAATATATTCCAAGCTCGAATGATATTGACGTCATTTACTGTTTCTTCAGCGCCGATTGGTAAAGTCAATAAATCAACTTGATAACCAAGTTCACTCAATGCTAAAACGTCAAATTTGACCCTTATCGGGCTACCACGCCACTCAAAAAACGGTTGAGGAGAAATGAACAGCACTCGCCGTTTATGATCTGGTTTGCCCATAGTCTGATTAATTATGATTTAATAGCCGCATTGTACAGAAAAATTCGTAAATATGCGCCGGATTTTAGATCAATTTTTCGAAAAAACCATAACAAATATCAATAACGTAACAAATAACAAAGGGAACTAAATCAGAAATGCCATTTACTCCTAGTAAACAAGGCTTCAAGACTCATTTTTTGATTTTAACATTTGATTTTCCTGCCATTCTCCATGAGCAGATTGACATTTATTTCGATACTTTTCTAAGCGCCTGACATCAACATCATAATAAAATTCTTGCAACTGATTTCCTGACTCAGAAACTGTTTTACAGCTTGCTTGAGCCAATGGGCAAGCTTCACTGTAAACAATATCCAATGTAATCGCCTTTTCTTTGTCGGGAGCAAAGGCATGCCATTTCTGCACCTTGGACTGACACTTGTTTGCAACTGCGCTACCAGAATAGCCTTCAAACTCCCAACACCCATTTACGTCCAGAGAAAGAGCACCCATTTCGACTGTTCCAGACACCTGACATGCCTTAACCTGAGAATTGCCAGTGGCAAGAGCCTCAACTGAAGATATAAGACTTGCCAAAGCGCAAACCATCGACATGGATCGAGCTTTGAGCAAATACATTTTCCATAATTCTTTCTTCATAATAAGGCGTATCTGATGTTACTTTTAATACTTAAGCAAGATTAAACAACTGCAAACCACTATAACTCAAGTTCAAAAAACCAACAATAGTCCCACGACCAAAACAAAGCTGGTAATAAAAAAGGTTCCATTCAGGTCATAAATAAAAGAACCAGGCTAACACTGGTTAAAAAACAAAATGGCCCACTCCATTTATTTACCCAAGGTAGTCAGTATGATTTTATTACACATCAGTCGATTTCTGGCAACAGCAATAATGCTGACAGCTCTCTGTTTGCCTCAAGCATCCGCTCAAGCCTTGTTCAAAAGCACTGCCGCAGATCATTTCATTGAATTGATTACTGGCAATGAACCTGACTCATTAGCCTCAGCTTTCGCTGCAATCAGTGAACAATGGTCACCCTCTTATATCCCTATGACTTTGGAAGCAGTCAGCTACACACAATCTGCGTCAATAAAAGCAGCTCTTGTCAAACTATTACATGACTCTACTGGACAAGACACCCTGACTGACATCAATGAGTGGTATTTCTGGTTGTGGAATCAAAATATTCCAGCTGACAGTGATTACGCAGAATTCAAAGCTGACCTATACAGAAATATAGACAGCCGCTTTGAAACCTACTTTCGAGACCGACAGAACACCGCTCGCATCCGTCTTGATGAAATTCGTTGGGGAGGCGTGCGTCAGGACGGCATTCCCCCATTGAGAAACCCCAGGATGGTTTCTGCCCAACAGGCAGGATACCTTGACAATGATGATGTTGTTTTCGGTATCAGTATCAATGGCGATGCTCGCGCCTACCCCAAACGTATTCTAGCCTGGCACGAGATGTTCACCGACACTATCGGCGGTGAATCAATTGCCGGGGTTTATTGCACACTGTGTGGCACAGTCATTCCATACAAAACAAAGTTCAACGGTGTTAATCACGAGCTCGGCACCAGCGGCTTTTTATACCGTTCCAATAAATTGATGTATGACAAAGCCACCCAATCACTTTGGAGCACATCACGCGGAGAACCTGTTCTTGGCCCACTGGCAGGCAAAGGCATTACTCTTGAATTTGAAAGTGTAGTCACAACCACCTGGGGAGAGTGGCGCCGACGCCATCCCGACACAACGGTTCTGTCACAAAAAACAGGGTATACCCGTGATTACCGTGAAGGCGTTGCCTATGCGAATTATTTTTCCAGTGACCGCTTAATGTTCAACACGCCTTTCAAAGACCAGCGACTCCAGAACAAACGAGAGGTACTGGCTTTGCGTTTTGCTGCTGCCCCCGACCAACAACTGGCCATTGACACTGAGTTTCTTAAAGCAAACCCAGTTTACAGAGATAGTATTGGCAAGCAAAACTTCATTGTGTTTACCGATAACACCGGAGCAAATCGAGTATACGACGCAAAAGACTATGAATTTACATCATTCGACGGCAACCATACTGTGTTGGACACCAATGGCCAGAGTTGGCAACTAAGCGAACAGTGGCTGGAAGCACCTGATGGTCAACGCCTGACACGACTACCCTATCGCCGCGCATTCTGGTTTGGTTGGCACGCAGCGTTTCCTGAGACGCGTTTGATCAAATAAACCTTGAGGCTTTAACGTTTCTGTAATACCAACGCCATCAAACAATCACAATCTGATCCTAGCATATAGCCACTTTATCTTTTATAGAACAGTGGGTTTGTTATGACTTTATACAGAAGCAGTCTTTTTCTTATTGGCCTGTTTATTTGCGCATTCATTAGTAATACTGCGGCACAACCGCCTTACGCCAATGACTATGATAACTATTCTACCAATAGTGGTTTCCATTCAAACTATAAACTGCGACATAAACTCCATCAGGCTAAACGCAAAATCGCCCATTTACGCACACGAATCAAACGTAAAAACAAGAGGATCAGAGAATTATCACAGCATAAATCTCAAGCAGTACAATTGGGGCCACGACCTTTTTTTCTGGTCAATGACATGGATGAAAGTGCCTTGAAAGAAGCCCTTAAACAATGTGAAACCGGACCGTTTTATAAAAGTGATTTTTCTATTGGTCACCGTGGTGCTCCTTTGCAATTTCCTGAGCACACTAAGGAATCCTATACCGCTGCGGCAAAAATGGGAGCAGGCATTATTGAATGCGATGTCACCTTCACTAAAGATCGCGAACTGGTTTGCCGACATTCACAATGTGATTTGCATACAACAACAAACATTCTGGAAACACCTTTAGCAGCTAAATGCTCAGCGCCATTTATTCCCGCCGACAACGCAACAGGAACACCAGCCTCGGCACAGTGCTGTACCACGGATATTACCCTGGAAGAATTCAACACATTACAAGGCAAAATGGATGCTGCCAACCCTAAGGCAACGACTGTTGAAGAGTACCTCGATGGAACCGCCAATTGGCGGACAGATTTATACGCAACACGCGGCACATTGATGACTCATGCCCAAAGTATTGAATTGTTTCAACAATTGGGGGTCAAATTCACGCCTGAATTAAAATCACCCAGCGTCACTATGCCTTATGAAGGTGATTACACTCAACAGGACTACGCCCAGCAAATGATTAATGAATACATTGCGGCAGGCATTGATCCAGAACACGTCTGGGCTCAGTCCTTCGACCTTGATGATGTCAAGTACTGGATCAACCATAACCCGGAGTTCGGCCAACAAGCGGTATATCTCGACAGCCGGGTCTACGACGATGATTCATTTGTTCCCAGTCTGGCTGACTTTCAATCGCTTTATGATGATGGTGTCCGTATTGTTGCTCCACCGACATTCGCCTTAGTGTCAAGTAATTCGCACGGCAAAATTGTCCCCTCGGATTATGCCATACTGGCAAAGCTGGCTGGACTTGAGATTATAACCTGGACAGTCGAACGCTCTGGGCCACTGAGCAATGGCGGCGGGTGGTACTATTCATCGATCGCCGACATCACCAATAATGATGGTGATGTTATGAACCTCATTGAGGTATTAGCAAAAGACGTTGGCGTTATAGGCATTTTTTCTGATTGGCCAGCAACGACAACCTACTATGCTAATTGCATGAATATTCAGTAGATAAATTAACATCCCGGTAAAAGGCCTTCTTCATAGAAGGCCTTTTTTGTATGCTAAACTGATGTCGATACAACAAGTAGATATCGTTAATACCTTAATTTTGCCGCATTTCTTCATTTATTTATTAAAAGCAATAGGCCTCAGCCTGTTTCTGTCCACTCCCATCATTACTCATGCCGCTGCAGGTGATATTATCCTGGTCAATTCAGCCACATCACTTCGAGCAGCTCTTGACAGTGCCACTGGCGGGGAAACCATTCGACTGACCGCAGCGAATTATGGTCTGTTCAACATACATAATTACAATTTCAGCGAGTATGTCACCATTCGCTCTGATAACAACCGAGATGCTGAATTTACCACAATCAATTTTCAAAACACGTCCTATGTCAGGCTCGATCAGCTGACGATTGTTCCCGGTGCCCGTGAAGCCATTGGTATTTTCAACGCAAGCCACCATATCCAGGTTCTAAATTCAGAGTTATATGGCGCCAATCAATTTAACCGACTCAACCCTGATTACACCCAAGTAAGCACCCTGTATGGTGTGAACACCAATGGTAATGTTCACCACCTTCTGATCCAGAACAACGATGCTCATGACTTTAAAAGCAGTGCATATTTATTCGT
This sequence comes from Arenicella sp., assembly GCA_050633785.1. Taxonomy (GTDB): domain Bacteria; phylum Pseudomonadota; class Gammaproteobacteria; order Arenicellales; family Arenicellaceae; genus CALKZN01. The sequence continues at coordinate 71,277 of JBOEHE010000049.1, forward strand.
TAACACCACTGATAGCATTATCAAGAACAACCGTTGTAACTGGGTTGCTTCAGACTGTTTCAAACTGGCCAGTGCCGAAGGTATTTTGTTTGAAAACAATGTTGGTGCCCAGCAAATCCACGCATCCCCCACAGCGCATATTGACTTCGTACAAGGTCAAGGTGACGTAAAAAATAGCATTTTCCGCGGCAACGTAGCCTTGATGGGTACCCGCTCTTTCCAAGGGTTATTTTTTGATGATGCCACCTACGAAAACCTGACTTTTGAAAATAACATTATCTACACCGCTAATATTCGCGGTATTTCTGTCAGCGGCGCACAAAGCACTGGCATCGTTGCACGCTATAACACCGTGTTACGCACTGCCGGAACACAAAAAGCCAGCCTGATTCTGCTGCCAGCCGGCAGTGTCAAAGAATATAATATAGAAGCCAATAACGTCACCAAAAACAGTGATCGCTTTTTGAATAACAATATCGTTACACAATGGGATGATGCAAACGATATAGCCCATTATCAACTCTACTACACCAATGCACTCCATGGCCCTTTTGCCAACATTGAAGACCTTCGTCCGGTAGCAGACTCACCAGCAGATGGACAATTCGGGGCATTTGCCCGCATCAGGGAACTCCTGCAAAACCCACCTGTGGGGGCTGACAGCAACAATTTTCATATTATCCCACTAAATACCAACAAAACCGTCGTCCTGCCATTTTAAAAGCGCACAAAATATCAAATGCGTCGATAAATCCGGCGCTATGATGTCGTCATTGATTTTACATTTAAGGAAATTAACAATGACACAAACAACACTAGACAATTATCGAGGAATCTGGGAAACCTATGCAATGTCCTGGAAAGTAGATTCACGCGAAGAAAAACTGACTCTGTTTGAACAGTCACTGACAGAAGATTGCCGCTATATCGACCCTCTTGGCACAGCCAATGGTTGGCAAGAACTGGCAGACACCATGCTTGGATTTAACGACAATGTGCCCGGTGGTCACTTTATCACCACACGTTTTATTGCTCACCATAAGAAAAGCATTGCAAATTGGGAAATGAGAAATTCCGAAGGCACCGTTTTGGGTGATGGCATCAGTTATGGTGAATATAATGAGGAAGGTAAACTGGTTGCCATGACTGGTTTTTTCGACTTACCTGAAAACTAAACCGATTATTTATCGACACTCTTTTTATGAACTATTTAAAACAAGTGCAAACTGGTGTGGACTATATTGAGGCTAATTTAGACACTGAATTCAGTTTAGCTGACGTTGCGCAAGCCGCCTGTATGAGTCAATGGCATTTTCAACGAATCTTTAAAGCATTGACCAATGAAACCTTGAAAGCCTACATACGTTCTAGGCGCATTGCCAACTCATTGGATGCACTGCTTTTTTCGGAGAGTTCGATTCTTGAAATTGCTGTAGATGCCGGATTTGAAACGCACGAAAGCTACACTCGTGCGTTTCAAAAAATGTTTGATTTGACCCCCAGCAACTATCGAAAAAGGGCTGAAAAAAGCCTTATCCTGCGCAAAGCTCAATTCGACGTTCGTTATTTGCAAAATATCGCCGAGAACATATCTCTGGAACCGGATATTTACTCGGTTGGAGAACGGCATTTTGTCGGTATCAAAACACCTGTGCATGGTGTAGATTCCGAAAAGAATAATTTAGCCGAAAAGCTTCCTCCTCTGTGGGAAGGTTTTATTCCACGTCTTACAGAAATTCAGTTCGCAGTACCTGATACCTGCTACGGTTTAATCGAACAATCTCAAGAAAAACCAGGACAACTTGAATACACAGCCTGTATTGAAGTCAGCAGAATTAATATAACGACAATTCCTGAAGATATGACAGTAGTTACACTTCCTGCCCAGCAATATGCTCAGTTCACTCACAAAGGATTAATGAATGTCGACAACCTGAACAATACCGTCAACTATATTTATTCCAGTTGGTTACTGCGCTCAGAGCTACGACACACCTTTGCGCCCGACCTGGAAATATACGGCCCAGAGTTTGCCTACCAATCAGAAGATTCCGTCGTTTATTACGCAATACCAGTCGAGTAAAACTTTTAAAATCAAACAGATGAATAAATAAAATCAAGTTATTTATCATCTAAAAATATCAACGTTTTACTAAAATCATGATAGAACTATACAGTTTCGGTCCAAAATTCGGTTTACCCGACCCCAGCCCTTTCGTCTTGAAAATAGATGCATTTCTGCGTTTATCAGGCATTGACTTCGAGTCAAAAGCTGACTTCAATAATCTGCAAAAAGCACCTAAAAACAAGCTGCCATTCATCAAAAGCAATGGCAGAATTATTGCAGATTCTTACTTCATTATTGAACACTTAAAGCAAATCCAACCTACCGAACTGGACGCACATCTGAGTGAAGAACAATTGGCCCAAGCTTACTGCATCGGTAAAATGCTGGAAGAAAGCTTTTACTGGTGCGGGGTATATTTCAGATGGCAACACAAACCAACTTGGAAACTTGTGAAACAGGATTTTTTTGGAGATTTACCATTTCCTTTAAAATACATTATACCGTTAATAGCTCGAAAAAATGTCATTTCAGCCATTAAAAAACAAGGACTTGGGCGTCATAACGAAAGTGAAATACTATCAATCGCCAAGCACTCTTTGGACAGCATAGAAACATTGCTTAAAGATAAGCCCCATATTTTTGGTGACAAAATCAGTTCTCTTGACGCTACTATCTACGCCTTTCTGGCGCAGGCTATTTTGGCACAATTAGATACACCACTAAGCAAACTGGCCAGAAGTTATACAACATTAAACGAGTATTGTGATCGCATACACAGCAAACTTTATGCAACAGCATGAAACTAAGTCTTGAGACCTAAATTATATAATGCTGATCAAACCAGTTTTTTATATAACCTCTCAGGACGACCGACACTGCCATAATTAACATCAGCCTGAATCTCATTCAGGCTGACCAAATATTCAAGATAACGCCGTGCTGTGGTCCGACTCAAACCCAGGGATTGTCCCATTTGTTCGGCGGTAAAAGGCCCATCATCCTCAGAGAACTGCTGCCTTATTTTATTCAAGGTCAGCAGGTCTATCCCTTTTGGCAATCGTTCCGGTGGTTCTGGCATAGAGTGCTGTTCACGTTGCAACAGTTTATCGACATCACGCTGTTTCATTTTTTTGGTATTATGCAGTTGCAAGAAATAATCCTGAAACTTCTTCAGACTGTCTTCCAGACGTTGGTAGGCAATGGGCTTGATAATATAGTCGAATACCCCGCCATGCAAAGCACTGCGAATGGTGCTGACATCCTGCGCTGCGGTAATCATGATGACATCTGTCTGTATGCCTTTTTTACGCATCTTCTGCAATAATTCAGTACCACTCCCATCAGGAAAATGATTATCCAAAAGAATCAAATCCGGCCGCATCACATCGACCATATCAATAGCCTGCACAAAAGACTGCGAAACACCGACGATGTTAAAACCTTCCAAACGCCCAATAAAACGGTTCAAAAGCTCGGCATTTTTTGAGTCGTCTTCAGCGATCAATGTTGAAATTAATGTCATAATATTTAACCTGTTGGCCGTTTAGGGATGAAAACCGTGAAAAGGCTACCGCTGGGTTCCAGTGTGTCAATGGTCAGATAACCCTGGCATTGCTGTAATTGTTCTTTAACCAACCAGAGGCCATAACCATGCTCTTTAGCATCTTTGCTGCTGGTGCCTTTGGCAAAAATATCATTAATATCTTTATCGGGAATTCCCGGTCCTTGATCTTCAATTTCAAAAATCAAATCATTACCCAAATCATTCATGGAAATTCTGACAACAGCACCTTTGCCACTGTGTTTCAGGCTGGCCTCCAGAGCATTCTCAACCAGATTGCCTACAATAGTGATCAACCGCTCACGATTCACATGCTCCGGAATGCCCGATATTTCACTGTCTTTATCCACTTCAAGAGTCAAACCAAGCTCTTTGGCCCGGTTATATTTGCCAATAATAAAACCAGATAACAAACTACTGTTAATCGACTCAACCAACAATGTTATCAATTCCTGCTGAGAATAGTGTTCCTGACCAATCAACTCCAGAGCTTTATCAGTTTCATTGAGTGTGATCAAACCCGATAAGGTCTGCAATCGATTTGAGTATTCGTGTGCCTGGCTGCGCAGTGAATCTGCCTGCTGTTCGACAATAGAGAGCTTTTCAGAAATTTTCTCCAATTCGCCCTTGAGACGAAAACTGGTAACGGCTCCTGAGAATTCATTATCGATATACAAGGGGGTTTGATTCATCACCACCAACTGGTTATTAATCAACACTTCATGGTCATGAATTGCCTGTTTGGTATTGATGATTTTCAATAACTCATCGTTAGGAATAATATCAAGTAAGTATTGTGAGGTGATGCCGGCAGAGGATTGCAAGCCCAGAAAGTCCAAAGCCGATTTATTAATGGTGGTGATATTACCCAATGCATCTGTGGAGATAATGCTCTCTTTTATCGATTCCAGAGTCGTGGATTGTTCAGCAAATAAACGGGCAATTTCTTCGGGTTCCAAACCATGGATAGACTCCCTGATCTGCCGGGAAATATACAACGCGACCATAGCCGTGGAAAACAATACCAGGGCTATATACAACAAGGCTTTCTGCTGGTAAGAGCGCACTGTATCAGCCACAGTGTCCAACATATAGCCCACAGACACGATCCCAACTATATTGCCTTGTGAGTCTTTAATCGGAGCTTTGCCTCGCATCGAAGGCCCCAGGCTGCCAACAGCTTGAGACACATAAGCTTTACCGTCTACCAGAGCCTGATCGTTATCTCCTCCCTGCATGGGCAACCCAATTCTTTCCTCCACCGGATGGCTGAGTCTTACACCTTTTTTATCGCCAATAACCACAAAGCGAGCTCCGGTTTTTTCCGCAATACCAAGGCTCAAGGGCTGCAAATATGCCGAGTTCTGTTGTTGAATTGCAGTGGATACTTCTTTGATTTGTGCAATGGATTCAGCAACATTCAAAGCTCTCTGACCAATCTGGTTATTCAAGATATCTTCGATATAGCTGAAGGTAAACACCAAAAGAATACACCCCTGACCTATTGTCAGACCCAGCAAAGTCAGTAATACACGTTTTTGTAAATTCACAGCCAATACTCCAGCAATGGACCCGGGCCCATTGTAAAAACGACAAGAAACTACGCTTCAGGGTGCAATGCAAGAAAAAACCATGAACTTTATGAACAATATTAACGGTTAAAACCATTATTGGAATTTAGTTGCAATTTATTCTCTTCACTATAGCAACTCTTATAGTCTTACCAAAATAAAAACCACTAACCAATTTGAGGAGAAAACATCATGCAGACTAAAATCACAACGGCACTATCAGCTGCCTTGCTGAGTTTGGCAATACTATCACCATTGAATGCGCAGGCCGCTGTTGACGAAATTCATTTTCTGATTCCCGGCGGTGCAGGTGGCGGCTGGGACGGCACTGCACGTGGTACAGGTGAAGCTTTGTCTAAAGCAGGCATAGTCAAAACGGTATCGTACCAGAATATGTCCGGTGGTGGCGGTGGTAAAGCGATCGCCCATTTGATCGAAACTGCTGACCAGCAACAAAACACCTTAATGGTAAACTCCACCCCCATCGTAGTTCGCTCTTTGACTAAAGTATTTCCACAATCCTTTAGAGATTTAACACCAATAGCAGCAACTATTGCTGACTACGGCGCTTTTATCGTGCGTAATGATTCAAAGTATACGGACTGGTCACAAATAGTTGAAGATTTCAAAAAGGATTCTCGTTCAGTCAAAGTGGCTGGAGGTTCAGCCAAAGGTAGCCTGGATCACTTAATTGCAGCCGCCGCGTTCAAAAATTCCGGCCTGAATGCCCAGGATGTGCGCTATGTCGCCTATGATGCTGGCGGTAAAGCCATGGCTGGTTTATTGTCAGGCGAAACTGCATTGTTATCCACCGGCCTGGGTGAAGCCCTGGAAATGAGCAAAGCCGGACAGATACGTATTCTGGCAATTACTGCCGCCGAGCGTGTCAGCGATGCACCGGATGTACCAACCTTGAAAGAAATGGGCAACAACACTGTTTTCGCCAATTGGCGTGGATTCTTTGCATCACCCTCGGTGTCTAAAGACCAGGCCAGCGAGTTTGCTGATGCGATCAATGCTATGTACAAAACAGAACAATGGGAAGCTGTCCGCAAGCGTAATGGTTGGGTCAACAACTACAAACCATTGGGTGATTTCACCGTCTTTTTGGAAGAACAGGAACAAGTCATCGGCGATCTGATGCGTGAACTTGGTTTTCTGAAATAAACGACAGCGACACCCTTCAACCTTCCCTTTGGTCAGTACCTGGCCAAAGGGAAGCTCTTGATCAGGAACATCACTATGAACAGCACTATAAATATTAATGCACTTGGCGCCACACTTTTTCTTGTTATCTCATTAGCTTATGGCTATTTTGCTACCGATATCGTGTTATTGCCAGGTGAAGAAAATGAACCTTTCAATTCCCGCACCCTCCCCCTAACACTAAGCTTTTTAGGTGCATGTCTCTCTATAGCCGAACTGTTCTTTGCTCTACGCAAGAGCTCCATCGACGGTTCAAAAAAACACGCTATTGTCTGGCCACAACAACAAAACATTCTGAAATTGGTCAAACTGATTATAGCTGTCTGCCTGTATGCCTTCAGTTTGCAATATGTCGGTTTTTTATTAGCCACCATCGTCTTTATTTTCGCCTGTTGTTATACCTTGGGCGAACGCAATAAAAAAACCTTATTCATTGCATCCATCATTTTCGTTGTCAGTTTCTGGCTCTTGCTTAAATACGGCCTCGATATCTATGTCGAACCCGGAAAATTCTTCAAATAATTCATTATCTCTATGTTCACTTTCCCTATGATAAATACTGCAAATAGAGGCTTTTACTATGTTTAACGGTATTCTTTCGGGCTTAACAACTGCCGTAATGCCAATGAATCTATTCATGGTGACATTGGGGTGCTTTGTTGGCACTTTCATTGGCATGATGCCTGGCCTGGGCCCTATCACAGCTATCGCTCTGATGATTCCCATCACCTATGGCCTGGAACCAGCCTCCGGCATTATTCTGATGGCAGGCGTCTATTACGGTGCTGTTTTTGGCGGTTCAACTTCTTCAATATTGATCAATGCACCTGGTTGTTCTTCTTCAGTAGTCACTGCATTTGATGGATATCCCATGGCTAGACAAGGCCATGCTGGCAAAGCTTTGGCTCTGGCGGCTTACGCTTCTTTTACCGGTGGTACCATCTCAGCAATTTTTCTGTTGATCGCTGCTCCTGTACTGGCCAAAGTATCCTTAAGCTTTCAATCCGCAGAATATTTCGCTTTGATGGTTCTGGGCTTGAGCGCTGTGTCAGCTTTTTCCGAAAAAGGAAAAATGATCAAATCCATGCTGATGACAATTTTCGGATTGATGATAGCAACTGTTGGCCTGGACAAAGCCTCTGGGGTGGAGAGATTCACATTTGGCAATCTCGACTTAATTGATGGTGTCAGCTTTCTCTTGCTCGCCATGGCCACCTTTGCCCTGTCGGAGATTTTAATGAGCGTTCTTGATGACAAAGGCAACCCCAAGAACACCACCACAGGCAGCATCGACAGTAAACAACTCGGCAGCATGGCTTTAAGCAAGGACGAGATCAAGGAAGTCGCTCCGGTAGTTGGGCGTTCTTCGGTAATGGGTTTTTTGGTAGGTGTGCTTCCTGGCGCAGGCGCCACTATCGCGGCATTTCTGGCTTATGGATTCGAACGCAACCTGGCACCCAAGGATAAAAAGGCTGAGTTCGGTCAAGGTAGCCTGCGCGGTCTGGCCGCTCCAGAAGCGGCAAATAATGCGGCATCTTCAGGTTCATTTGTACCATTATTGACCTTGGGAATTCCCGGTTCCGGCACAACCGCAATTATGCTTGGAGCCTTGATTGCTTATGGCATCCAGCCTGGCCCCAGATTGTATATCGACAACCCGGAAATTTTCTGGTCAGTCATCATATCCATGTATGTCGGTAACATTGTTCTGTTGATATTGAACCTGCCATTAATTCCCTATATTTCACGCCTGTTGATGATTCCATTCACGGTGTTGATACCAATGATTTTGTTCTTCTCAATCACAGGTGTTTACCTGGTGTCCTTTAACACCTTTGATATCTACATCATGGTTTTTATTGCCCTGTTTGCCATTTTGCTCAGAAAAATGAGCTTCCCCATGGCACCGTTGCTACTGGGCTTTATTCTTGGCGGCATGATGGAAGAAAACCTGAGTCGTGCCTTGATCATCAGCGATGGCAGCTTGAGTTTTTTATGGGATCGACCAATCACCTTATTGATCAATATATTAACGGTCCTGACTCTGGCTTCACCACTCATTCGACTGACAATCAAATGGCTAAGGCCCAAACCTGCTTTACCCGTAAACATACCCGACTCAGACATTTCTAATAAGTAAAAAGGCCATGAGTCGATAATTTTTTATTCCCCCCTCTCTCTTTAGAGCACGCAATTTCATAATAGTTGTGTGCTCTTTTTTTTGCACTCAGTTAATACTGTTTGCAGCAAGTGCTGCTGCTATAGCGGGTTTATCCATTGCCAGAATCACGTCCATATTCCTCCTGATGTCAGTAAGTAGCTTCTTAATTATAAACCTGTTGCCAAGCGCACCTTTCACAAGCAGCATTTCATCAAAAACAAACAATCGTTTATACTTGGCTACTCTAAACAGGAGAAATTGATATGGAATCCACAACAATACCTCAAGCTACCGTACTTTTTAGCGCCATCAGTCTAATTTTTAGTCAAAGCATAGACATAACCCAATGACTCAGAAAAATTTAACCCAAACCAGCAAATTTCTGAGTTTGATACTCAGGCATAAACCAGAAACCATTGGTTTAAATTTGAATCAACACGGCTGGGCGGATATCTCTGAATTGATAGAAAAAGCACCTTCGGAAATGTCTCTAACAATACCATTGATCAAACAAATCGTTGCTGAGAATAATAAGAAACGGTTTGCTTTATCGGATGACGGTTTGCAAATTCGAGCTAATCAAGGCCACTCCATTTCCGTTGATTTAGGATTTACTTGCTCTGAACCACCCTCGCTGCTTTTTCATGGCACCGCCAGTCGCTTCATTACAGCTATCAAGGCTGAAGGTTTAATCGCCGGCCAACGACACCATGTCCACCTTTCAACGAATATAAAAACAGCTCTATCAGTCGGCAAGCGCTATGGAAAACCTGTGATTCTGCAAGTTGCGGCAAAAGAAATGTACCAGCAAGGGCATCGTTTTTTTCTATCTGAGAACAACGTCTGGCTGACGGATGCCGTACCGCCACAATTTCTGAGTGAACATTAACGGCATTAATTATCCCCACGTAATGGAGAACATATAATGAGAAACCTATCGATATTAATATTTCAAACTCTTGACGGTGTCATGCAAGCTCCCAGTGTTCCAGAAGAAGATTTTTCCGGGGGCTTTACTCAAGGTGGCTGGGCAAAGGACGGTTGGGAAAGTGTGATGGAACAAGTTACACGGGAGGCTATGGCTGAAACTTACGATCTGTTATTAGGCCGAAATACATACAACACATTTACCTCAAGTTTTTCTGATGCCGAACCTGGCAATCCAATTGTAGACAAACTTAATCGCGCCAAAAAATATGTCGTGACATCGAGAAACGATGACCTTACATGGCAAAACTCAGTGAAAATAGGCACCGAGGATATCGCAGGAGAAATATTAAAACTCAAACAAGAAAATGGTCCATTGTTACAAGTCCATGGAAGCTGGCAGTTAGTCCAGACATTGCTTAATCATGGATTAATTGATGAACTGCGACTTTGGACTTTTCCGGTGGTGGTTGGTGCCGGTAAACGCCTCTTTGCTGAGGGAGCGGTACCAAATAAGTTTCAACTAATTCAACACGAGGCATGTTCATCAGGCGCTTTAATGCATTTTTATAAGCCTGCTGATAACGCATAACAAGGCAACCCAATTTACACACGAAAAGTAATCAATATAAGGATTGAATAATAACAATGGTCAATTAACGTTCATGTAACAGCATATCATGCTCACTATCCGCTATGCAGGTAATCAAGAGGCCATTTATTGCCCTGTTTATTGAGATCAACTGCCGGATTATTTGATAAATAGATAAACGATAATTTTTCATCATGAAGCCTGAATATAAGAGTTCTGAAACCTTCAAAACCTCCTCCATGAAAGCTATAGCGCACTTTTTCCTGTGGAGGCGAAATTTCAGTACCATTGGCATAATAGTTAATAGTTCCATTATTAAACGGGTTTGTATGAAACAAACCAGAGACAACAGAATCAGGCAGGCATTGATTGTTGTGTATGTTAGCCTCCCATAATGCCAGATCATTGATACTGGATAGCACACCCCCATCACCCACGGTACATGAGTTTTTTAATTCCAGTCGATAGTCTTTGTTTTCTCCAGCTACTGGATTATAGCTATAGACTCGATTTTTTATGACCTTGTAACGATCATCATCAAACAAAGTAGCACGCATGTTAACGGGGTTGAAAATTTTTTCCCTCGCATACTGGGCTGGCATTAATCCTGTGATACTTTGAACCGCAGCCATCAGAAGAATGTAGTTAGAGTTGGAGTAATCGAACTCATCACCGGGTAAAAAGTGCAAAAAATCGAATTTACTAATAAGCTCAAGACTCTCTTTATTATCAAAATAATCGCTTGGGTAGCGCCCTATTTGATAAAAAACATAGTCAAGGTAATCTGGAATACCACTGGTATGGTTCAACAGGTTTTGTACGGTGATCTTTTTAGTGAATTTTCTGGTTTCATTGACAATATCCCGAATGTCACTATCAAGCGTTAAATGCCCATCGTTCACTAAGTTTAAAATACAAGAGGCTGTAAACTGCTTCGATTCTGATGCCAGATAGAATAGAGAATCATTCGTCAGAGGAGTATCACTCTCCATATTCTCTAGGGCCTGTTCACACTAAATTTTTGACCGAGAGTATGACTAAAATTTGTTCAGACGAGGCAGAAATCATGGTGCTTAGTCGCTCTAAGTGCATTATTTCTAACAAAGTGTGAGCGAATTTTAGCCATACCCCGAAGGGTCACCGTCATTTTCTAGCTATTTTCGTTCTCCATTTGTAGTTGGGAGTGACCAAACGTCCAAATGAACGCCTCAATAGCCAAAAAATGACGATGACCTCGGCTTACTAGGTGCCCTCGGGGTAAAAATTTAGTGTGAACAGGCCCTGGCTTCTTCTAATTTTGCGAATCGTTTCGGGCCAGTTAAAATGGCTTGCAATTCTATTGCATGGGGCTTTCAACTGCTGGAATTGTCGTATGATGTTATTGTTGGGTGAGGCGGCTTAAGATCAAATTTTCTTGGCTGCGCCTTATTGAGCAATTAATGGGTAGAGGAGTGTATGGGTAGACTTGTTGCTTATTTATTTTTTGGTCTGTTCGCCATAGCAGGTGTTCTTGCATTTTATGGTATTGCGATAAAGCCTTTTTTGTTTTGGTGGACCCAGGGCTACTGGGGTGAGTCGCCAATACAGCTTATTTTTGGTGCAATATTTCTTCTTTCTCATGGAGGCATTGGCCTTGGTGGCCTCTGGCTTGTGTTCCGAAGCCGAAAAGAAAATAAGGATTTACCGACAGAAAGCAACAAGCCGTGGAAGGGAAAAAACTATTGGTCTAGTTCTATCATTACACCTGATTTGGTGACTTATACTCCAACGATCAAAAAAATTGCTGCCTATATTGCGGTTGTTTCAATAATCGTTTTGTTTGCAGTTTATGAAAGTGTAAAGCGTCATGAATACAATGCTTTGTATGGCCTTATTATCCCAGTATTAGCATATGCCATGTATTACTGGTCGCAGCGTCTCGAAAAAAGGTTGGAGCTTTTTGGTGACATGCTCTTGTCTTTGGATCCTTACCCAGCTTCAATTGGTGGGCACTGCGGAGGGAGCGTAGTTATCAAGCGATTGGATGAAAAGCTTGTATCATCCAGTGTGAAATTACAGAATATTCGGCATTACCGATCAGGAAAAAACACTCGCCAAGACATGCTCTGGCAGCAGACAATGGTGCCGTCATGGAAAAACGTAATTGAAGGACATAAGCTGGAATTCTGTTTCGATCTGCCGACAAAGGATGGTCTGAATGAGTCGCAAGCATCTGAGCAGATGCCTTATTGCAACTGGCAGATTGTGCTTCAGGCGACTTTGGCAAATGGTGTAAAAATCGAACGCAATTATGATGATATCCCTGTATTTCAAACAGCGCAGAAATCGGCTATCAATAACCCGCAGGCATATTCTGCTCAATCTCATGCCACCAAAGCACTGCACGACTTGGCTTTGGATAAGTTGATGCCGTTTAAAGCGGTAGAGGATGGAAGCTATCAAATTCACTACCCAATGGGGCGTAACCTCTGGGGAGCTTTATTTGCTGTCGTTGGCCTGGTGTTTTGCATTGCTGGAGTCATGATTCCAGAACTTATTTTTAATATTGTTTTTCCTCTATTGGGAGGGCTGAGTTTTTTAGGTGGGCTTTATCATCTGGGCAACTCCTTAACAGTTGATATCAGTCCTATTGAAATTAACAGCAAGCGTTTTTTGTTTGGCATTAATGTTAAGAACCAGAGTTTACCCACTTATGCGTTGAAAGAGTTTAAATCCAAAAAATCTCATAGTACCAAAGTGGGGGCGCAAATAACGCAGTATTACAACCTGTTGGCTGTGGGTAAAGAAGGGCAGAAATTGGTTGTTGTAGAAAACCTTCAGGGTAAAGGGCAATGCCAGACAGCGATTGAACGGCTTGAAAAGATGTTAGGTAATGAGTAAGTATTGTATTTTTCCAACTCTTGGACCTGTAGGTAATTAAGATATATAGGCAACACTTGCGTAATACTAGACATGCGGAATTGTCGCGGTTGCAAGCGGCAATCATTGGAGAATAGTACTCAGCAATTGCTTTGCGTAAAGGAATGTCGTTGGAAACAATATATTGTTCGCTTAACTAGATGCACTGTGTCTCGACTATGCTATTATTGCGGACCTTTAAAAACCATTGTTTATTGATACAAGCATGCTAAGTAGCGTTGAAGAAGTCCTGAAAGATTATGCCGCAGGCAAGATGGTGATCATCACCGATGATGAAGATCGTGAAAACGAAGGTGATTTGATGATGGCAGCCGACTTGGTTGAGCCGGAACATATCAACTTTATGGCGACTCATGGTCGTGGTTTAATTTGTCTGACTTTGACCGAAGAACGCTGTCAACGTATTGGTCTGGATTTGATGGTTGGTGATAATGGTGCTAGGTTTTCAACCAACTTCACTGTATCCATTGAAGCAGCTGAAGGCGTAACTACGGGAATTTCTACGGCAGACAGGGCTCGCACAGTTCGTGCAGCTGTTGCCAAAGATATGAAAGAAGGGGATATTGTTACGCCTGGTCATATTTTCCCGATCATGGCACAACCTGGTGGCGTGCTAAGCCGCGCTGGACACACTGAAGCTGGTGTTGATTTTTCACGACTTGCCGGGCGCGAACCTGCCAGTGTGATCTGCGAAATTCTCAACGAAGATGGCACTATGGCACGTATGCCTGATTTGCAAATATTCGCTAAAAAGCATGACTTGAAAGTGTGTTCTATAGCCGAATTGATTCGTTATCGATTGGAGCGTGAACCGACCGTGGTGCCTGTTCATGATTCGGTGTTAACAACGGCTCAAGGTGAGATGCGAACGGTTGTTTTTCATGATGTTGTAAGAGATGAAACACATCTGGCCTTTATTAAGGGCGAGATTGATCCTGAGCAAGCGATTCCTGTGCGAGTGCATGTTGAATCAGAGCTGGTGGAAGTGTTGAAGTCTCTTAATGGTCAGAAAACATGGCCAACGACTAAAGTGATGGATTATATCAATCACAATAACAGTGGCATCCTGGTAGTGCTGCGTTATGATCAAAGTGACGAAGAAGTCTTGCAGGACATACAAAAAACCAGCAAGGCTAAGAATAGCAAAAATAGCAATAAGGCTGATCAACACCTGCGCTTGTTGGGTGCTGGAAGTCAGATTCTGGCCAATCTTGGCGTAAGAAAAATGAGTGTTATTGGCACTCCGAAGAAAATGCATGGTCTCTCGGGCTTTGACCTTGAGATTGTCGACTATATTAGTAATATAAACGTATAAAACACATTAGCTTAGAGTAGGTGCAAAATGCCCGTTAATGAAATCTCCGGTGAACTGCTGGGTTCAAATCAAAAAATAGCGCTCGTCGTATCGCGTTTTAACAGTTTCATCGTTGAAAGCCTGGTTTCAGGTGCTATCGATGTATTGACTCGCCACAATGTGGCAGAGAGTCAGATAACCGTTATTCGAGTGCCCGGTGCACACGAAATACCGTTGACAGTAAAGGCCGCCTGCGAATCAGGCAACTATGATGGTGTGGTGGCTCTGGGTGCAGTCATACGCGGTGGTACACCACATTTTGATTATGTAGCTGGTGAGTGTGCTAAAGGTTTGTCGCAGGTATCCCTGCAAACAGGCATTCCGGTTGGTTTTGGTGTGCTGACAGTGGAGTCTATTGAACAAGCGATTGAACGCGCTGGAACTAAAGCGGGCAACAAAGGTGCTGAAGCTGCCCTGACGGTTGTTGAAATGATCAATTTGTTGCGCAAATTGTGATGCATATCGAGACACTAATTTTCTATTCTGGTTTAAGACGTTAATGAATAATCGCCATAAGGCACGTACTGCCGCCGTTCAGGCTTTGTATCAATGGGATATGATGGGATGCCCCATTGACGAGTTGGACTCCGATTTTTTAGAAGAACATGAACGTCAGGCTTTGGATAAAGCTTACCTGACTAGTTTGTTGCAAGGTGTTGCAGCCAATCAGGAATTGATAGAAAAGGCGATTCAACCATTTATTGACCGAAACTTTTCCAAAGTAGACCCCATTGAACGTTCCATTTTGCGTTTAGGCGTTTATGAAATGTTATTTCATAAAGAAGTGCCTGTGAGGGTGATTTTGAATGAATCCATTGAGCTGGCTAAAACCTTTGGCTCTGACCATAGTTATAAGTTTATCAACGGTACTATGGATAAGCTGGCCAAGGAAAAGTCTGTTCAGGCATTAAGAGCTTAGCTTTTCGGCTGATTGAGATCTATGGCTGAGTTTGCCTTACTCGATAGCTTTTTGAGCAAATTGCCCAGGGATGAGTCTGTCGTTCTAGGGGTCGGTGATGATGCTGCGGTTATGACCTGTCCCGCCGGGTATCAACTGGTGCAAACCGTCGACACCATGGTGTCTGGTGTGCACTTTGATGGCCATTTCAGTCCCGCGGATATCGCTCATAAATTATTGCATGTCAATTTAAGTGATATTGCCGCAATGGGTGCTAAACCCAAGTGGGCGACGGTTGCCTTAACCATGCCATCGGGTGATAAACAATGGTTGATTGATTTCAGTTCCGCGCTCATCCAGGGTTGCAAAGAGAACCAACTGAACCTTGTTGGTGGTGATACCACATCGGGTCCTTTGAGTATCAGTTTACAATTGACAGGTTTAGTCGCTGATGGAAAGTACTTGACCCGCAAGCAGGCGTTGGTTGGTGACGACATTTATGTCAGTGGAACTTTGGGGGATGCCGCATTAGCGTTGGCATTGCAGGCTGACTCCTCTTCGCTGGCACCGCTTAATGTAAACAATGAAGATCGCGAATTTCTCTGGCAACGCTTATCCAGACCTCAGGCGCAACTGCGTTTAGGTCAGGCTTTGTTTGGGGTAGCTAATAGTTGTATTGATATATCGGATGGTTTGTTGGCCGATCTTGGGCATATCTGTAAGCAAAGCGGAGTCGGAGCAGAATTATCAATAGAAAATTTACCCTTATCTTCTGCTTACAAGAATTGTTTTGAATCTGAAATTAATTATGACTATGCGCTGAATGGTGGTGATGACTATCAATTATGTTTCACTGTTTCCAGTGATAAAAGTAATGTTATTCAAGATCTTATTAAAGATACCTCATGTAAAATATCTCATGTAGGAACAATTGTTGCTGATCATCAAATTACGCCATATCTAAAGCAAAAACACTATCAATGCCAACGCCCAGGCTGGCAGCATTTTGCTGCTGAACAATAAGGCGAAGCGAAAACGGGAAATGGTCTATGACTCAACCAAACCTCAATAACCTGAAGGACCCCATCCAGTTTCTGGCGTTGGGTTATGGCTCTGGGTTATTTAAACCTGCTCCAGGCACTTGGGGCACACTTGCTGCGGTACCTTTATGGTGGCTTCTGGCTCAGACAACGCTTCCTGTTTATGTGTTAATT
>JBOEHE010000050.1:0-52323 GCA_050633785.1 Arenicella sp.
GAAAATAGCGAGAAAATGACGGAGACCCTTTGGGGTATGGCTAAAATTCGCTCATACTTTGTTAGAAATAATGTGCTTAGAGCGACTAAGCAGCATAATTTCTGCCTCGTCTGAACAAATTTTAGTCATACTCTCGGTCAAAAACTTAGCGTCAATAGGCCCTATCTGATAGACAATCAATCGCTTTATCCAATTAAGCTACGATGCCCTGGCATAGCAGACGGGATTCGAACCCGCGGATCGCCTGAATGAAAATCAGGTGGCTTATCCAGTTTGCCTACTGCTATACGTTATTTATTATGTTGAACACATAAAAAAAGCCTGGCTTGTGAGGGCCAGGCTTTCGATAAAACGTTGCAACGAATTATTGATTTACCTGGACACACCTCTGCCGTTATTCAGTCCATAGGATTCCTGCGAATCGAGCGCACGGATCCAACAACTGGGTATCTCTAATGTTTTCATTATTTTCATTTAACTATTCTCAATTCTTTTTCTAATACGTTTTCAATCAAACTGGTCGGGGCGGATGGATTTGAACCACCGACATCACCATTCCAAACGGCGAACTCTGACCCGGCTGAGCTACGCCCCGTTTACACTATTATTTTCAATCCTACGACAAACTCTCTACAGCAAAAACTAAAAAAGCCTAGCTTTTAAGGGCTAGGCTTTTCAAACACACGTGTATTGAACTATCAACCTAGCAAATCTGATTATCCCCACTTTCCGGGCGATACGAGTCCTGTGACTTAGTCACATTACCCAGGCATCGTTGTATTGTTGTTAATATCATATTCGTGTTGTGTTTTATATTCTGTTATCAAAAAACGCGCTCTGCACGTCTCGGGGAAAAGGAATATACGCCTATAAAAAATTTAATCAAGCTTTTTTTGAAAAAAAACAATAACTCAGGCTTTATCTATATAAAACCTGACGTTCTTTGGTGAGAATGGGAGTTGGATGGAGGTTCGTATTTTACAAGTCAAGTTAAAGAACCTCTTTATAATGTTTTATAACATATGGGCGTAGCATGAATGAAGTTAAGGTCTTCATCAAATAAAAATAATAACGCTACAACAGCAAAGGGTTCGGACACAGCTGAAATATTATGTATTGAGGACCATTATGAACAAATATCGACGCAGTTTTATAAGAAGCAGCTTTGTGGCCATTAGCAGCGGAACTGGCATCTCAGCATTATCAAATAAAGTTCACGCAGACTCTCTGATGCCTATAATGTCTTATCTGCTAAATGATGAATCCACCTCTGAACTTGCATTGCCACCGGCATACGACTTCACCCCGTTAATCAATGGTGTCAAAATTCAGGCAGCTAAGCATCACTCTCACCGTGTCAATCAACCACAGGGATTCAACCTTCGTGGTGATTATTTTGAACAACCCTCTGCTGGAGGAACCATTTACTACGCTCCTGCCGATCATTTGTTAAAATTTGCAGAGTTCTTCAACTTCTCAGGCCAAGACCTAGCTACATTCAGAGCTTATGAACAACTCTCCAGATCAATTCACTGGTCAAATGATGCCACTGGCAGTGAGCTGAGAAATCAGCCGGGAAATAGACGTTTTGTCATGGACTATGCTCGTGCATATCTACGTTATGGTGATATTACTGATCCTCACCCTGATGCCACTAATACGGTATCTCTTGCCAACTTGATACGTGGTTTGGCAACCAGTGTCGGCTGGTCAGCAATCAATACAGGCTATTCCCTTAGTGTTTCCGACCACGAGATTGTTATCCGTGAAGTAACTTATTCAGGTATGGCAAAGCTGGCTCATGGCTATTTAGGCTATTCAAATTTAGCGGAAGCAACGGTAAATAATGATCGAATGGTATTCGTTAAAGACACCGTCATCAGGCTACTGGCGAGACTTACTTCAGGAAACTACAAATACGATTTGACCCCAGCTGACTTAGCTGCAAACAACGATAACAGTAAATTTACTCAACCGTTTATGATCGGCATAAGCTGCATATACTTGGTGCTTTATGTGAAATTTCTGGAACAGCGCTTAACCACACTGCAAAATCAGGGATATGCGGATACTCTGCAAACTGTCGCCCAAGCCAAAGCAGATATTATACCGGTAATTAAAAATGCAGCTGATATGTTGTTTACCCGCCCTGTTATTATCGGTGAATTTAACCCCTCCGGCCTATCGGTCGGAGATACGGTTTCCATGAGCGCTAACGGAGTCACGCGCCTGCGCGATGTCACGGCTAAGGAAATCAATGATCAATCCCTTAAAATCCTGTTTGTTCTTCCAGCAGGAAGCAATATGAGCACCACCGCTATTACTGGATTTGCCAATGGTAGCAATATCAACGCTCAGATCAGTAAATTTGAACATGGACCTTTCTGGCGCCCCAATGCAGGTGGCAGTGGTATTGGAGGTTTCAGGTACATTCTGCCTTATCGCGAAGGGTCAGCTGAAGACTCGAGCATCTGGCGCACATTGAATAATTTTATGTACCTGCCCTGTCAGTGGTTAGCTGCTGAAGATCAAGGAGATATCTACCGACAGTACGGTGATTGGCTTCTGGATGGCTCAACACCTCAATTAGTTAATACACACAGCAAAGCGTTTAATCAAATGCTGTATTTTCTGGTAGACGGTATTGAAGAACGTGCACGTAAAAGAAGCAACCTATGACGAAGGTGGCTATGACAATAAATAGCTTGCATAACCCACTCAAACATCAATATCAGGTTACCAGTTAAACCCTTCTCCTGGCCATTTCAGAAATTCATGGCCATAGTTGGTCTTGCCTTTAAAGACAGCTCGGCCAAACATATAAATGAAGAATTTATAATTGTCATTATTGATAACAGTTCTATTGTAATTACCACTCAAGCAACCCTTATGATGGGCAATAAACCAAGCCTTTTCTCTATATAAGGGTTGCACTGCACGGTATTTTGAACATGACCTTGAGCGCCAATAGTCATGCCGATCACTGACCCAAAGCGCACTATTGGGTATTTTTAACCAATGAAATATTTCATGAACTAAGCCTCTGGCTCGAGACATTGTGCTACGAGAATCACTCAACCATTTATTGCAAAAGTTGATTGTTCCATAGACGATGTGATTCGCAGCTGGCCTATTACCCGTTTCAGGGTTTTCTTTATAACAGGGATGTGGGCCTTTATTTTTATCATTGTTTCGACATTTGACGATAAAGGTTTTACCTCTAAACCTCTTAAGCCAGACTTTCTTAATAGCATCTCGTATGCGACTGAACCGTTTATCATCATAGGGACCGAACCACCCCCTGGGTGATGTATTGGTATAGTTTGGTGCAACGCCAATGTCTCGATTGTATTCATAGACCCACATCTGCTTGCGACGTTTGGTCGATTGTTTGTCAAGATACTGCATGATTTGATGGGCTCGCCATGTAAAAAAGTGGGCATGCAACCATGCACTACGAATTTTCAGTTCATCAGAACCACTGCAATTTTTAAAGCTTTTCGGCCACCGTACAGGCGGCATATCAGTTGGCCACTTACCACCAATCAACTCATTGACCTTGGTTCGTTTGCTGAACACAAATGGATGAGCAATGGGTTTCGGCTTAGGCAATGCTTTGCCATTAAGCACCCCTGATGTGCAGCAATCGCTTGCGACAGGAGCTGGTAACTTATCTTTCAACCAGCATTTGGCTTTATTGCCTTGTTCTGCGGGTTTTACATAAGTATATGCCTGACAACGGTTATCAGCTCCGCACACTGCAGCGCAGATAGACGAATCTGCGGTACTCAAATAAATATTTCTATAGTCACCTCCGGGTAGATCTGTTTGCTGAAGCTTACTCAGTTTATTGGCGGCCGATATTTTTCGACCGGACGTACAGCAATTGTTTTGCACAGCATCAGGAACTGATTCTTTCAACCAACACCAAGCCTCTGCGCCTTGCAAGCCTGGTTTTACATAGGTATATGCCTTGCAGCGTGAAGCTTCGGCGCACCGATTGCGACACACATCCACATCGGCTTCAGGTAAAGGGAAATTTTTATAGTTTCTTCCAGGACGGTCTCGTTTTGGCTCTTTTACCGTAATATCAAAACTGGACTTTTTGATGCCAGAAATACAACAATCACTGGCAACTGAAGGTTGAATGGTCTCTTTGAGGTAACACTGTGCCCTGCTACCTTGAATTCCTGGCTTCACATAAGTAAAGGCCAGGCACATTTTGTCCGTATCGCATATCGCAGCGCATGCAGAAGGGTCTGTGCGAGACATGGATATTTGCCGAATATCACCACCGGGTCGATCAGTTCCTATTTCCCAAGTTCCGACAAAACCCGCATGAGATTCTTCAACAACCAGCAATAGTTTCAGAAAAAGTAACAGGATCAAGACAGTCTTTGAACATGGCTCTTTGATAGCCTCTGTAACAATGATCATCTCACACCTCTATCGGTTAATTGCTTCTCCCATTAACTTACAGAGCCACCTAAAACCAGTCAAAAATAAGAACTTGCATAATCAAACAAATAATCCCACACAATCAATCATGCAAATGATAATTATTTCTATTTACAATAGCATTTGATAGCAATTTAACGCACAATACAGACATTAAAAACTTTTTTTAAGCCCGATAAAACTTATGATCAGTAACTTGCAAAATTATTTTCAAATTGGTGGCCCAGTCGTATGGATTCTGGCGTGTTTCTCACTACTTGCAACGACTGTATTCTTGTTCAAAGTATGGCAATTATGGTTTTACTATAAACTATCTGGGAACAGCGCTGAACAAGCCCTGTCATTGATTGAAGATGGCCACGACAAAGAGGCTCTTCTGTTGCTAAAAAAACAACGATCTCCACGAGCACAATCACTGTCCCACTCATTGCATATATCGACTCATAAGCTATTGGACTACACCCAGTTTCAGCAGGAATCCATGCGTTTTGCTAAAACCTTAATTACCAAATTAAACAGTCACTTACGTATCCTCGACGTTATAGCGACTCTCGCCCCTCTCTTGGGTTTATTTGGTACAGTATTAGGTATGATCAGCGCCTTTCGAGCCATGGAAGCTGCTGGCAGCCAGGTTGACCCATCTGTCCTGTCAGGTGGCATCTGGCAAGCCTTGTTGACTACCGCAGTTGGCTTAGCTGTGGCAATTCCAGTATCTCTGGCTCACAGCTGGTTGGAACGTCGAGTAGAGTCTGAAACCAGCACCATGGAGGATGACTTAGGCCGAGTATTTACTCAGGTGGCCAAGGACCAACATGACAACCCATCGAGCAATATAAGGCGCTTGGCAAACAGTTAATCTGTGCTCATGTTCGTCAATTTGTCATCAAAACGTAAACCTAAACCGATTGGTCTGACAGCCTTGATTGATGCTGTTTTTATTTTATTACTGTTCTTTATGCTCAGTTCAACATTTGTACAGCATAATTCAATCACTCTGAACACTACACAAAACAGTCACATTGAGCAAAGCGATGTTAAACCACAGCTTCTTATTCTGAACAATGATGGTTCCGTTGCTTTGTTTCAAGAGTCTATTCGACCCGTCTCTCCAACAACCTTATTGAAGCGATTGAATCCTCTGGAACCCGTTGTGGTGCTGCCTGTTGCAGATGTTACTGTTCAAAAAATAGTCAGCCTGTTAAGCCAGATTGAATCCTCAGGTTTCAATCTGGTCAGTCTGGGGCAAACGATTGATTCCAATGATCAATAAAAACAAAATGGCAGAAATATTCTAATGAACCTGAGTACATCATCACTGAAGCCCACTGAGAACAAACTCTCTGACGATAATATGATTCCCTTGATCAACATTATCTTTCTGCTGCTGATTTTTTATATGATCGCCGGACACATTCAAGCATCACAGCCACAAGGACTTGAATTGCCGGTAAACTCCAATAAGGACGTTACTCAACAAACCTCAACAACCTTACACATTACCGTGAACAATATGCTCTACATTAATGGGAAAGCTAGCTCTCTTGAAGAGTTTGCTACTGTTTTATCGGTCGACCATGAAATCAAGAAAAACACGATCAATATACAGGCCGACCGCCGCTTAAGTGCACAACAACTGGATAGCCTATTAGCCGTATTACGCGAACATGATGTACAGAACATTGAGTTGATCAGCCAGAAGATATTGTAGATTTATGTCGGTCTATCATTGGTTTTCAGCACTGATTTCGGCTGTCTGCATTCACCTGCTGCTTGCTGTCGGTTTGTTGAATCTGGGGAAAAACAGTATAACACCCCAGTTTGAAACAACTGGCCAGGCTATTAGTGAATCAGTAAGTGTTAGTTTAAGTTCTATCTCGTTGCCAACTGCATCTTCATCTACACAAAAACCTGATCAACCAAGCATCAAGCAACCGCTCGAATCAACCAAACAAACCCAACAGACTCCAAAGAAAAAAGTTTCTGCACCTCCAAAATTAAAAAAAACGGCACCAACAAACGACAGCAGCCCTGTTGTGGAAACATCTGAAAAGACACCATCTAAACTCCTTGAGCAAACACCTTCTGTCCAGGCAAACAGCTTCATCAATGACAAAAACCCATCAACTCCAGTGCAGGACCAAAATGATCAAAACGTCGCTAAACTAGACAGTACACACAACCAGAGTCCAAGAAAGACTGATCAAAAAAACCCTCCGGCACCAAGCAACCAACAACATAGCCAAGCATCCAAGGAGTATTTCAACCTGGTCGTACAGAAACTGATACGCTATAAAAAATACCCTTTGTCGGCTCGAAGAAAGAAGCAGCAAGGTACGGTAACCATTGAATTTACTGTCAGTAAAAGTGGCGACATTATTCAGAAGAAAATCAAACAGAGTTCAGGTTTTTCGAAACTGGATGCAGCGGTATTGAAAATGCTGAGAAGGGCCGATCCTTTACCGCCCATCCCAGATTCTATCCAACAAACACTGTCAGACGGCAATCTGACTCTGGTTATTCCAGTAAATTTTGCCCTTAACTAGGGCCTGTTGCTGGAGTTCATAAAAAACTCCGTTGCACAATACCCATCATTTTGTGGACCAACAAAGCAGCAGAGAATTCATAAGCGTGAAATCCTTCAATAGGAGCAAACTCCATAATATCAAAACCGATGATCTTTCGCTGTCTGGCAACACACTCAAATAAGGATAAAGTTTGGTACCAGAGTAAACCGCCAGGAACAGGAGTGCCCGTAGATGGGAACACTGACGGATCCATTCCATCTACATCCAAGGTAAAAAACACCTTATCTGGAAAATCATTCGGTAATTGGAAACTGGAAATATTGCCTGGCACTAAAACATCAGCGTCCAGATGCTGTACTCCATATCGGCTACGAGTGTTAACCTCTTCATGACACAAGGCTCTGACACCCAACTGAAACACGGGAATATCTTCAGTAAGTATTCGTTTCATAACGCAGGCATGGCTGTATGGGTCCCCTTCATAAGTATCACGCAGATCTGCATGCGCGTCGATCTGTACTACACCAAAATCAGTCACACCAGCATCAAGAAATCCTTTTATCACTCCATACGTTACGGTGTGCTCACCACCAAGTACAACGGGCAAAGCCTCCTGCTCCAGGATTGCTTGAGTTGTCGATGCAATGGCATTTATAACCGCTTCTGGCCCTGTACCAACAGACACCGGAGGATGAGTAAAGATGCCTTGTTCACTGGGCGTACTGGCCCCATCCCAGGTCTCCAGTTGCCAGGAGGCCTGTAAGATTTTCTGCGGCCCCAAAGATGTCCCGCCTCCATAGGAAACAGACGCTTCATAAGGTACTGGCAGCACATGAAAACGAGCTCGATCCGAATGCGGTTGTCGAATCTCTGATCCTAAAAAAATGGGGTAATCTGGTGCAACAAACTGACTCAAATTCTCACTATTTGTAGTCGAAACAGTCATCATTCACCCTTTCGTATTAATAACACTATGACAACCTGCTCTGGAAATCCGCATAATCAAACTGCTTAACCATACGCAGTTGATCTGTTGCAGAATTCCAGATGGCTATTGCTGGTAACGGCATACCATTAAAAGTCGAGGTTTTGACCATGGTGTAATGCGCCATATCATCAAACATCAACCTTTGACCTACAGACAAGGGGTGTTCAAAGCTGTAGTCTCCCATCACATCACCAGCCAGACAGGTTTGACCACCGAGACGATAATTGTAATCTTTCTCACCTTTGTGCGCAGCTACCACGCTTTGTTGATCCGATGTTGTTTGAAGAAAGATTCCAGCCCGGTATGGCATTTCCAGGGTGTCAGGCATATGGCAGGTAGCCGAGGTGTCGACTATGGCCAAATCCATTTGATTATAAGGTAAGTCCAACACTTCGCTGACCAGCACACCACTGTTAATAGCAACAGCCTCACCCGGCTCAAGGTAAACCTGCAGTTGATATTTACGTTGCAATATTCTGATTTTTTTTATCAATGCCGCTACGTCATAATCAGCTTGAGTGATGTGATGACCTCCTCCCAGGTTGAGCCATTGCATCTGCGGCAGAATATCAGCAAACTGTTGCTCAATCGCATCCAGAGTTTCCAGCAATGGCACAACACCCTGCTCACACAAAGTATGAAAATGTAAACCGCTGATGCCTTGTAGAGTTTCAGCTTTGCCTGCTGCTGATACACCCTGAGTATATTGCCGGAAAACATCAGCATTGATGCCCAAACGTGAACCAGCAGCACAAGGATCATACATTTCAACCTCGCCCAACGACAACATGGGATTAATCCGCAAGCCACAACGCAGCTCTGGGCGTTGCTGCTGTCGCAGTAATACCTTTGCTTGAAATCGTTGCCACTGCGAGAAGGAATTGAACACAAGATGGTCCGCAAAATCACATAAACGATGAATTTCTGCCTCACTGTATGCTGGAGAATAAACATGCACTTCACGCTTGTCGGCCCCATATTCCCTGCCGCCAAAATACTCATGGGCAAGCAAGGCTTCATGCAAACCACTAGCGCAACAACCAGACAAATATTTCATGATCACAGGAGCCAGAGCAAACATTGAAAATGCTTTTAACGCCAACAACACCTTTGCTCCAGATTCCTGTTGCACAGTGTGCAGAACCTTCAAATTCTGTTCAATCACCGCTTCATCAATCACAAAACAAGGGCTGGGAACACGAGTGGCATCAAACTTGAAAAATGTCTGGCTGTTTATAAGCCCTGTTTCTTGTCGCTCAAGCATCAATTTAAGTCGAACCCTGGTTCTTCAATGACTTTGAAAGGCAAACCATGTTCATTCATTGCCAGCATAAAAGGATCTGGGTCTAATTGTTCAACATTCCAGACGCCTTTTTTCAGCCACAGACCTTCCAACATCAATTTAGCGCCTATCATTGCGGGTACGCCGGTTGTGTAAGAAATCGCCTGCGATTGCACTTCCTCATAGCAGTGCTGGTGATCTTTTACGTTATACACATAGACCGTTTTCTGCTGACCATTTTTGACTCCGCGCACGACACTGCCAATACAGGTTTTTCCTCTTGTGCGTTCGCCCAGTGTCGATGGGTCCGGCAATAATGTTTTTAAAAACTGAATCGGCACTATTTTTTGTCCATTATGTTCAACCTCCTCTATTCCGGTCATGCCGACATTACTCAGTACTTCAAGGTGTTTGAGATAACTATCACCAAAACTCATCCAGAATTGCGCACGTTTAAGCGACGGAAAATGTTTGCTCAAGGACTCCAGTTCCTCATGGTACATACGGTAAATATTGAAGGTGCCTACCTCTTCTGGGCAAGTAAACGACTGACTGGTTGATAAAGCTGGTGTGGTGACGAATTCACCATTTTCCCAATGACGACAATCAGCCGTAACTTCACGGATATTGATTTCCGGGTTAAAGTTAGTCGCAAAAGGATAACCATGATCCCCCCCGTTCACATCGATAATATCCAGATAGTGGATTTCATCAAAGTAATGCTTGGCGATATAAGACGTAAAAACATTAGTTGCCCCTGGATCAAAGCCACAACCAAGCAATGCCATAAGCCCTGCTTGCTGAAATTTCTTCTGATAAGCCCACTGCCAGTGATACTCAAATTTTGCGGTATCCAGCGGCTCATAGTTGGCCGTGTCCAGATAATGTACTCCGGTTTCCAGACACGCATCCATGATCGTTAAATCCTGATAAGGCAAGGCAACATTGATCACTAGAAACGGCTTAACCTCTTTGATCAGGGAAACCAGTTCCGGCACATTATCAGCATCCACCTGTGCCGTGTTGATGTCACGCTGCAGACTCTGTTTGATTTGCTGAGCGATAAGCTGACATTTAGATTCAGTCCGGCTCGCCAACACGATATTAGAAAAGACATCTGGCAACTGCGCACATTTATGAGCAACCACCTGGCCGACACCACCCGCACCAATAATAAGTACTGTTTTCATCATTATTTCTCGATCATTTTCTGATTAAATTGCTTGTTGATTTAATAGTGAGTTTGAAGAACTTCCCAAATGTGTTTCTTCATTCTCATAATAGGTATAGCCGTGCAGACTGGCATTGAAGGTATTGATCATCAATTGCCGTTCACAGGCATTGATTCGTCCTGATCTGACCGCAGCTTCAACGGTATTGCGAAATTTCAATTGCATTTCTTTAGGCTGAAACTCAACATAGCTCAAGACATCAGCGATTGTGTCTCCCTGAATTTCTTTGACAAAATCAAAACTGCCATCATCATTCAGACGTACACTGACGACATTAGTATCACCAAATAAATTATGCAGATCTCCCAAGGTTTCCTGATAAGCACCGACTAGAAAAACACCTAGATAATATTCTTCTCCATCCTTAATTGAATGCAGTGGCAGTGTTTTTTCTGAGTCATGTTCTGCGATAAAACGATCAATCTTACCATCACAGTCACAGGTTATATCCGCTAGAATCGCCCTTCTGTCGGGTATTTCTGCGCAGCGATGAATCGGCATAATGGGGAATAACTGGTCAATTGCCCAACTGTCCGGCAAGGATTGAAACAAGCTGAAGTTTCCATAATAAATATCAGCCAGTGATTCTTTAAGGCCTTCCAGTTCTACTGGGATTTTCTTCATTTTGCCCAGCACATTGTCAATGCGGTGCAAGACCAGCAGAAACAGATTTTCCGAAATAGAACGCATACGTAAATCAATCTGACCCCGTTTAAACAGTTCGCGTATTTCATTGCGATAAAAATGCGCATCGTTATAACACTCCTGCACTCGCTGGGGTTTTAAATAATCTAGAATCTCTCGCATGGACTTAAGCAATTCATGCTCATGTTCTTGTTCGGCTGAAACAGCCTGAGGTTCAAAGCGGGTCACATCCAATATGTTAAACAACAAAATTGAAGAATACGCTATCGTTGCCCGACCAGATTCAGTGATGATAACGGGATGTTTCAGGTCATATTTTTCCAGAGTGGTTTTGATCGTATCCACAATGTCTTCGCAATACTCACGTAAGGTATAGTTGCGACTCTGACCTGAACTGGATTGCGCACCGGTGTAATCCACAGCCAGACCACCACCTAGATCAAGATACGACATGGCGGCCCCTTCCTGACATAAGTCAGCATAATAGCGGCAAGCTTCAACCACTCCGCCTCGAATGTCGCTGATATTTGGAATCTGTGAACCCAAATGACAATGCAACAACTGTAGACATGCCAACATATCATGGGATTTCAGCTGGTCGACCACCTGAATCAGCTGGCTCGATGTCAGACCGAAAACACTGCGCTCACCGCTGGTGCTATTCCAGTGTCCACCCACTTTTGAGGTCATTTTGACTCGCACGCCAATGGTCGGTTGAATGCCAGATATTTGGCTGCGCTCAATAATAATCGGCAACTCAGCGGGGGTTTCTACAACAAAAATGCATAAAAACCCCAATTTTATCGCCTGTAAACCCAGGTCAACAAACTCCTGATCTTTATAGCCATTACAGATAATGAGGCTATTGGGTTGTTGCAATGTGGACAAAGCAGCAATCATCTCAGCTTTGCTGCCAACTTCAAAACCATGCTGATAGCGTTCCCCAAAATCAGCAATTTCTTCGATTATATGCGCCTGCTGATTCACTTTTATCGGATAAACCCCTCGATAGTCATTTTGATAACCTTCCTGTTGCATCACGTCACGAAACGTTTCGTTCAATGTGCTGATACTTTGATTGAGGATATTTTCAACCCTCAACAAAACTGGCATCTGCAGCTCCCGATCGCGCATTCCTTGAATTATCGTCATCAACGATAAGGGCTCAGCATCTGCATTAAATGGATTCTTGATAACAACATCACCGTTATTATCGATATCAAAATAATTGTTGCTCCAACGTTTAATGCCATACGTTTTTCTGGCAGCATTAACGTTCAGTGTTTGATTCTTTTTATTTTTCATGATTACTTTAGCACCGTCATATTCCAGGTTATCGCTGCTGTTTCAGGCTTGGAGAATCGTTCAAAATGACTTTGCATCGTTTGCATAATTTCACTCAAAGCAAAATAATCGACCGTTTCACAATGCATGTTCAAAACATGGTCATCCGCGGTTAATTCACATGTCCCCATGGCAAATTCAATCAACCCCGTTTGCTCTGTCAAAGTCACCGGCACTTTATGTCTGAAATGCTTACACAAACGCTGCAAATATCGCAGCGCTTCATTCGTTACAATTGAAGAATCAGCACAAAACCGCTTGATTGATGTATGTTGTGATTGAAGTTGAGCTGTGCTTACAGGGGGGTTAGTCATATCTTTTCTCATGTGCATCTAATTAGTTAACAGGCTCTATCTGCGAGGACAATCGGATGGCCTTGTGAACAGGATTCAATCCTTCCTTCGATACCATAGGCACTTCGCAGGTTGGCAGGCGTTAGTGCATCTCGTGGTTTTCCCATAGCCAACACCCTGCCCCCTGCCAATATCAATAATTGATCGCAAAAGCGTAAAGCCAGATTCAAATCATGACTGGCAACCAAGGCAATTGCATTCTGGTTCTGGGTCTGCTGGCGAATCGCTCCAAGCACATTCAATTGCCAATGCAAATCCAAAGCGCTGGTTGGTTCATCCAGCAAAAGCAATTTGGGTTGGCGAACCAATACTTGAGCCAGGCCAATCATTTGCCGCTGTCCTCCAGACATTTCACACATTTTACGCAAAGCAAGGTCATATATACCCAGACTCTCAAACACCTGTTCAATACGTTCATCCACCTGTTTTGAGCTAAGTCCTGTCTGGCTGGCTTTACAAGCGCAATAGACTAACTCATAAGCCACCAATGTTGTCGCCTGAGGTAGTGTCTGCGGCAGATAGCCAATAGTATTGATTCGCTGACGGTGAGTCATGAAACCCAGCTGTTGGGTTTCAAAACTGGCATGTCCCGTATATTTCAGCAGACCCGCCAATGACTTTAATAGGGTCGATTTGCCGACGGCATTAGCCCCGATAACAGCCACAAGAGAGCCTGCCGATACTTCAGGTAGTTGGATATCACTGACAATAGTCTGTTGACCATAACCAACCGTCATGTTTTTTATGAACAGGCTCATGTCAAAGCCCCATTACCACGGCCACGGTTGAATATCAGGCTCATGAACCACGGAATACCTACCAGAGCTGTCACAATACCAACAGGTAGAATAACACCCGGCACAATCGCTTTACTGGCGATCGAAGACAAAGATAACAGTAAGGCTCCAGCTATTGCGCTACCTGGTAAAAAGAAACGGTGATCTTCACCAAGCAACATGCGGGCAATATGTGGACCTACTAAACCGACGAAGCCAATTTCCCCAACAAAAGCCAATGCAACTGCCGTAAGCAAGCTCACCCTTAACAGTACTGTCAAACGCAAACGTTCCACATTAATACCCAGGCTCCTTGCCTGCTCTTCACCGCCGCGCAGAGTTGTCATAGACCAGATTTGCAACATGCTTGCTGCAAAGCAAACAGCCAAAACCAGACTGACTATAATCGTTTTTTCGATGGTTGCTCGAGCCAGACTGCCCATAGTCCAAAAAACGATTTGTTGTAATGCCCCAGCATCAGCGACAAATTGAAGAAGCCCTACTGCTGCATTCAAACCAAACATTAAGGCAATACCAAACAACAAAATGGTATGTGCACTAGCCCCCATAGCTCGTGATAAAAACAGGATCAACAAAGAAGCCATACTGGCAAAAACAAACGCAGCAAGTGGCAACAAGTAGGTAAAGCTCAACCCCAACCAACTTAAGTCCAGAACGATAGCGGTTGATGCTCCAAGCGTCGCAGCAGAGCCTACTCCCAATGTAAAAGGACTGGCCAAGGGGTTATTCAGAACAGTTTGCATTTCTGCACCACCCAAACCCAGACAAGCCCCTACCAAAACAGCCATCAACGCATAAGGCAAACGCACATCCCAGATAATAACCTGTTGGGTTATCGACACTGAATCCGGGTTCAGTAAACCTTTAAACACTTGCCACATGGACAAGTTTGCTGGTCCGTGTGAAATATCAAACAGAAAACTGCTTATTACGGCACACACAAGTATCAGCAACAATAGTTGCCGTTTAATAACAAAACGACTGTATATATCTACCAGCTGTCGCTGGTTACTCTGTTCAAGAGAGAATGCCGATGGTTTATTCATCAACCATTCACCGGTTCTTCTAGAGCTAACCAGTAGGTTCCCTGCAATGGCACAGATTGAAAACGGTCAAATAGGACTTGTAGTGTGTGCCGGGGGTCCAAGTCTGTAAATTCATCAGGGTACAGCCACTTGGCAAATACCTGAATTGCGACAATATTCAGAGGTGTATTATAGAAATGATGCCAGATTGCATAGGCTCGTTGAGTCTTAACCGCCTGCAATTCATTGATACCGCTGGCATTAAGAGCCCGTACAAAGGAACGTTGAGCAATTGCCTCATCAACACCAGCACCTAATATTATATAAGGAGGTATATTGTCACCATCTGCTGGTGTCGAATCGCTGGATGCACCGATCGCTGTAGCTATATACACCTCCGGCTGATTCATCAACAAATATTCCAGATTCAAAATTCCTGCACTGCCTGGCACCCGTTCTCTGGCAATGTTGACGCCATTGGTTTGGTCAATAAATGTAGCCATCATGCCTCTAACCATGGTTTCACAGCACAAATCCTGCAAACCAACTCGACTGTGCAGGAACACATCAGGCCTTTTTTGTTCAACATCAAGCTCTATTGCCTGCGCATCAAGTTGAGACAGGCGTTTGCTTACTCGTTGCAGTTGATCTTGATAAAAATCCGTGTATTGTTTTGCACGCTGTTCACGGCCCAACACTTTGCCCAACAAGGTAATGCTCTTAACCGCATTGACCACTGGTTCATTGCGGAAGTCGATGAAAACAACCTTTACACCGGCACTTTGCAACTGGTCTATCAATTGGGCATGGCGTGCATTCGGTCCATGTCCATCTATGCCGAAAATGGCTAGATCGGCATTCAAACTCAAGGCTTTTTCGACGCTGAAACTGTCAGCTGATGTATGACCTACTTGCGCTATTGCATCAATTTCGGGGAATTTT
Source organism: Arenicella sp. (assembly GCA_050633785.1). Taxonomy (GTDB): domain Bacteria; phylum Pseudomonadota; class Gammaproteobacteria; order Arenicellales; family Arenicellaceae; genus CALKZN01. Next base: position 15,592 of record JBOEHE010000050.1, read on the forward strand.
TTGCGATATTGACGGTAGCTGCCAAAATCAATTTTTTTCAGGTTAGTCACCATGCCAACTATACGTCGCAGAGGATCTTTTTGATCCAGAATTGACAAGGCGAACAAGTAACGGCTCTCCCCTAAAATAATACGCTGCGGCACCGTTTTAAAATGCAGATTTCGACCAGCCAAATCAACTACATGAATGCCTTCATGGTCATCATACACTGCGGTTTGTGCCTGCGCTGTCTGCAGATACAGACAGAAAAGCATCATCACTAGTATTGGTTTCATCATTCATCTATTTCCAATTGTAAATTAATGTCCCTTTGGCTGTGCTTGCACGATACTCAAAAGGGACATTCTTCTCCTGTCAATACTAAGCAGTCATTAAAAACGAACTGCGACACTCAAACGAACATCTCTTCCAGCTTCAGGCGAACCCGATATTCCTTCATAACCAGCATTGCCTTGAAAGTCTTCAACACTGCCATGGCTCAGGTACTGTTTATCAAACAAGTTTTTTACTGCAAAATTCACCGTTACATTATCATCTGACAGTGGCAACCAACGTAAGTAAATGTCATGTACGCTATAGCCTGGCTTATCCACCTGCAATTGTTCGCCAGCAACCACTAAGCGAATATCATCAATGCCTTTGACAAACTCAGTCGCCCAACCTGCGGTCAGGTTTTCGGAGAATTGATATCCCAGATCCAGTATTAATGTATCCCCGGTTGAGGCTGCTGATGAACTATAGAAATAACGTGTCACTGGCTCTCCATTAGCTTCAGTATCTGCGCTGTTGAAACTGGCTGCCAAGGTCAATTTATCCCAGCTGTGATCAAGACGGACAAAGTATCCAAGGGACTTGATGTCATCTTCTAAGTTTTCATACACCTTGGCGAATGGAGTCACTCCTGCAATGGGGTTTTCTATCACGGAACGATAGACGCCAAGACCCAGATTAAAATCACTACGGGAGAAGTCCAGTCCAAGTTCAATATTTTTAGCTTTCTCAGCCTGCAGATCAGGAATATTGCTTGACGTCGACAATTTAAATGAATCTTTAACTTCCGGACCTCTTAAGGCCTCAGCATAACCAGCGCTAATGCTTAAACCAGGCATAAGCTCATAGTTGGCGCTCAAATTTGGAGAAAAGCCGCTATCAGTAATATTCTGAGCATTGACATCATTGAGTTCGTAATCATCAAAGCGTATGCCAGTAGACACTGTCAGTTGCTGGTTGAATTCGATAACATCCTGCAGATAAATTCCTTTTACTTTTCCCGCTTCCTGAAAATCAGGCTGTGCAAAATCTACATCATGCAAACGACTTTCATCATCACGGTAGTTGATCCCATAAACCAATTGATGTTGTGCTATACGGCTCTTATTTTGCAGAGTTAAACCAACCGTTTCTACCGCACCGTCATAGGATGTACCGCGAAATTCGCGTTCCTGTTCCTGTTCTGTGTGGTAGAGGTTTAATGACAAATCTAACCAATCATTGTCCTGTCCCGCCAGAGCATAGTTAACAATGCTGGTTACACGATTACCTTCGGTTGGTTCTGGCACATTCCTTCGGCTGGCAATCAGTTCAGGTTTGTACAGAATCTTACCTTCTTCAGTGACATTTTCATAACTCAGAGACAAACTCTGTTCATCGCTTAACTCAGCAATCACCTTGGCATAACCTAAGCTTTTTTCTGATTCTGTACCGGCTATTTCATCGCCATTACCATCATCAGAATTATCGACATCAGAGCCAACCAAGCTCAACATGCCACTTAAAACACCAGTATTTGATCTCCCAAATACTGTAGCACTGGCCTTTTTGTTATCACCATTACTGAAATAAGAAGTTTTGACCAATGCACCGATGTTTTGCCCCTCTTTCAATAAGTCCTCAGGGTCTTTTGTGGTAAAGCGTACTGAACCACCCAAAGCGCCTGGCCCTGCTGCGGCACTGCCAGCACCTGCTTCTATCTCGACGCGCTTTAATAGCTCAGGATCAACCGCTATTCGACCAGAATGATGAAAGACGGCACCAGCTTGCTCAGCACCATCAACAGAGACATTCAAAGAGTCTTCACCAATATTACGGACATACACTTTCTGACCCATCTTTACTGATCCACCAACACTGACCGATGACTCACGGCGAAAGATATCACTCAGATCACTCGCTTGGTTTTTTTCCAGATCGTCTGAGTTAACCACATGGTCAAGCCCACTGGTCGCCTGACCAACAACTGAAATCATATCCAACGCAACAACATTGTTGCTTTGCTGAAGTTCCGCTGAAAATGCTACTTGGTTTGAAAAAACAGCTGTGATAGAGCTTAGTAACAGTGTCTGTTTAAGCTTTTTTTCCTGATAAAACGCAGTCATACTATAATCCCACTTAAATGATAATGATTGTTATTCGCATACATTATCGTCTCTACAGAAAAAATGTGAATGACTTTTACATTTGTTACGCTTTTCCAGAGCTTGTTGGCAAAGTCACTATAATTTGCAGGCCTGCAATAGAATTTGATGGTGAGTGGAAGTGGTTCTGTGCTCGCACTGTGCCACCTACAGCGGCAATTTGACGTTGCGCCAATGCTAAACCCAGGCCATACCCCCCACGCTTTTTACCACGAGTGGACATCTCTAAACTATCAGGGCTCAACCTGGAAGCATCAACCTGAAAGAAAGGTCGAAATATGTCACTCAGCAAGTGTTGAGGAACACCACAACCCCAATCTTTTACTGTTACAATACATTCATCAGCATTGTATTGTACTGAAACAAGCACTTGCCCTTCTTCAAGGCTGTGGCGCAATGCATTACGAATAATGTTTTCCAATGCCTGTCCTAAAGCTCTCTGGCTGCTCTGCGAGAGTTCAGCCCTCTCTGGTAATTCAGTCAGTAATTCATTGTCCGAGTATTCAAATCGTGCGTCATCACAAATGACTTGAATCAGTTCAACCAGATCGAAAGTTTCTTCCTTAAGACACGGCTTCTCATTATCCAACCAGACAAGGGTCAAGGTATCTTCAACCAATTCACGCATGGCATTAGATTCATAGCGCAAGCGAGCCAAAGCGCCTTGCGGATTAACACCTTGCTCTACAAAATCAACAGCCATATCAATTCTGGCCAGTGGTGTCCGCACCTCGTGCGACAAGTCAGCCAGAAGCTGACGTTGGTTACTAATCAAATAGCTGGTGCGCTCAGCCATCTGGTCGAATGTCTCCGCCAGGCTGGTCAACTCATCATTGCGAAGATCTGAACCATCATTGATTCGGACATCAAATTTTCCATCACTGAACTGTCGGGTTGCTCTGTTCAGTTTTTCCAACGGGTCCATAACATATCGATACAACACAAATGACAACAGACACAACAGAACAAATGGTAAAGCAATCCGCAATGCTATATTGGCATAGGGGAAAAAATCACCAGGTCGCATACGTTGAGGAAGTTGAATAAGAAAATGCGTACTGCCGTCCGAAAAAGGCATGTCGATTATCGGATTATCCTTAAAATACAGATGAATCTTCCATTCAATATTTCTCCCCAGACGGAATCCATCCAGAAATTGTTGTGATAATGAACTTCCAGCAAGTGGATTCACTTGAGCCTGAGTGACTGCCGCCCACGTCTGTTCAGATTTTTGCAAATATTGCAACCAATCAGCCAATGCCTGCTCACCTTCATTCGTATAAATACGCTCAGCTTCTAAAGCATAAGCGCTTATCTGCTGTTGATGTTCTTTCGAGATAAAACTCATCTGCAGTTCGGCATGTTTGCTTAAAATATCAACACCCCAGAATAATGCGACTGTTCCAACAGCAATGACCCAGAAAAGTTTCCATAGCAAACGATTCTTCATAAAACGTCGTCTTGACTTTATTTCATTGAAAATAAATACCCCTTGCCATGAACTGTGACGAACCGTTCAGCAGGCATATTGGCATCCATAAGTTTCTTTCGAATACGACTGAGATGCATGTCAAGACTACGGTCATAACGACTGAAGGCTCTTTCGAGGACAACTTGGTAGAGATAAGGTTTGCTCAACACCTCATTACAATGCTCGACAAGCACCCATAGCAAACGAAACTGTATGGGAGTCAGTACAATATTCTGCCCATCATAAACGACTTTCTGTATGGCTCTGGACAAAAATAAATCCCCAACAGACAATTCATGCTTTTTTTGATTACCACTGTCCAACCAGCGAGAGCGGCGAAGCAAAGCATCAATACGCAAACGCATCTCAGTCAAGTTAAATGGCTTTGGCAAATAATCATCGGCGCCAATGCTATAACCTTCAATGCGATCTTCTTCAGCACCACAGGCCGTAATCATCATAACTGGAGTTTGGTGAGTTTCTCGCAGACGGTTTAATACAGAGAATCCATTCATCACCGGCAATAGAACATCCAACAAAATCAAATCAAATTTTTCACTTAAAGCACTCAACAAGCCCTGTTGACCATCATGGCACTGATTTATTATAAAGCCCTGAGAACTCAGTAGGCTTGCTAATTGGTCATTTAAAACAACATCATCATCAATAATTAAAATTCGCGCTGATTCCACTGCTGCAACCTGATACTAAAAAAAGAGTAAGAAAGCCAATACATTAATGAGAATGATTATCAATTGCAACTCTTATTACAAGAATAAAATAATCAACCATCCAGAGTGTCGAAAGTGTCACAGTTGTAAATAGACATTGAGATAGTGTTCATTCGTTTTATAGTGCCAACATTTGTTAAGTAAAAAACCAACATCCATGGACAAAACCCATACCAACCCGGCGTTAACCGGTCGCATCATTCCAACATTTTTATACTATGTAATTCCTTCCAGTATAAGCCTGATCGCCATCACTACCGCCAATTTGGTTGATGGAATTTTTGTAGGCAACCATATAGGTGCAGACGCACTTGCAGCTATCACTTTATTGGTTCCTTATTTGACCGTCTTATTTGCTATTGCATTGATGTTCGCCATTGGTGGTTCTGTCAGTGCAGGTACCTATCTGGGGGAAGCAAAATTTCATTCTGCCAGCAGAATTTTCAACCAGTCATTGATTGCCATAGGCATAATCAGCACCACCCTTGCTGTGCTCAGTGTATTTTTTGAACAACAATTGTATCAAATACTGAATGCTCCACTCTCAGTCCAACCTGTTATCAGCCAATATTTCAGCATAATTCGCTGGGTGCTCATCATCCAGTTGTTTTCACTAGTGTTGTACTATTTTATTCGCATTGATGGACATCCACTGTTAGCCACATGTGCTTTGGTCAGTGGTGCATTGATGAATATACTACTGGATGCACTATTCATTGTTCATCTGAACATGGGGCTGGCAGGCGCTGCTTATGCCACTTTATTAGCCCAGATAGTACAGTGCCTCATTTTAATGTCTTACTTTTTCAGTGCTAAAAGAACACTACGGCTTTCACTGCGCCAGTCTCAATGGTCAGAACTCAGACATGCAGCCTTTAATGGTCTGTCTGAGTTTATCAACGAAATATCTGTAGGTTTGATATTCCTATTAATCAATTATCTGGTCATTGCACGCCTGGGTTTAGCAGGTATAGCCGCTTTCAGTGTCGTTAATTACTTCATTTTTCTCAGCATTATGCTTTGCTATGGCATTGCCGATGCTCTGCACTTAGTGATCAGCCAGAATTACGGCGCAAAACACACACACAGAATCGAACAATTCCTGCTTACCGGTTTATGTTGTGCTTTGGCGCTTGGAGGTGTTTTGCTATTGGTATTATTGCAATGGCAGCATATCGCCATCAGTTGGTTTCTCGACTCTAAAGCTGTGGAAGTTGCCGATCTTGCAGCACAGATCCTGCTGCTAATCTGGCCACTGTTTTTAGTTAATGGGTTGAACATAATCTTAAGTTGCTATTTAACCGCCATTCATAAACCCAGACCTTCCGCTTTAATAGCCACAGCTCGCAGTCTGGTCTTACCGGGTTTATTATTGGTTTTGTTATATACTTTGCTGCCTCAGTTCAAAGCGATACTCTGGGCGACATCGCAATGGTCATTTCTTATAGCTCTACCTTTAGCCGAATGGTGTACTTTTATACTGGCTATTATCGTGACATACCCGCATTGGCCATCATCGATAAAAAACCAACATTAATGAGTAACAAATGTAAATTCATTTGATAATGAAAATCATTCTCATTAAATTGCATGCATTAATTTATTATCAAAAGATAAGGTATAAGCATGCAAAAAATAGCGAGAAAGACCGCCAACAACGCATCATTTCAAGCATTTATGAACTGCTACCTCAGGGAGATAGACCCTGGAGTCTGGCACTCTCAATTAGACTGGGGGCTGGAGACTGGAGTTAACTTTGATAACCACGAAACCTATATACTTGAGCTTCAACTCAAACCACTTGATATTACTCTGGCAATCGGGGTTAATTTTCGTTCATTGGTCGGGAGACATCGCTTAACCACTATCTATCAACAGCCGCTAAATCAATTTGATTGGCAACAAATAGACAGCCTTACTGCTATCCAATTGTTAATAGACAATATTTACAGCGAAAATTCGAAGGCTATTTCAATCAAACCCCACAAACTGGAGTTGCTTGCTCGTACCATAGAAAGCCATCAAGTTATGAGCGACTATCTGGAGCAACGATTTGACGATTCACGCCTGCACAGTCGGCGATTTATTGACTCTGAACAATCCCTTCTATTCGGCCACTGGTTGCACCCTACTCCTAAATCTCGACAAGGCATTCATGCCTGGCAACACCAGAATTACACCCCAGAACTGTGTGGGCAGTTTCAATTGCATTTCTTTGCTGTTGATCGACATCTTGTCAACCAAAACTCTATTCTGGAAACGTCAACTGAACATATCATGCAACAAATTGCTGTTATGGGACCTGCCACTGATTCCTTGGCCGACGTTATCGACAATCACCTTAACAATGGCATGGTTGTATTACCGGTTCATCCCCTGCAAGCTCAATGGCTGTTGCATCAGAATTATATTATCGAACTGCAACAACAGGGCAGCATAACAGATATCGGTCAGCTCGGACCTTACTTCACTCCGACATCATCAGTACGAACCGTCTATTGCGAAGAATTGGAGTACATGATCAAACTCTCCATTCCCGTAAAAATTACCAATTCCATGCGCATTAATATGCAACATGAATTGGATGCAGGTATGTTGATTGCTCGACTATTACGAACCTGTGGTTTTTCTGAACAATACCCTCAATTCACAACTATAGATGACCCGGCCTACATCACTCTGAATTTGCCTGACAGACAGGAAAGTGGTTTCGAAGTCATTGTCAGAGAGAACCCTTTTTTCCAATCAAGAGCTAAGCAGCCTACTTTGAGTGTGCAATCAATCGCAGCTATTGTACAAGACCCTTTACTGCCTGATAGTCCATCGCGCTTGGCGCTGATGGTTCACCAACTGGCCGCTCAGGAAAATAGATCAATAAGTAATGTGAGTTTGTCATGGTTCGAAGCCTATTGGGATTGCGCGATTGAACCGGCCATACGGCTATACGACACTTATGGGATTGCCCTTGAAGCTCACCAGCAGAACTCTTTGCTTGATGTCAGCAAAGGCTATCCGAAACGCTATTATTATCGCGACAATCAAGGTTTTTATTTATCAAACCATTTACGCAAGGATTTATTAGCCCTTGAACCTGAACTCAATAGAATCGAAGACTTGTTTTATGACGACGAAATGATTCGAAACCGCTTCAGCTATTACCTGGTCATAAACCAGCTTTTCTCAGTGATTAATCGTTTTGGGTTAGACGGGTTGATCAATGAAGAACGATTGCTTGAATCAGCCTATGAAAAGCTGCTGCGGTTGTTGCCACAACTGCGCAGCGTTGGCACAGCACTGGTCCAATCTATTTTGTATCAACGTGACATTCCCTGCAAAGGAAATTTACTCACACGAGTGGAGGATGTTGATGAATTACAAGTTGAACTGGAACTTGCTGTCTATACCCACATAAAAAACCCAATATATTACATCAGCCAACAAGCAATGCAGGCAACTCCAGCAACAGCCTCTCACTATATTAATTCCGGGGTGTTACGTGAATCGGCCTGACTCATCATTAACACTTAATGCACAATCGTACAAAACACTTGAAACAGTCACCAGGAGTGAACAACGTGTTATCCGTCAACTAGTCGAAGCATTATTGTATGAGCAACTGCTTGACTATCGCGTTGAAAATACTCTATTTCGTTTTTCATTAGGTCAACAAGACTATCAGGCTATTGGCTATATTGGCGGTTTTGGTCGAATACATCTGGAAACCAACAGCATCAAACAAATTCTGGAAATTCAGGTTTTATCACCTCGAATTGATAATATTGCTGATGCTTTAGCAACTCATTTCGGCTTAAAAGAAATGGTTAAAAAGCAATTACTTCAGGAACTACAACAGACAATAACCCTCTGTGATTGGAACACTCAACAAGCCCCCTTTTACAAAGAGCGCCGCCATTTATCGTATCGCGAGCTGGAATCAGCCATTGACGAAGGACACCCCTACCACCCCTGTTTTAAAGCTCGAACGGGTTTCAGTTTACAGGATCATGCATTGTATGGCCCTGAACAGGCCAACACTTTTCAGCTACATTGGTTGGCTATAAGGCGTTGTTATCTGAAACAAGCCATAAGTGATCATGGTGACAGCCATTTCTGGCAATCCGAGTTATCACTGTCGGCCTGGACCCTTCTGCAGCATCAGATGCTCGAGAACAATACCAGTTGGCTTGAATATGGATTGATGCCTATCCATCCATGGCAATGGCACAACCTGCAGCAGGAACTCCAGGAACCATTGGAAAAACGTCATATCGTTCACCTGGGTATTGCCGGTGATTTTTATCAGGCCAGCATCTCTGTGCGAACATTGCTCAATGTGAGTCAACCGCACAAAGCGAATATCAAGTTGCCTATGAACATGGTGAACAGTTCATCACTGCGAACCCTTGAAGCGCATTCCGTATGCACCGCTCCGGTGTTGTCTGAATGGTTAGTCAGTTTGTTGGAAGCAGATTCTTTTTTCCGTCAACATCAAGCACTGGGTTTGCTTGCTGAATACGCAGGTATTCTACTGGAGGAAAACTCACCTGAAAGCCCTCTCATTGATGCAACAAAGGATGCAGCAGAAAGTCAGGAGAACTCCTGGATTGATTCTCTTACCGGACAGATAGGCGTTATTTTCCGTGAAAGCCTGGAGCAGCACCATTGTGCAAACAAGGCATTACCTTTTGTGGCTCTAATGACGGTAGAAACAGATGGTTACCCGTTTATTCACCCCTGGGTTGAGCATTATGGGTGTCATCAATGGCTGAGACAATTAATCAAAGTGGCTGTCATCCCAGTCTGGCGTTTGCTGGTTCATCATGGTATTGCCTTGGAAGCACATGCACAAAATATGATATTGGTACATGATAATGGGTGGCCACAAAAAATTATCCTGCGGGATTTCCACGAAAGTCTGGAATATGTCGACAGCTATATCGCTGACCCATCGAAAATACCCAATTTCACAAAGCTGGATCGCTGTTACAACAATGCACACGACAATCAATATTACTGGATGACCGATGTCGAAGCCTTACGAGAATTGCTAGTAGACACTCTATTTGTCTATAACTTAAGTGAGTTGGCGATAGTAATGGAACAGCATTACCAGCTACCTGAAAAACAATTCTGGAGTACCGTAGGTCACTGTTTAGAACAATATAGCGCAGCCAATCACACCGCAGAACAGCGCATTTCAGCTATCGACATTTATCAAACAAAAGTGCAAACCGAATCGTTACTTAGAAAAAAATTGCAGCCTAATACCGAGCAGGAATTTCATCATTACGTTGACAACCCATTGGCAAGCACCAGACAACAAGGTTTTATAAACAAACAACAACGACCTCATACAAAATCGGATGGAGACACTCATGCTGAATATTGATGACAGAACCTATAGCAACCATGATATTGAGCAATATCATCGACAGTTCGATGTGATGGATCTGCCCCGTCTATCTCCAAAGTCAAGCATAGCTGTCTGCCTGCAAAGCACTGTAAGTTGGTTGGCTCTGTGCCTTTACTTCAAAGCAAAGAACATTTCAGTTATGCCGATTCATCCAGACACGCCATTATCTGCTGCCAGGCGCTTAGCAAACCGAGCTGGTTGCAGCCATTTATACTTCCAGACATTGAATACTCCCATAGAGATTCAAAACCAACCTTCTTTGCAATCATCAGACAAAACCACAATTGGATTGATTCAAATGAGTTCGGGAACCACTGGAGAGCCTAAATGCATTACTCGTAGTTGGCAAAGCATCGACCAGGAAATACACAGCTACATCAGCCATTTTGCGCAAGCCAACACTATGACACCGGTCATTGCCTGCCCAACCACACACTCTTATGGATTAATCAGCGGTGTCCTGGTTGCTTTGGCTCGCGGCCAATCCCCCATAGTGATCACAAATATCAACCCCAAATACCTGCTTAAACGATTATTAGCATGCGAACAACCTCTATTGTATGCATCACCCAGTTTACTCCAGGGTTTGATGCGTTTATGGCCAAAACACTCCCAATTGCATGCAGCAATGACTTCAGGCACCATCATGCCGCAGGCCTTGTATGAACAAATACGCCCCACTATCAAGCACCTGTTTCAACAATACGGTTGCTCTGAAGCAGGTTGTATCAGTATTAATCAAGATATGCAGTGTACCAGCGATATTGGCACGCCTTTACCTCACCTGAGTGTGGCTTGTAGTAAGGACAGCGAACACCCTCAGGAAATCGTTGTCACTATTCCCAAGATAAAACTCAATGATGAACCAGAAACTACGGTCTTCACACAGGACCTGGGTTATCTACAGGAAAACCGGCCTGATAATGACACACTGCATTTCATTGCACGTCAGGATGATACGATTATTGTGGCTGGACTCAATGTTTATCCCCAGCAAATAGAAGATATACTCCTGTGTCACCCAGATATAGACGATGCGGTCATCTTTAAAATAGAAGATGCTTTTGCTGGTCATCGGGTATGTCTGCATTATGTCAGCCATCCATCAGTGTCATCAGACGAACTTCGGCAATGGTGTCAGTCCCATATGGCCAGTTATCAAATTCCGCAACAATTATTGGCAGTTCAAGCTATTGAACGCCTGCCTAATGGCAAAGTAAATCGCCGTAAGTTAGCGCAACAACAGACTCAAAAGGCGATGCCCGTTCAAAAGCCTTTACAGGATAAAACTATCAATAAAGAACAGGCACTTCGACCTGTTTCATAGCGTTATATAAGACACCCAATTATGCAAAAATCAACAGCACTTATCGCAATCTACCAAATTCTGGAACAAGAGTTACACATTCCCCAAATATCGGCTTTCAGCGAAACGGCCCGTCTCAATGAAGACCTGTATCTTGACTCTGTGCTGGTCATGCAACTTCTTGTCAGCCTTGAGTTGGAACTGGGTCTGGCAGTTCCAGACAATGCATTGAATCAGAAAGATTTTGCCACCGTGGGAGACCTGGCTGATTTTATTATAAGGCAATCCAACACCTCAAAAACGATTGAATACACGAATGTAAACCAACAGACACTTGAACAAACAACGGATAGCCAACACTCTCTACAGAAACAGTCGCCGGAGCAAGAATTCGAAGATATCAAAGTGCATTGCTTTGTCAGCTGTATCTGTGAAATTATCAAACAGGATGAACGAGTAGACCATCGCCCTTTCTACTTTGGTGTCTGGGATGCTGAAATAATTATTGACGACCATGCTTGCCTGGCTTATCACGGTCAAAATATCAATCATGACTTTTTCAGGCACTGGTATGAAAAACTCTATAGTGTTTCAATTACGCCCTGGTACGACCATAACCGCAGCAAAGACAACAATATAAACACACTGCTGACACACTTGGAAAATAAGACCGACAGCCAACATATTATGGTCATGCTGGATTTGTATCGTCTGCCAGAAAGAGACAACAAATTCAACCAGAACCCTTTCCCCCACTATGTCCTTCTGGAACCGACCGAAGACCCAGAATCATGGTTTATGTCTGACCCGGATTTTCGTTGGGAAGGAACTATGGATAAGTCACAGATATTATACGCTATAGAGTCTACAGACGTTGCCGGTGGTTATATTTTTGATAGCAACAGTATCAGGCCTTCCTCACAACAGGCGATACAGGATTACTTTTTAGCCTGTTTCAATGACGAACATAATCCCTTGACCGATAGCATCAGGCAAGTCATTGCTGTGCATACCGGCAAGGACTCTCGGCACATCCCTGAAAACCTGGATGATGCTCTTAAGCAATTACCGGTTCTTGCCATTCGTAAATATGCTTATGAACATGGTTTTGCCTTTTTCTGGCGAGCATTACAATTGAATGATAACGAATTTGAATCCTTGTGTGATGTCATTGAAGAATTGGTCAGCAGTTATAAACAGATTCAATATCGAGCCATAAAAATAGCCAACCAATGCAGGAATGGTTCATCAGTAGACCAAACATTACTCGCAGAAATTTATACTCTGCTAAACCAGCAAGATGAGCGTGAATTCACTATTAAGTTTCGCTTATTGGAAGTATTTCAGCAATGGCAACAGACTCTTAAAGTACCGCAACAACCTTTTATCCCACTACTCACCCAAGCAGACATGGTGGCCAAAGCATGAACTTATCTATTTGCAGTATTTCATTCAGACACCAATTGATCTCCATCGATCAATTGGCCAATTGGGCAAAAAACAACTATTTCCAAGGCATTGAATTATGGGGTGTTCATGCAAAAAATTTATCTGACCAACCTCATTACAATAAAAACTGGCTAGCGAAATATGGGCTGCAAGTTCCTATGATCAGCGACTATCTGCCACTGGCAATTCCGGACAAAGAGGCTTTTTATAAAATTCAACTGCTAAGCCGACTGGCAAAACATTGGGGAGCTAAAAAAATAAGAACCTTCGCGGGAGAAAAAGGCAGCGCTGAAACCAGTGCTGTTGATCGGAAAAAACTGGTAAAAAGGCTTAAAGCTCTTTGTGAGAGTGTTGCAGAACACAATCTGACCTTAATTATTGAAACTCACCCCAACACCTTTGCTGACACACTCAAATCCACTCAACAGCTACTGGACGAAGTTAATCACGACAGTCTGAAACTGAACTTTGATGTCCTTCATGTCTGGGAGTCAAAAATCAATGAAATTGAAGCCTTGGAACAATTAAAGCCGCATATAGATCATTTCCATTTCAAAAATATCAGCTCTGAAGAGCTGCTCAATGTATTTTCTCCGCCCAATGTCTATTCAGCATCAGGTTCACGCGAAGGTATGACTCCTCTGTTTGAAGGAAAAATCAACTTCAAGGCCTTTATTCAATACCTCATAGAGCATCAAGAACCACGTTTTTCTGAAATAGATGTGTCATTAGAATGGTTTGGCAATCACAGTCAAAAAATTCTGCGGCACGACCGATACTTAATCCAACAAATTCAACAACAATCTCAGCAAGTTGCTTGTTGAGATTGTTGATCAAATTCTGTTTTAGGGTCTGTTCAATACACTCTTGTTTGCGGTGGCCTCTGCTACACTACTGGAAACATTATCCGGTTGATAATCACCGTTCTCAAGGCGTTCAAACACAGATCCATGAATTCTTGCTTCAACACCCATAGTTCGTGACTCAGCATATTGAATATACCAGCCAAGAAATGCTTTTGTTGATTGATTCAGTGAGTGCTTGATTCGACGAGGCAGGTATTCCAACCATTTCCAACGCAAAGTCATGGAATCATGGCTTTGCGCTAAAGGGTTTGGACCAACATAGGCTCTTTCCTGATGGCCGGAGTAGTTATCCTGACCATAGGCCATCATTTTGACCATCCTTTTTCTGAACTTCAAACCACTTTCTTGTGCAGATTCCATCATCCAAATCAAAGGAATTTTGGCTAAACCACTTTCTTGCTCGGCATAGCCACCACCGACATCGCAGTGGACACCGGCAAACCAGACTTGCTCGACATCCTGGTACACAACGGGGTCCTGCTGGCGATAAACAACCTTGTTGAAAGGTTGAACATCTTTCCATGGGACCAGGCGAAACATTCGGCGTTTTTCGTCAATTGCCATAGCATGGCGAAATTTTTTTACTGATGGGTTTTCCTGCACAAACGGCAGCAACTCAATGGTTGGAAAATAATAATTTCTGGCAGTGGGTATAATCACTGAACCGACCGTATCCCAACAACCCAGCATTGAAATAACAGGCCGATGAGTCCGCAGGGTTTTATTCACTCGGTGGGTAATTTTATGGTCACCTTTTATGCCAACATTCTTATAGGCTCTAAAGGCATAGGAACATAAATGTTCTTGGTGAACCTGCAGAACACCGACCATGTGAATAAATGCGGCTAAAACACGGACGGTATAAGCTCCCCGGCTGAAACCAAACAGGTATATTTCATCTCCAGGAAGGTAGTTTTTAACAATAAATCGATAAGCATCGAGAACATTACGATCCAAACCAAATCCTGTCATAAGAGCGAATACACTTTTGCTTTTAACAAACAGTTCATCCAGAGCGCCACTGCTGCTGATAGTACCTATTCCAGGATCATAGAAACAAAGCTGAGTATCGTTGTGTTCCAACATATGATAGAACTTCAACACATTTGATTGTTTTTCCTTGATTTCATTTCCTGTGCCATCGCAGCACACGATAAGCTTTTTAGGTATTTTGGCAACCATAGAGATACAGCGTATTGGTGAACAGTATTATACAATAGAAAACAGGCACAGATTGCCAGGGAGCATAGCAATCTTCATTGACAATTGTAAATAGTGAGACAGCGTTTTCAACTGTCCAGCAGATTTATTTTCGACCCAGAGATACCGGTAAACCCCTTAATAAAGAAATACTTTTACGCTATCAAACTCAATGGGTGTTGAATATCATAGGGACTCAGTCGTTTGACCTGTGAACGGCAGGAAAACCCTGTTGCCGTAATTTTATTATTTTCAGTAGCACTATGACAGGATTCAGCCCAGCCCATATCGAAAAGAGCTTTGCTATTCTCATAATTGTTCACATCATGCCCATACACTCCAGCCATTCCACAGCACCCCAGTTCGGGAATAAAAATATCGATTCCTATATAATCAAAAAAACGTTTCCATTGCTTTTCAGCATCAGGAAACAAACTACGTTCAGTGCAATGTAACATCAGAGTTGTCGATAAAGCAGACAGTTGGCGTTGTTGCACAGGCCATTGTGCTGCATTTTCATTTTCAATTTCCTGGCCAAGGAACTGCGGGACAGTTAACACCTCTGGTATAGGGTTCATAGGATTATATTGTGAATACTCCTGTCGTAATAAGGCGACATGAGTAGGTTCTACAGCAACAATGGGAAAACCCAAGGCTGACAATTCGCGCAAATACAAGCTATACCGCTGGGCAACTTTGGCAAATTTTCTTCGTTCACCGAGCACATGCAAGGGTTTTCCTGCCGCTTTATACTCGGTAATAAAAACGCTATAACCTAATTTTTGCAAAGCCGTTTTCACATCCAGCAATGTCTGATGATCAAAAGCAAGGTTAAAGCTGTCCGCCAGCAATAAAACAGTTCGATCCGTCAGTTGATTTTGCAGTCGTTTGAGTTTGGAAACAGAGAACAGTTTCTGTTCTCCCTGCTTCGATAACACCGTAGAAAACGGTGGCAAATCCCGCAAACCAAAACTATGATGCATGATTTTTTTACTCAAACCAGAAGTCAGGACAGCGTTTAAAACACGTGGCATTTTTTGCCCAAGAACAGAGAACTTTTCCAGATTGGCAATCAATAGATGCTGAACAGGTCGTTTGCGCTGCGCAAAATAATGCTCAAAAAACCGAGCTTTCAACTCGGGAATATCGACCTGTACCGGACAGCTGGTACTGCAGGCTTTACACCCCAGGCAACCATCCAAAGCTTCATACACCTGTGGTTCAATCGCCGTAGCTTCACTTTTGTTATGGCTGTACAATTCTCGCCAGTGGCGCAATAAATCCGCTCGACCTTTAGGTGAATGCCGAACATCACCCGTGGCTTTATACGATGGACACATCGTAGTGGCTTTAGAGTAACTCTGACATAGTGCATTGCCGTTGCAACGAAATGCATCATGAAATGGGTCTGCCTGGCCATCACTTTGCAAGCGTTTGTGGGCACGAAAAGGTGTTTTATCAATCTGCCACAAAGCACTTTCGTCGCCATCGGGAGTCACCAGCTTGCCCGGATTCATTCTATTGTCGGGGTCGAACAGTTTCTTAATTTCGGCAAAAGCCTGATAAGCCTTGTCGCCAACAAAGCGTGGTAAATATTGACCACGTACACCTTTGCCATGCTCACCCCAGAAGATGCCATCGTATTTATCAACCAGAGCCAGAACATTATCGGAGATGCGTTTAAACCGTATCTGATCTTCATTATCCTGCATATCCAGTGCCGGGCGAATATGCAGACATCCCACATCGACATGACCGTACATGCCATATTCAACCCCCTCAGCATCCAGTAATGCTCTGAATTCCATAGCAAAATCCGCAATTTTCTCAGCTCCTACCACACAATCTTCGATAAATGGAATCGGTGTGCGCTTGCCTTTGGTACGCCCCAGCAAACCCGCAGATAATTTACGTATGTTCCAGAGCTGTTCAATCTCTTGGTCGTTTTGCGCAATATGCCAGGCCAGAACAGCATCTGTTTGCTGCAGGTCGGCAATAAGAGCCTCAATACGCTCTGTGATCAATTCAAGATCATCACCCGCATATTCCACAAAATTGCAAATGGGTACCTGGCCATTGTCCATTGGAGTTCGCAGAGCCAATGGCAACCGTTCAGCAATGCCATAGCGATGAGCCAATGTCTGGATATGGTCATCAATGGTTTCAACTGCGGTTGGCTCGTGTTTGAGCAACAGAGTTGCTGATTGTAAGGCGGCGTAAAAGCTGTCGTAACCAATCAACACCAATCGCTTATGTTTTGGTATATCAAGCAGTTTCAAACGCGCTTGTGTGACCATTCCCAGAGTTCCTTCTGAGCCAGCGAAGAGCTTTACCGGGTCAAAACCTTCCGGCTTATTTGCTCCAACCAGATCATAACCCACAAAATGTCGAGTGAGTTTGGGCAAACGCTGTTCCAGCTCAGGCGCTGCTTGCGAACAGATGTCACAAGCCGATTTCAAAAGGCCGTTCTGGGGTAGCGTCAAATCCTGGTCACTTAATGGCATAAGGTCCAGACATTCACCATTGGCCAGAACCACTTTTATGGCAATCAGGTTATCACCCGTCTTGCCATAAACACGTGAGCCTTTACCGGAGGCATCTGTAGCTATCATGCCGCCAATAGTGCAGCGACTGCCTGATGAGGTATGTGGAGCAAAGAAAAGACCATGCTCTTTGAGCCGTTCATTTATGCTTTCGAGCACGACTCCTGGTTCAATAAGCGCTTCTTTATTGACCACATCTACCGCCAGCACATCATGCATATAACGCTTAAAGTCGACAATAATACCGGTGTTCAGACTCTGCCCATTAGTACCCGTGGCCCCGCCTCTGGCTGTCAATGGTAAGGCTGAGAATTCCGCCTGATTGAGCACCTGCATGGCAAGAACAAGATCCTCAGTATTGTACGGTGACAATATGGCCTGCGGTGTAATTTGGTAAACACTGTTATCAGCAGTAGCAGCCGCCAGAGCTGACCAATCGCAGGAAAAGTCTCCTTGAAACCCCACCTGTTTCAGAGCAATTGCTAAAGATGTGTATTGCTCAGTTTGTTGCTGCATCAGGCAAAAAACTCCAGACAAGCCTGAATCGATTGTTCCTGCTGTTGTTGATATAGCTTAAAACGATCAACAACCGTTGCTCCCAAGGCCCTTTCAAATTCGGTCTGATTACTTTCTTGTTTGAATGCTGCAGCATCGTCATTTCCCAGATTGGATTGAAAAATACCGGCCGCGCTGACAGGCAGGAAATCTTCATAGATAATGGGGTCAAAGCTGACCAGTTGCAACTCAATAAGCTGTTCCAGTGATTTGCCTTTCCCTGTCACCTGGTCAACTGTTGCATCTCTGACAGAATAAGAAAAATAGGCTAAATCAGCTTTACGCAATTCAGTGTATGTATCGGGGAATTCAGCAAATGTCTGTAGTAGAATCTGTTCGTATTGCTGCGCATTGGAACCATCTGCCTTAGGAGTAATCTGTTCCCGAGTGCTGTTCAATAAACGATCATATAAAGCCTGTCCTGTTGGCGTTAAGGCAATACCGCGTTGTTCTATTTCCCCAAATCGAGCAGTATGAGAACCAGCAACCAACAAACCGCTTTTATCTGGAAATTTAACAACTTCTTTGAGAGCTTTAAATGAGGTTTGCCGCAATAAAATTGGACAATCACGCTTCGGGGGCCCCTCAACAACCGCCTTGGGGGTGATATTTCTTTGTGGCATTGCAGCTTGCACAAAATCGATATCCAGAGTAGCTGGAGTCAAATGATTAATATGGGGTCCTTTAAATGAAACCACATCAGCAATCAAACGATGACTTGAGTGCAACTGTTCATACAAAGCCTCATCAATCAAAGCCTCATCATGCCAACGAAAGACATCAACTGCTTTTTCAATAAACTCCGTTGCCTGAGAAGCTGATAGTCCGGACTGACGCTCTGCAACCGTCATCAACGCCATGAGTTCATCACTAAAAATATTTCTCGAAGCCAGAACCCTTTCAGCCTGCCGCCGCAGCTCATTATCCTCGATGAGTTCAGTACGCAATAGAGATGTAAATACCCGAAATGGATTGGCTGATAAGGCCCTCTTCTCGATCGGTCTGAAAGCAGTGGAATGAACAGGAATACCCGCTATGCTTAAATCATAATAAGCCACTGGATGCATTCCCATGATGGCAAACAAACGCCGCATGGTGAATAGTTCACTGGCCTTGCCAAGCCTGATAGCACCATGACGTTCTTCGGCTATGCGGTCCAGATTACGGGTATTTTCCAACTGTTGATAAATATCAGGGCGATTGCTGAGCACTCCTTCATTCGCTTCAGCAACCAAATCCAACAAAGCACCATACAGTGGAACTTCTTGGCGATACATATCTGACATTGCCGCAGCAAAGTCATTTCTTACTACATCACTGGATAGATAAGTCATTTCTAATCTCCACACTTTACGGGCTTTATGCTGCTACTGCTGCCGGTGTCAATGCATCGCAAGCCTGTTTAATGCTCAGGCAGGCTTGTTGCAACTCAGCCATAGATGCTGCATACGACAGTCGAAAGAAGTTTTCAATACCAAAGGCACTGCCAGGCACTACAGCAATTCCAGCAGCTTGCAATAAATACTGACAGAAATCAAAACTTGTCTTGATGTCCGTGTTATCAGGCTTAAGACTCCCCACAAAGGCAGCACAATCAACAAAGACATAAAATGCACCATCTGGGGTATTGCATTGTAAACCGGCAATCGCATTGATGCTTTTAACAACACTGTCACGTCGTTGCCTGAATGACTCACAGCGTTGGTGCAGAATACCCTGCGGGCCGGTAAGCGCGGCTGTTGCTGCAGCCTGTGCAATAGAACAGACACCAGAGGTGCTCTGATTCTGAACCGCTGTCATAGCAGCAATTAACCCTTTGGGCCCCAGACCATAACCGACTCGCCAACCTGTCATGGCATAGGCTTTGGAAACGCCGTTGACAATCAGAGTTCGATCAGCCAGCTCCGGGGCAACCTTGCGAAAAGAAGCGAAGTTTTGATCATCATAGAGCAGGTGTTCATAGATCTCATCAGCCATAATCCAGACATGTGGGTATTTCAACAACACATCAGCAATTGCTCGTAGCTCTTTTTGTGAATACACAGAACCTGTTGGGTTACACGGCGAGTTCAATAACAACCAACGCGTATCAGGACCGATGCTAGCTTCCAGCGCATCAGCCGTTATTTTAAAACCCTTGGCAGGATCACACTGAACAACTTTGCTGATTCCACCACAGACACTGATCATATCCGGATAGGAAGTCCAGTATGGTGCCGGTACTATAACCTGATCTCCAGGGTTCAGGCTGGCAAACAAAGCATTGAACAGGACTTGTTTTGCGCCATTGGAAACCATGACCTCTTGCGCACTGATCTCAGATGCGTACTGCTTGGAAAACTTATGAGATATAGCCGTTTTCAACGCTGTAGTGCCTGCTGTAGCTGTATATTTTGTCTGTTGCAGCACCATGGCCTGTTGTGCCGCTGCTTTGACATGCTCTGGGGTATCAAAATCGGGTTCACCTACGCATAAATTGATGATTCTCTGCCCCTGTTCCTTCATTGCCTGTGCTTGTTCAGAAAGTTGTACGATCACTGACAATCCGTTGTGCTGTAAACGTTCTGCTTTTGTAAAGATGCTGCTCATAATAAAACGACGACTGATAATTATAGATAGGTTTATTTAACCCTATTCCCTTGAACGTAGACAGCGAGTAATTATCATAAAAATCATTACAAAAAGTAATGATTAAGTGCTAAATTAGTCCCTTAAACCCAATAAAACTGATAAAAAGTCATCATTATACCGTTATGTCATTACAACGCAGATTAATTCCCAGCACCAGTATGCTGCTGGCTTTCGATGCATCTGCTCGCACCGGAAGTTTCACTCAAGCCGCTAAAGAACTGCACCTGACCCAAGGTGCCATCAGCCGCCAGGTCGCAGCATTGGAAGACCAGCTAGATGTCATTTTATTCGAACGCCATGGCAAAACCATTGAACTCACAGATACAGGCAAGACCTATGCTCGTGAAGTGCACACTATTCTGCAGAGCCTGCGCAGCGCCACTCTCAATGCGATAACCAACCCACTCAATGGAATCTTGAACCTGGGTATATTACCGACCTTCGGCACTAAATGGCTTATGCCCAGACTGCCTGACTTTCTTAAACAACACCCGGATATCACGGTAAATTTCACAACAAAATTGACCCCATTTGAATTGAAACAGGAAGATGTCCACGCCGCCATTCACTTTGGGCTTCCCGATTGGCCTGACAGCACAGCCACCTATCTGATGGGAGAACAGATTATACCCATTTGTTCCCCCGGCTATTTCGAGCAACACAAGCCACGAACAGCCGCAGACTTTGCGGACTTAACTCTGTTGCATATTGCCTCCAGACCCGATGCCTGGAGAGATTGGTTTGCCGCCCAAGAGCAAACCTTTAACAACCCACCCGGAATGCTATTTGAACAGTTTTCAATTCTAACTCAGGCAGCCGTCGTCGGCCTGGGGGCAGCACTCTTGCCCAAGTTTCTAATTCAGAATGAATTGGAACGAGGCGAACTTATTCAACTTTTGCCAACAAGCAGCACCCCCGCTTCTACTGATGATGACGGACCAGCCTATTACCTGATGTCCACTGAAGACAGAAAAAACTATGCACCTTTGAAAGCTTTTCGTGCCTGGTTAATTGATGTGTGCGCCGAGAGTTGAGAATCAGAAGTTAAAACCAGAAAATCTATACCAGCAAACTATAAGCTATTGCCCACATGATAATACCAATGATGATGTCCAATAGCTTCCAGGTCATGGGTTTATCAAACCAGGGACGCAACCAGCTCGCACCATACCCCAGAGTAAAAAAGAACGCGAATGATGCTGTCACAGCACCATAGCCGAAATATTTCGCATTTTCGCCGTATTGAGCAGCAATAGACCCCAGTAAAACCACCGTATCCAGATACACATGAGGGTTCAACCAAGTTAATGCCAGGCAAACCAGCAGCGTTTTCCACAGACTTTGCCCACGCCTTTGATCCGGTTGCAGGCTCTCTTGCTTACCGAAAGCACTGATGAAACTACGCAGACCATATACCAGTAAGAAGATGGCCCCAAAATATTTAGCATAAGTAGCAAATTGCGGCACATACTGCTCAACCAGACTCAAAGAGAAAACCCCAATAGCAATGAGTGCAGCATCCGAAGTAGCGCAGACCAGACATACCCAGAATACATGCTGGCCTTTGAGTCCTTGCTTAAGGACAAAAGCATTTTGCGCGCCAATGGCAACAATCAATGACAGCCCTAAAAAAAAGCCTTTAATAAAAATTTCCAACATAAGTTTCAGCTTCCTATATGACTCGGTTCTGTGGTTTGTGCATTGTTATAATACTTAAATATTCGCTGCTTGGTATTTTATGTTTTCAATGATTGAAAGAACAGCAGATGTATCTTCAGTGTCGATGAATACATGATCATAAATTAAAGCGCATTGAGGAACTATTGATATATTATGCTCTGCCATTTTTTCGACCATTGGAGCAAGATAACCGGATACTTCGATGTCTACTACTACGTTAAATGTTATACCTTTTAGTGGGCCAAACTCATTTTGATGGCTTTTCTGAACGCGATATTTATCCCAAATAGTCTCGTGCAAAATCAAGGCTATTTCATGTTGGTCTCGAATCACAGAGTGATAGCTGTCATCAATCAAGGCCTCTGAGATAATTTCGGCTACAAGATCATGCTCCTGCAAAGCAAATGAGGCCAACCAATAATTTCCTTCCCACACCATGGGATCAGTATCTTTCCAGAGTTCTCTAATATTATCGCTTTTAAACATATGAACGATTAATTTTAGCCACCGTTACTAAGGGAAAGTTTGACAACACCATTGCTCCTTAGAGCAGTGGTGTTGTCAAAGTTCAATGAACCAGTTCTTTAATGCAATAATTTTTAATCACAATTAATCCAATGGGCTACGGTGTTTGCACCATAAACATCAAACTTAAAATATTTATCGTTAATTTTTTTATAGGTGCCATCTTCTCGTATTTTTGTAATAGCAGCGCTTAATTTATCCCGTAATTGCGCATTTTCTTTGCGTACACCTATACCAATGCCATCGCCTAAATACACTTGGTCATCAAAATTAGGACCAACGGCTTCTGATTTCTCCCCGGCCTCACTGGCAAGAAACTCATACAGCACAAAAATATCAGCGGCCAATAAGTCTACCCTGCCAGCTACAAAGTCCAAATTAGCCTCTTCCTGAGTTTTATAGGCCTTTACTCGTGCATTATTAAAAACACCTCGAATAAAATTTTCTGTCACTGTGCCTGATTGCACCGCAATGGTTTTACCTTCAACACCATCCCGGGTTATCTCAATATCAGATCCCTTGATGCGCGCGAATTTAACCGGACTGGTATAGTATTTGCCTGTGAAATCAATTTTTTGCTTGCGTTCCTCAGTTATCGACATTGAAGCCAGAATCACATCAAATTTTTTGGCTAATAATGCTGGAATTATTCCGTCCCAATCCGATGTGACCCATTCGCATTCCATTTCCATGGCCTCACACAGGGCTTCACCAATATCAATATCAAATCCAACCAATTTGCCATCCGGTCCGACTGAATTAAACGGTGGGTATGCCCCTTCCGTTCCTATAATTAGTTTTTCAGCAGCGCCAACACCTGTGGATACCATGGTTATCAGCAATACAGCTAATAGATAAAACGTTCTTTTAAACATGTGAAACCTCTTTAGTTCTTTATTTTTATTAGTCATCATCGTCACTTAAAGCTTATATACCTGAGTTATTCAAATAAGCCTGATTGCTGTAACGTGTCCAAGGCCTGATCAGACGTTTATAAGCGTCTATTGATGAGACTATTTCACGAGTTAAATCATTTCCCTTTTCAGCCTGGCTCTGCGTATAACTTCTTGAACTAAGGTTCAATGCCTTGATAATTTCCGGTGGTAGAGAACGAAATTTCACATTGGGAAAATCTTTGCGAATTTCGGCTAATTTAACGCCATTCTGGTGGTTAAACTTGGTATACATATCATAGGCACTCAAACGCATCGACAATTTCACTATTTGCTGTAAATTCTCTGGTAGTTTAGAAAACTCATCTGCATTGATCAGGAACTGCATTTCCGAACTTGGAGCATTCCAACCGGTGTAATAAAAAGGTGCGATATTATGAAAACCAAGATCAACATCCACAGCCGGATTAACTGAACTGACTGCAGCCAAACTTCCACTGGCCAGAGAAATATACTGGTCCTGCACCGGAATGTTGACAACATTAACGCCAATGCTTTTCATGACATCTGCCGCAGCGCTATTCATATGCATTGCGATTCCACGCAAACCAGCCAAACATTTTATTTCCCGACGAAACCAGCCACCCATCTGGTGACCCGTATTCCCCCCAGGAAACGACAGCAAACCATACTGATCATAGACCTTAGTCATCAACTCTATACCCCCGCCATGATAAAACCAGGCATACATTTCTGGGGTCGTCATACCAAAAGGGATAGAACTAAAAAAAGTAGTATTTGAATCTTTTTCCCGCCAATAGCTGGAGTCTGAGTGCCCTATCTGGTATTGCCCCTGTTGCACCAGATCAAATACATTTAAGGGCTTTTCACCTTTTTTGCTGGAAATGATATTGATGGTCAACTGACCTTTTGACAGTTGTTTGGTTGTTTGTACGAAGCGATTAACCATTTCGCTGTACAACGACTCTTTATCCCATGATTGCACCAATTGCCATTGATAATTCTTGGCATGAGTCACTGTAGTCATGAACAATACTGTACAGATGACAAGAAAGATTTTTGTTATTGTTTTCATTGTAAACACCTCATTAGCTGGTTCTTCTTAAAAACCAGAGTTGTTAAGATAGGCTTGATCCCCAATACGAATCCATAAGCGAATTTGTTCTTGATATGACATCATTGAGTCAATAATTCTTCTGCTCAAACCATCCTGATTCTCAAGTTGTACATATTGCTCCGCTACAGCCTGCTTCAATGCCAGCATTACGTCTCGTGGGAAAGCACGAATTTTCAGTTTTGGGTGTTTAGCCTGCAACTCACGTAACTGTAAGGCATTAGCGTGAGTAATCAAGGTGTAGGTGTCATAGGAGGCTAATTTTATGGCTGTCTTTAATGCATACTGCAAATCTTCTGGCAACGCGTTATAAGCGTCTTTATTCACCAACATTTGCTGCTCAATACTGGGTTTATCCCATCCCGTATAATAGTAAGGAGCTGTCTCGTAGAGATCTGACGCTTCATGCAAAGAAGGTCCACCCCACTCTATTGCATCCAATGCACCAGAATGTAATGCGGCTTTTTTTTCCAATTCTGTCATATTGAACAACTCAGCACCCAGGCTTTGCATGGCCTGAGCGCTCATGCCTGACAATGACAGCTTAAGACCCTTCAAATCACTTAAGGTTTTGACCGGTTTACGGAACAAGCCACCCATCTGGTTGCCCAGATTTCCTCCAGGAAATGAGAGTAAACCGTGTTTAGCATAGGCCTCTTGCATCAGTTCGATTCCACCTCCTTCATAAAACCAGGCTGTCATTTCTGGTGAGATCATTCCAAATGGCATGGAAGAAAATAAGGTCATATTGACATCTTTACTGCCAAGATATGGCGTCGCCAATCGCCCCATCTGAAACTTACCTGAAGTCACTCCATTCCAGATCCAATCAGAGTTTTCAGTGGACTGATTGTCAGTTACCAGCACTAAACGTCCAGCCGACAGTTTTGCGGCGTAATCCACTAATAAATTATTTATTCTGGAAAAAAGTTCAGAGTCTTGTGAAGAATTGCTGACGATACGCCATTGATAGGTCTTCTGGCTCTGTGAAACTGCTGGATAAGCTACCAGTAGTGTGCACAGTACGATTAAAAGCTGTTTTTTTATTTTCATTATTGCTGCCTCTTATAGTGTTGGAACAAACCGTTGGCCAAAAAACTCCCCTCACACATGAATGTGATAAAAATACGAAGGGGGGGAGCTTTAACTCAGATTAGATAAAGTATTCAGGTCCCGGGAGGAGCGTTAACTAGATTCATAATTCGGCTAGGCCTCGTGTCGACGCAGGTGTTTTTCAATTTTGCTGAAGGTAAATACCAAGGTGTAGGTGATTACCAGATATAACAGTGCGATAAAAATATACACTTCATAAACAGCAAATGTTTTGGAAATTATGCGTCCGGCAACTCCGGTCAAATCAAGCAATGTGATGATACTTACCAAAGAGGTTGCCTGCATAATAAAGATGATTTCATTAGCGTATGCATTCCAGGCAATCCGAAAAGCCTGGGGAATAATAATCCGTTGATATAATTTGAGACCAGACATGCCATACGCCCTGCCCGCCTCAACTTGTTTTTTGTCCACAGACTTTATGGCTCCGGCAAAAATCTCGGCAGAATAGGCTCCAGTATTTAAAGCGAGGGCCAGAACGGCACAAAAATAGGTTTCCCGAAAATATGTCCATAAACCAATGGCCTCCAGTTCGTGGCGAAATTGTCCGCTGCCGTAATAAATAAGGAACAATTGCACCAGCAAAGGTGTACCGCGAAAGAAAAAGGTAAACGATGAACTGGACCATTTCACCAAGCCTACAGAAGACCCTCGCATCAGAGCCAAGGGTAAAGCAATAAGCAAACCAATGAATACCGCCAGAAACGTGAGTTGAATGGTGACCCACAAACCTTCCATCAACCATGGAAAGTTCTGTCCTATTACTTGCCAATCCATCTCAAACACCCCTCATAAAACGTTTTTCCAATAAGCGTTGACCGCCTATCGATGCAATAGTTATCAACAAATACAATACTGCAGCAAACATATAGGCCGTAAACGGTTTATGAGTAGCATTAGCCGCAATCTTGGTCATTCGCATTACCTCATCAAGCTGAATAACCGAAATCAGAGCAGTAGCTTTAATCAACAACATCCACAAATTGCTCAGACCTGGAATAGCAAAACGCAGTGCCTGCGGGAGTTTTATGCGGCTGAATACTTTTATCGGCTTCATACCCATCGCATTCGCGGCTTCTAATTGCCCTTTGGGAATGGCATTAAACGCCCCTCGAAAAACTTCCGTGCTGAAAGCACCGTAGATAAACGCCAGAGTCAGGGTTCCAGCAATAAAGGAATTGAAATCCAGGGTAATTTCATACCCCATTCTGGCCGCAATATCCTGAACCAATGTGGGGACCCCATAAAATACCAATAACAACAGAATCAACTCTGGTATTCCACGAATAGTGGCGGTATAGAAAGTAGCGAAATATTTAAGTGGTAAAATGGATGAGGTTTTCGCAACAGCCCCCACCATACCGATGACGGTTGCCAACATCATTGCCAGCACACCAACAGCCAGGGTTTGCTTTAACCCCGCTATGATAATTCCTGAATATCCACCTAAATCAAACATGTATATAAAGCCTTATAATAAGAATTAATAAATGAGGCTGCTGACAGTAGTTGCGGCAGCCTCACTAAAACAACTAATACGCGACAATAATTCGCTTATTAGTTAGATGCTCCATATACATCAAACTTGAAGTATTTATCGTTGATTTTCTTGTAAGTACCATTAGCGCGGATAGCGGCAATAGCAGCTGTTAACTTGTCGCGCAATTCTGCATCTTCTTTACGGACACCAATGCCAATGCCCTCACCAAGATATTTAACGTCGTCGAAATCAGGGCCAGTCGCTTCTGCTGCGGCACCATCTTTTGTTGCCAGAAAGTCATACAATACAAAGGCATCTGCCGCCAACACATCAACACGACCTGACAAAAAATCAAGATTCGCTTCATCTTGAGTTTTATATGCTCTGACATCAGCATCAGGGAATGTGCCAACAACAAAATTCTCAGTCACTGTGCCAGCTTGAACACCAATTGATTTTCCTTTCAGGCCTGCAGCAGAAACCTCAATAGAAGATCCTTTGGTACGGGCAAATTTAACCGGGCTGGTATAATATTTACCGCTGAAATCAATTTTTTGCTTTCTTTCGTCGGTAATCGACATTGATGCAACGATGGTATCAAATTTCTTGGCAAGCAGTGCCGGGATAATGCCGTCCCAATCAGAAGTAACCCATTCACACTTCACTTTCATCTCTGCACACAAAGCATCACCGATTTCGATATCAAAGCCAACTAACTTGCCATTTGCATCAACTGAGTTGAATGGAGCATAGGCTCCTTCGGTTCCCATCTTCAGAGTTTCGGCATTAGCCGTCAAAGAAAGGACACCCATACACAAGATTGTTAAACATAAAATTCGTTTTTTCAAAACACTTACCTCTTTGGTTATATTATTTTAATTACTTACTACATTTTTCAATATGACAACCATGTTAGTCGCTAACATTTACCACCTCTACTATGTTAGCTCAAAACACTTAAAAAAATAACTATCAAAATGAGCATATTGCAGTATATACTTATCATATTGTCCAATGTAGTTATCAAAATGAAAGAATTAGATCGAATAGACCAGGCCCTCATTTCAATTCTCCGTTCCAATGCACGCACGTCAGTAGTGGAATTATCCAAAAAATTAAAGGTTTCCAGAGCCACTGTACAAAACCGTATTTCCAAACTGGAGAAAAATGGCATCATCGTTGGTTACACCGTCAACCTGAAACCAGGAACAGAGGAAAACCCAATCCACGCTTTTATGAGTATTAACGCTGAAGGAAAACAGGAGAGTGCCATCATTGCCCGTCTGCGAGGCAATCCCTGCGTTTCAGCACTGCATAGCACCAATGGTGAATGGGATTTAATTGCTGAAATTCGCACTGACACGCTTGAATCTTTCAATAAGGTGTTGAACGAGGTTCGCCTGATCAATGGTATAACATCGACAGAAACCAACTTGTTGCTGGAAACGTATAAATTCTGATGACTGCACAATGAACTAAGCGCCCCTGCCCCAACATAACCGTTGTGACAAAAAGCGCTTAATAGCTAACATCATCTTATTTTAGATTTCAAACTTAATGCCTTGAGCCAAAGGCAATTCCGATGAGTAGTTAACGGTCGAAGTGACACGACGCATATACCCTTTCCAGGCATCAGAACCTGACTCTCTTCCACCACCAGTTTCTTTCTCACCACCAAAAGCACCACCAATTTCAGCTCCACTGGTGCCGATATTCACATTAGCAATACCACAATCACTGCCTAGAGCCGACAAGAAGGTTTCTGATTCGCGCATATCATTAGTAAAGATGGCCGATGACAAACCTTGTGGAACATCGTTATGCAGTGTGAGTGCTTGCTCTAAATCAGAGTAAGGGTACACATACAGAATAGGTGCAAACGTTTCGGTTTGAACCGTTTGCTCAGCCGCTGGCATTTCAGCCAAGGCAGGTTTGACATAATAACCACCTTCGTAACCAGGGACAGTCACTCGTTCACCGCCAACAACTTTACCATCATTAGCTTGAATCTGTTGAATAGCCGTCTGCATTGACTGATAAGCCTGTTCATCAACCAAAGGACCGACCAAAGCGCCTTCATCAAATGGACTGCCGACCTGAATGCCCTGATACGCTTTCAATAGAGATGGTACCAGAGTGTCGTAAATGTCCTTATGCACTATCAAACGACGAGTCGTCGTACATCTTTGTCCGGCCGTGCCTACGGCACCAAAAACAATAGCACGTAAAGCCATATCAAGATCTGCTGTGGGTGCAACAATAATGGCATTATTCCCACCCAATTCCAGAATTGAACGACCAAAGCGCTCAGCAACCACGGGGCCTACTTTTCGTCCCATTGCGGTGCTGCCAGTCGCGCTGATAACTGGAACACGCGCGTCAGAAACCAGTTGTTGACCAATTTCTACTTCACCCAATATCAGCTGAGACAAACCTTCAGGAACATCACCAACTTGTTTTACGGCATCATTAAATAGCTTTTGACAGGCAATCGATGTTAGTGGCGTTTTCTCAGAAGGTTTCCAGATAACACTGTTACCACAGACAACCGCCAAAGCCGTGTTCCAGGACCAGACAGCAGCCGGAAAATTAAAAGCAGAAATAACACCGACCGGACCAATAGGTTGCCAGCTCTCAAACATACGGTGTTGCGGTCTTTCAGAAGCAATCGTCAAACCATATAACTGCCGTGACAAACCTACTGCAAAATCGCAGATGTCGATCATTTCCTGCACTTCCCCCATACCTTCCTGGTAGATCTTGCCACACTCCAAAGTCACCAGTGCTCCCAGCATTTCTTTGTTTTTGCGAAGAATATTGCCAAAAACCCGAATCAGTTCACCTCGTTTCGGAGCAGGAACCTGACGCCATTGTTGAAAGGCTTGCTGTGAGGTTGAAATAGCATTTTCAACGTCATCGCCAGTTGACAGTTCAATACTGCCAATAACGGAACCATCTACGGGGCTATAAACCTTATAGTCGCCGTTATTCACGTCGCCAGAATTAATCCCCAATGCTGTAATTACTTGTTCTATATTCATTTTGTAAACTCCACTATCCTATCTATTCAGACTGCTGCTCTAAGCAGACACTTGATAATATTGACCAAATCGGTTGGCAATAAAGTCATCCAGAGAAATATCTTCCTGGCGTATCAGACCTTTATTGGCGGTTTTACCGTGGGCTAGCAAATCCAGCACAGTACAAATACCCGAGGCGGTAGTTACTTGAATCGCGCTCCAGTGTTTACCATTGATCTCTTGACTGTATATTTTGTTGGCATAGTTCTCTTCAATCAACTGACCATCGCGCATGCCGTTTACATTGACAAATACCAATACAACATCCTGAGTCACTTTGGGTAGCGCATTTTCAAAAATCTCAATCAACAGATCCTGACGTTCCTGCAATCGCAAATCCTGCAACAAAAGTTTCATAATGTCACGGTGACCTGGATAACGAACACTGCGGTAATTCAGATTATGAACTTTGCCTGCCAGCGTTTCACAGAATGTGCCCAAGCCTCCAGACGTATTAAACGCTTCATAGGTTACCCCATCAAGGCAGAATGTCTCTAGTTCTTCCAGAGGCGATACTGCGGTTAATTTACCATCAACAATGGCTTCGCAGGGATTGCAATATTCATTGATCAAACCCGCTGTGGACCACGTCAGATTGTATTTCAAGGCATTGGCCGGATACTTGGGCAAGGCGCCAACGCGCATATTGACATTGTTAAGAGAGTCAAACTTTTTTGCCAGATCATTGGCAGCAATAGTAATAAACCCCGGCGCCAGACCGCATTGAGGAATCAATGCGCATTCAGCACTTTCAGCCAGTTTTTTGACATTTTTTGTGCATTCCACATCTTCAGTCAAATCCAGATAGTGTACTTTATGTTTAACAGCAATAGTCGCAACACGACCGGTCAAATGGAAAGGCAATGCACTCAAAACAGCAAACTTGCCTTCCATCAATTGATTCAACTCTTGATCTGAGGTTATATCAGCCACAACCTTGGAAACCGTATCATACGATGCTACTCTATCCAGATTCTCCTGACTGGCATCAACAATAGTCAATTCATAATCACCGCAAGTAGCCAGCATTTCAGTAATAATTGCGCCTATTTTCCCAGCGCCCAGTAGTAAAATTTGTTTCATCGTTTCTTTTCCTAACTAAGTTTATTTGAATATTTACTAAGTTTAGGAGCTACTTTGGCCAATAAATAGAGCGCATATTCTATCGATTTGCTTTTTTTGATAGCATTTTGCCATGTGTTTTGACAGAATGTCATTTCATCGAAATAAGTCCGTCGATCTTATGCCAGAAAAAGTTAAGAGCCCAATGAATCAGAGAAACATACCCTATAGCATCGTTGATGTATTCACCCAGACACAGTTTTCAGGAAACCCCGTTGCCGTGATTCATGATGCCAGGCAGCTCAGCGATGAAGAAATGCAATCCATAACGGTAGAGTTCGGTTTTTCAGAAACAACCTTTATTTTGCCACCTGAGAACAATGCCTCAGATGCTCGCGTCAGAATATTCACTCCAGTAGAAGAGATTCCTTTTGCCGGTCACCCCAATATTGGCACTGCATTCGCTATTGCAACAAACGAAACGGTTATTGGGCAAGTTCAGGCCAACAGACAACTTATTTTTGACGAACTAGGCGGCTCTGTTGCCGTCAGTTTACAAACAGAGAATGATCAAGTCACAGGAGCAAAGATCACTGCACCTCAAGCGCTTGAGATTCTTGGCAACTGCAACATAGAACTCGTTGCCCAGTGCCTCGGTCTACCACCGAAAAATATAGTCACTGAACGATTTTCTCCTTGCGTTGCCACAATCGGCCTGCCCTTTGCTTTCGTTGAGGTCACAAACCTTGATGCTCTGGGCAATATAGAAATGAGTATCGCTGACTTTCAGCAAGCAAAAATTCAAGGACCAGAAACTGTTGATGGGTTTGCTATCTGTGTCTTTACCGTTCTGAACCAATCTGATCATGACATCACTATCAGATCAAGAGTGTTGTCGCCACTGGGATTCCCACCAGAAGATCCGGCCACAGGCAGTGCATCAGGCGCACTGGCCGCATTGCTGACACCAGCTCAGAAAACCGACAACTATGGCGTCAATATCGAGCAAGGTGTCGAAATGGGCAGACCCAGCCAAATCCGAGTCAATATGCCCAGCAAACAAAGTTGTCCTGAAATCGCCGGTCATTGTGTCAATGTCAGCATAGGTACCTTGTTTTTATAAGGTTTATTGTCAATTAATCCTATGATACCAACCATCTGAAGTTAAATATGTGGGCCTACTTTCCACATGGCTATCGCCATTTTATTTAATTCTGTGCTGGTTAATGTAGTAAACAAAGAATGGGGGGGTCACAGCTCTTTGCCCAAAAACTGCGCCCCATTCTTCGCGTGACCAGAATCTCCTAGTAACTGTTTTCTTACTATTAAACAAATTCTAAACCACATCGAATTCAGTATTTCTTCGGTCTCTATTCACAAGGGTACATTGAAACAAGATACACACATCCTTAGAACAAACAGAAATGTAATTCACCCAAATAGTAAACTTGAATAAACATAAGAAAGGACTCAGATTTTGCATCCGTCTTTATGCATTAACCCGTGTATTTTTACTTCTAACGACAAGTTGCTGTGCGATTACAGGTAAAATAATCAATAACGCTACCAGATCAGCACTCAATGATGGAGCAACGAATATCAAACCCGAGGCAGCGGCTAGAATGCGTGAAATCTTCCCCATTGGCATAAGCCAATAGCCTACTACTGCAGCAGATAATGAAATGACTCCTGCGATACAACTTGTCGCTGTATAAGTAAACTCCCACAAACTAAAGCCAGTGGAGGACACGAACAGCAGGACAGGTGCATAGACAAAAGCCATCGGAGCCACAACCTTACCCAATCCCAGAGAAAACGCAGAGATACCCGTCTTGAAAGGGTTGGAGTTAGCAATTGCAGCCGCCGCATAAGCTGACGTACACACTGGTGGTGTGATCTCTGCAACTACTCCATAATACAAAACGAATAAATGACTGGCTATCGGTGGCACACCCAACTGGGCTAACGCTGGCTGAGCCACTGAAACCAGCATAATGTATAGTGCTGTTGTTGGTATTCCCGCCCCCATCAAAATACAGGCAATGGCTATTAGCAATAGTGAGATGAACAACTGTAGATCTTGAACTGAGAAAATTTCAAATGCACCCATTGAGAGCAAACCATAGAGGTCTCTGGCAATACTTTCCGCACCTTGTGTAACCATAAATCCTATTCGAAATCCAACCCCCGTTGTATTAATTACACCAACAACTATGCCAACAGCAGCTGCCGCAGCTCCAACTGCTAATGCATATTTCACCGCTAACTCCACAGTGTCAGTCATCTCAGGTAATTTGATTCTATCCTGAGGATTAAACGTGCTTAGCACAGAGCATAGTATCAACAGTACCGTCATGCCAAAATCAAACCCTCCTCCCATGTATTTCCAGGCAACGAAAGCGATAAAAGCAGCTGCGTACACTAATGTAATAGGTTTACGCACTCTGGACATACCGGAAATTAATGCCAATGAAATACCACAAAAGGCTGACATAAAGGGGGTATATCCAGAAAACAAAACGACCAACAGACCTATTAATGGCAGGATATTGGCCCAACCATTTCTCCATACTGCCGCTAATCTGGGCAGTTTATCTTTAGACAGACCTTTTAAATCCAATTTTCTAGCCATTAAATGAACAACGGAAAAAACCCCTACGTAGTGCAAAATAGCAGGAAAAATAGCCGCAATCACAATAGTGGTGTAAGGCACCTCCAAAAACTCAGCCATGATAAATGCGGCTGCCCCCATAATAGGTGGGGTAATTTGGCCTCCAGCAGATGATGCTGCCTCAACTCCCCCGGCGAAGTGCCCTGGGTACCCCAACCGTTTCATATTGGGTATAGTCAAGGCGCCTGTTGAAACAGTATTAGCAACAGATGAGCCGGATATTGTTCCAAAGAAAGCTGAAGACACTACCGATACTTTTGCCGGGCCACCGGTATAACGTCCTGCTAATATAGTCGCATTATCAATAAAAAGTTGCCCCAGACCCGTCCGCTGTGCCACAACACCAAACAGCACAAAGTGAAACACAATCGTAGAAACTACCCACAATGTGACACCAAAAATACCTTCTTGAGGGAAATACATAGAGGAAACAAAGGTATTAAAGCGCACTCCCGGATGTTGCAATATTCCTGAAAAATATGGACCAAACAACGCATAACACATAAATAGGGCAATAATGAACGGAAGCACCCATCCCAATGTACGCCGTGCAATGTCGAGCACCAGTGCAATTATGATCACTCCAAAAATTAAGTCATAGCTATTGGGATTGCCCATTCTGAAAGTTTGTTCTTCAATTTGCAGCCAGGGTACTCCATGCCAGGCAAACCCAAGATACAAAGCTGACGTAACTCCAAGAAACATAAATAACAAATCATAAAACGGTATATTCCCGAAACGTAAGGAGCTATCCGAGAGTTTAAAAAACGTCTGTGCTTTTACAATAGGAAAAAATGCATACGTTAAAACAAATAAACCCGCCAAGTGCCAGCCCATATGCCAATGATCAGCTGGTAAACCAAATCCAGCTGTAAAGTAATGATAGCTGGCGAAAACCAGAGCAACCACACGTAATAACAACCCGGCTTTGCGTGTGACTGGTCGTGTAGCTGTGCTTTCATCATATTTACGCTCTATCTCTAATAGCTCTTCTTCCGATAAGCTATGTGTTCCGGTTTGATCAGTTTGATCCATATTCTTTGCTCACAAATACTTAAATACAAAGGCCGCCATGAATTTGCATTCATGGGGCCCAATTGAAAATAACTTAATAACTTAATAACTACGTACCCTACTGAATCATTCCTTGCTCTTTATAGAACTTTGCAGCACCAGAGTGCAAAGGTACACCGAGTGTATTCACGCCATCTAAAGCCGTTTCAACGGTTATTTGTTTACCCTTGGCATGGCCATTATCCAATAATTTACGCGTATTTTTGTTCCACATAGCGGCAGTAATGCCATATACCAAGTCTTCTGACAAATCTTCAGAAACGACCAATAACGCGCTCACTGCAGGAGTTTTGACATCATTATCAATCCCTTCATAAACCCCGCCAGGGATCACTGAAGGAATATACGCTGGAATAATTTTGTTAATTTTCTGCAAATCATCATCGCTGAAAGAATGCAGGTTCATGCCTTTAGTAGATGCTAATTGCACCATAGCAGCGACAGGGTAACCAGCTGCGTAGAAATAAGAATCTAGCTGACCATCAGCCAATCGCTCAGCAGATTGAGCTAAATTCAACTCTGCTTCCGTCATGTTTTCTCGAGTCACACCCCATGCTTTAAGCATCTGTAACACAGCCACTTGAGTACCCGACCCAGCTTGAGCAATCCCCACCCGTTTATCTGTAAGGTCGGAAAGGTTGTTTATTGATGCACCTTTGGGCATAACTAAATGTAAATTTTCAGGGTAAAGGTTGGCAACTATTCTAAGTTTGGAATGCGGTTTGCCTTCAAACTTCCCCGTCCCCAGATACATAGAACGCGTAACATCAGCGGCAGCAAAACCAGCCTCAAGCTCTCCATTTTGTACTGCTGCATTATTGAAAACCGATGCCGTGGTTGATTGAGCTATAGCGATCAATCCAGGCACACCACACTGCCCACCTTCCTCGCACGGCCTTGAACCAGGAGGTGAAGAAATTCCATTAGCTATAGTCCCTCCAATTGGGAAATAAGTTCCCCCGGCTCCTCCAGTTCCTATTCTAAAAAACGTTGGTTGCTCTGCTTGTCCAATAGCGGAAATTAAAATTGAGCCTGCAGTAATTCCTGCGACCAGAAGTTTTTTTATTTTCATTTTAAGATCTCCCAAGAGTAGTTTATTAAACTTAAATACTGATATAGGCCGAATATCTAGACTTAGTTTTCAAACTGTATAGAACTATAGTGTTGATAATCGAATACCCTATAATCATACTCATAGCAAATCCTATGCCAGCACCCAAAAACCCCATTAAACCATTGATTTTATGTAAATAATTATTATCAAGCAGCGTTTTAAAACATCATTTTTTATAAAATAAGTTATAAGCAATACGTATATGAAGGAATAAATAATTAAAGTTATAGGCCTTGTTGACGGATCTAAGATATTTAATAAGAATTAGAAGTGACAGACGTAAAATAAAACTTGTGGCATTAAAACACTAGGGCCTGTTCACACTA
>JBOEHE010000051.1:0-29951 GCA_050633785.1 Arenicella sp.
ATAATCATTATGTGCCGAATCTGACTATTGGGCCAATGATTTGTCAGGCTCTGCGTGATCATGGTGTGACAGCACCAATTGACGTGCATTTGATGGTAAAGCCGGTTGATCGAATTATTCCTGATTTTGCTAAAGCGGGTGCTGATTACATTACCTTTCATCCGGAAGGCTCCGAGCATATTGACCGCAGCTTACAGTTGATCAAAGACAATGGTTGTAAAGCGGGTCTGGTGTTTAATCCAGCCACTCCATTAACCGAGCTTGAGTGGGTGATGGATAAAGTGGATATGATTCTGTTGATGTCGGTTAACCCCGGTTTTGGTGGGCAATCTTTTATTCCTTATGTCAAAGATAAAATTGTTGCGGCTAGACGTATGATTGACGCCAGCGGTCGTGATATCCGCCTGGAAGTTGATGGTGGCGTAAAAGCTGATAATATTGGTGAATTGGCTGCTCTTGGCGCTGATACTTTTGTAGCTGGCTCGGCAATTTTTGGTGCTGATAACTACAGTGAAGTCATTCAGGCCATGCGCTCAAATATAGCAGCATCGGTTGCTTAACCACTATATCAATGCTTCCATTTTCTGAAGCCTGTGAGCGCAATAAAGAACCCATACTGGATATTCTGCAAAGCAGACTGTCTGCGGTGAATACTGTTCTAGAGATTGGTTCTGGCACTGCTCAACATGCCGTGTATTTTGCTAAATACTTGCCCCATCTGACTTGGCAAACCACCGATCAGTTGCAATACATGGAGGGTATTAATCAGCGTTTGGAACAGGAAGGACCGAAGAATGTTCTGGCTCCACTGATGCTGGATGTAGCCAAACAACCGTGGCCTGTTTCTGTGGCAGAAGCTGTATTTTCTGCCAACACCTTGCATATTATGAGTTCAGACAATGTCGTGTGTTTTTTTCAAGGGTGTGGTCGGACTCTAAAGCAACATGGCCTGCTGTGTGTCTATGGCCCTTTTAAATACCAGGGCGAATTTACCAGCGACAGTAATGCCCGTTTTGATCGGGCTTTGCAGGCAGGTGATTCGAATATGGGAATTCGCGATTTTGAGTTCGTCAATGAGCTGGCCGAAGCGGCGGGTTTGCAATTGCAGGATGATGTTGCAATGCCGGCTAATAATCAGATGTTGATCTGGAAAAAACTATAGTGCAATACAAGGGCCTATTGAGTTTCTTAGGCTATTGGTTAATCCAGTCCATGTAGGAAACGTTCTTTGCGTGGTAAGTAATGATTGTCTAAGTTGAATGACAGTAAAACCCTCTCTGTTCTTCCAACCAGTTCAGAATGCGGGATGAAGCCATACACACGTGAGTCGACGCTGTTTTGTCGATTGTCTCCCATGGCAAAGTAATGTTCTGCAGGTATTATTGTGGCAGGAAAGCTATCCATCCGGGAGCGCCGACCGACTAATTGAATAGCATGCGCTTTATCAGGTAGAAGTTCGGTGATTGTCTGTTTGGTTCCCTCAGAATGGTTGAGTTTATAGTCGAGTGGAGAACCGTTGATATAGAGCTGGTTATTGAACATGGCGATGGTGTCGCCAGGCAATCCAATAATGCGTTTAACCAACCGAAGATTTGCTCGTTTTGATTTGAATACGACAATATCGCCGCGTTTGACAGGCGCAGTATTCAATAGCGAATAGTCAGTCAGAGGAACTTTGATATCATAAGCCAGTTTGTTGACGAAGATGACATCGCCTTCAACAATGGTTGGTAGCATGGACCCTGTCGGAACAGGGTTCCAGTCGGCAATAGAAGAACGGAAAACGATCATCAGGCCAATGAATAGAAACAGGCCTTTGTTGTCTTTAATGAACTTCACTGCAATCTCCCAATATACGTCTTATTTCAGATAGAATAGGCCAGTAGAGGTCTTTGCTGACCATTCCTTACAAAATGTAAACATCTCGTGATATTTTCTTATGTTTAATCCAATTAAAATGGTGTTGTTTGACCTGGATGGAACACTGATTGACAGTGCTCCTGACTTGGCTGTGGCGATCAACTTAATGATGCAGGATCTGGATAGACCTCAGTATGTGGAATCGACGATTCTCCAGTGGATAGGTAATGGTTCTTCCCGGCTGGTTAAACGCGCATTGACCGGTGAACTGCAGGCAGAGCCTGATCCAAAGTTATTTGAGAACGCTCTGAGATTATTTCTTGATCATTATGAACGCAACATGACCAATGCAAGCAGAATCTATGATGGGGTTGAGCAAACATTATTGACCCTGCAGGATGCGGGCATTGCTCTGGCTTGTGTGACCAATAAGCCAGGACGTTTTACTGAGCCTTTGCTAGAGGCTATTGACCTGGCTCGATTTTTTTCGGCAGTGGTATCAGGTGATACCTCATCTCAATTAAAACCTCATCCCGAACCACTATTATATGCTTGTGAACAAATGGGCGCGCCAGCACGGTATGCAGCACAATATGGTCTGATGGTGGGGGATTCTGCCAGCGATATACTGGCGGCTAAAGCGATTAATATGCCCGTTGTTGCGGTTGACTATGGTTATGCTCAGGGTAAAGATTTGGCAGCATTGGGGGCGGACAAGGTGGTGAGTAATTTGACTGAGATTATTCCTTTATTGAATTGAAGTATCGAAGCAGCGCTATCAAATTAGCAGCACTGCTTTAGCATACTATTGGAACGCTTTACCCTGGTTGTTTGGGGAACTTCTTAGTTCCCTCAATATCACCGAGCCAGTTCTGGGTCGAATCACACCATATCTCCATTTTGGGTGAAATCTGATCGCGTTGATTGGCGGTTCCCAGACGCACGCCATATACTTTCGGAGCATCACCCACTGAAGTGGCGTAAATATGTGTGCCACACTCGGGGCAAAAACCTTGGGCTCTGGAGTTTCCACTGTCTGCAGTTTTTATATAATCTTTGATATAGCCTTGCAGTTGCAGTTTGTCTTCATTGACCAGCACAACCGTGCGAAATGCAGAACCTCCCATGGTCTGGCAGTCTGTGCAATGGCAGATCAGTGTTTTGTTGGTGTCGATATCTGCCTGATAGTGAACTTTGCCGCAATGGCATCCGCCGTCGATTTGCATGGTCTTGCCCTCTAGTGTTTTTTCGACAATAACGGAAAAAACTACATTGCGTCCAGTCGCTTTTGTAGAAAAACTATCACTAAGCCTTGACGCAGTGACTATTTGGCGTAATCATACGCCTTATTACTTCTTAATATATTCATTTATCGACACATGCGACACTTGATTTACAAAACCTGGCGATATTCCTGGCGTAGCTGAACGATCCTTCAGCCGTTTTATATCATCCGACGCTTTGCGTTGTCGTTCCGTTTTGTAACTAAATTGAGGTGTTAAAGCCATGTTTGTCAACCATTCTATCCAAGCTGCCGAATTCACGGCTTTTGCTGCTGCGGGTTATACCCATGTGCCAGTGATGCGTGAGATTCTTGCTGATCTCGACACGCCTGTCAGTACGTATCTTAAATTGGCCAACCAGCCATTCAGCTATTTGTTTGAATCAGTTCAGGGAGGCGATCAATGGGGGCGTTATTCCATTATTGGCTTGCCCTGCCAGACTGTCTATCAGTTTGAGGGCAAAGAGTTCAGTCAGCTGGTCGATGGGGTGTTAATAGAGCAGAGAACCGTTGCTGATCCCTTGCAAGTGGTGCGTGAGTTGCAGGCTCTGTATCGTGTGGCGCCCATTGAGGGTTTGCCGCCCATGCATGGAGGTCTGGTTGGTCATTTTGGCTATGAAACCGTAAATTATATTGAGCAACGCTTGCAGAGCGCAGGTAAGCCGGATCCGATTGGTGCGCCTGATATATTGTTGATGGTCTCTGAAGATGTTTTGGTGGTCGATAATGTGTCTGGTCGTTTGTATCTCATAACACTGGCACCGACTGACAATGGGGATGATGCTCTGGCTGAAGCTGAGCAGCGTCTGCAGGAAATCGAGCAACAGTTACGGTTACCTTTTTCTGCGCCCGAGAGTCCTGTTGCAGAAAAGCAAATCGATGAAGACGACTATGTCGTGCATTTCCCACAGGATGATTTTGAGAAAGCGGTAGAGCGCTGTCGGCAGTATATTCGTGACGGTGATATCATGCAGGTGGTTTTGTCTCAGCGCCTGTCGACAGATTTCGTGGGCAATCCCTTTGATGTTTATCGAGCCTTACGCACGATAAATCCGTCGCCTTATATGTATTATATAAACCTTGGCGACTTTCAGATTGTTGGTTCATCGCCAGAGATTCTGGTGCGTTTGCAGGATGATGTGGTGACGGTCAGACCAATCGCGGGAACGCGCAAAAGAGGCTATGATGCACAGGAAGATCTGCGCTTGGAGCAGGAGCTGTTAAACGACCCCAAAGAGTGCGCTGAACATTTGATGCTGATTGATCTTGGGCGAAATGATGTGGGGCGTATAGCTGAAACAGGTACTGTTGATCTCACTGAGAATATGCTGATTGAGCGTTATTCGCATGTCATGCATATTGTTTCAAACGTCAATGGCAAGCTCCGTTCAAATATGGATGCGATGGATGTGCTGGCTGCGACTTTCCCTGCGGGCACTGTAAGTGGCGCGCCAAAGATTCGAGCCATGGAGATCATTGCTGAATTAGAACCCCTTAAGCGAGGAGTCTATTCTGGTGCAGTGGGTTATCTGGGCTGGCAGGGAAATATGGATACTGCGATAGCCATCCGGACTGCCGTGATCAAAGATCAAACGCTGTTTTTGCAGGCGGGCGCGGGTATTGTTGCTGATTCAGTGCCTGAGTATGAATGGAAGGAAACGATGAGTAAAACACGAGCCATGTTTAAAGCCGTTGAAATGGCAACAACCGGTTTAGGCTTGAATCAAGCTGAACATAAAAAGTCTGACAAGCCTCAAACTGATAGCCAGTTCGAGAAAAAGGAGGGTCAATAAAATGTTGTTAATGATTGATAATTACGACTCATTCACCTACAACCTGGTGCAGTATTTAGGTGAACTTGGTGAACAGGTCGAAACCTTTCGCAATGATGCCATCACTATTGAGCAGATTGAAGCTTTGAACCCTGATCGAATCATGGTTTCCCCTGGCCCTTGCACGCCTAACGAAGCGGGTATTTCTCTGTCGGTGATTGAGCATTTTGCGGGCAAGTTACCTTTGATGGGTGTGTGCCTGGGGCACCAGAGCATGGGACAGGCTTTTGGTGGCAAGGTGGTGCATGCTAAACAGATAATGCATGGAAAAACATCGATGGTAGAGCACACTGGACAAGGTGTCTTTGCGGGTTTGCCAAATCCTTTTCGGGTAACGCGTTATCATTCGTTGGTGGTCGAGAAGGCAAGTCTGCCTGAGTGCATGGAAATAACTGCATGGACTGATGATGGTGAGATTATGGGCATGCGTCATAAAACACTGCCGTTGGAAGGTGTGCAGTTTCATCCTGAGTCAATTTTGACAGAACATGGGCATGCCTTGTTAAAGAACTTTTTGGAGCTGAAAAAATGACTGATTCAATAACCATACAGCAAGCGATAAAAACAGTATTGGAACGACATGATTTGAGTCGAGAGCAAATGCAGACCGTTATGCAGCATATTATGACTGGCGAGTGTACCGATGCTCAAATCGGTGGTTTGCTGGTAGCTCTGCGCATGAAGGGAGAAACAGTTCAGGAAATCACTGCTGCGGCCTCTGTTATGGCTTCATTGGCTGATCATGTCGCAGTGGATGTGCCAAACCTGATTGATATTGTGGGAACTGGCGGTGATGGTACCAGCACCTTCAATATATCAACGGCCAGCTCATTTGTGGCAGCCGCCGCGGGAGCCAATGTGGCCAAGCATGGTAATCGCTCGGTTTCCAGTCAGTCAGGCAGCGCTGACTTGTTGGAAAAAGCCGGAGCTGAATTGAGTCTCAATGCAGAGCAAGTGGCTGATGTTATTCGCAAGGCTGGCGTTGGCTTTATGTTTGCTCCCATGCATCACAGCGCGATGAAACATGCTATCGGGCCGCGCAAAGAAATGGCTGTGCGCACTATTTTTAATGTTTTGGGACCATTGACGAATCCTGCTGGTGTTAAACGCCAAGTGGTGGGTGTTTTTGCGCCTGAACTGACGGATATCATTGCCAGTGTTTTTGCGGAACTCGGAAGTGAGCATACTCTAGTGGTGCACTCTGATGATGGAATGGACGAGATCAGTGTTGGTGCGCCGACCAGGGTCTCAGAAATGAAAAATGGTCAGCTTGAAACATATAGCATAAGGCCTCAGGATTTTGGCATGCCAGTCAGCTCGATTGAGGAGTTGGTGGTGGCTGATGCTGCGGGTTCTCTGCAAATGATAGAAGCGGTCTTTAATGGCGGTGACGTACCTGCCGCCAGAAATGCCATTGCCTTGAATGCTGGGGCTGGAATTTATGTGTCCGGATTGGCTGCAAGTCTGAAAGAGGGTGTGGAGTTGGCCTTGGCTGCCATTAACAGTGGCAAAGCAAAATCCGTGATGCAGGCCTATGTGCAGGCAACACAGGCTGTGTAGGGAGATTGATCGAATGCATTCTGTTATGAAAACCTCGTCCGATGTGCTTAATAAAATTATGCAGCACAAAAGTGAAGAAGTGGCTTATTGTAAGCGTCAATTGCCATTGGCGGAAGTTAAGGCTGAGGCAGCAGACCAGCCTGAGACCAGAGGATTTATACATGCTCTGAATGCGAAATTATCCAATCAGCAATCAGCGGTGATTGCCGAAGTTAAAAAAGCTTCTCCCAGCAAAGGTATTATCCGTGAGCACTTTGTGCCAGAGCAGATAGCGCAAAGCTATGCAGAACATGGCGCAGCCTGTTTATCTGTTTTGACGGATCAGGAGTTCTTTAAAGGTCATAGCGATTATTTACGTCAAGCCAGGTTCGCTTGCGACCTACCTGTCTTGCGTAAGGATTTTATGTTGGATGATTACCAGGTTTTTGAAGCGCGGGCTATGGGCGGGGATTGTATTTTATTGATAGCAGCTGCTTTGCCAGATAGTTTGATGCAGGATCTCAATGGTCAGGCACAGGAACTGGGCATGGACGTTCTGGTTGAAGTGCATGATGCTGAAGAGCTGGAGCGCGCTTTATTACTGGATACGCAAATGATTGGCATAAATAATCGAGATTTGCGCGATTTCAGCACCTCTTTGCAGACGACAATAGACCTATTGCCCTTTATTCCTGATGATAGGTTGGTGGTTACTGAGAGTGGTATTCATACATCGGAAGATGTTGCTCTAATGCGTGAACATCAGGTTAATACATTTTTGGTCGGAGAGGCTTTTATGCGGGTAGAGCAGCCGGGCGAAAAACTCCAGGAATTGTTTGCTTAATCGATAAAGTTCATTTATCTCGTCATGAAAATTATTTTGATGCGGCATGGCGAACCTGATTTGCTTGAAACGGCATTGACTCAATCGTTGCCGGCATCAGCAATGAAGCAATGGGTTGAAGATTACAACGCCAGTCAGGTAAAGCCATTGCCTGAAAGTATCTTGAAACAGTTGTTGTCAGATGTTCTTGATGCTAGTTCCGATAGCGCCCCTCCTTTTGTTGTATGCAGTGAATTGAGGCGGTCTGTGCACAGCGCTGAGTTATTGAAAGAGGGTGGAGTGATTGATTCAGTGTCTACTGTTGAGCTTGATTTTCATGAAGCGGAATTACCCTGCTTTAAGGTGCCGTGGTTAAGGATGAAACCAATGATTTGGTGTGTTTTATTTCGTCTGATGTGGTTTGCTGGCTTGTCTAAGGACAGTGGGGAACTGGTTGAAAGCTATAGGCGGTTCCGTACGCGTGCTGATAATGCTATCAAGCAACTGGAAGATCATGCGCGGCAACATGAAAGTGTTTTGTTTGTTGGTCATGGTGTTTTAAATCGAGTGCTTTTGAATGGATTGCGCAGTCGAGGTTGGTCGCTTGTTGAACATGTTCGCAAAGCAGGTAAACGGGATTTCAAGTACTGGGGAAGTGTTGAATTGGTCAGAAAATAGTTCAAGCCCTAGTGGTTAAAGTGTAAACAGATGTAAGTGTTACTGAAATATAACATTTTCGAGAAATATGTTAGAATCGATCTGCTTTCCATGTTTTCAAGGAGTATTACTTAAAAGGACTCTCAATAGG
The DNA here is from genome assembly GCA_050633785.1 of Arenicella sp. GTDB lineage: Bacteria > Pseudomonadota > Gammaproteobacteria > Arenicellales > Arenicellaceae > CALKZN01. The sequence continues at coordinate 8,145 of JBOEHE010000051.1, forward strand.
GAATAAGGAAAAGTCGTTGAATTAAACAAAAATAGGATTTTATTATGAAATATACACATATTATTGCAGCTATTGCGCTGCTGGTTCTTTCTGCCTGTGGTGGCGGTGGTAGTTCATCAGAGGGGAGTGGTTCAGGAAATACTGACGGGGCTCTTAACGGCAATTACTCTGGTGCACAGAATGTTACCTTGTCTGTTGGGGGGAGTTCGAGTTCTACTGGTAATTTGCAGATTAACTTTACTGTTGTCGGGCCAAAAATTACTTTGAGTGCAGGGTCAACGGGAGGTGAAGGCAGTATTTATAGCAACAATAAATTCAAAGTGCCGGTTAGATTTACTTCTAATATCTCTGGTATTGGAGTATGTACTTATAATTTTGTCTACAATGGTGAATTTACACCTGATCGAAATATCACTGGCTCTATAGGGGGGAATGTGGAATGCCCTAATGCTGCTAAAGTTGATGTTAGTGGTGTTTTTACAGCGAATAAAGGGTCTGGTAAGACTTTATCTGGTTCGTTGGAGGAAGAAACAGCAACTCTGTTGAGAAATTTGTTGCAATAAGCTGTTATTTATTTGCAAACAAAAAGCCCGAGGTACTGAACCTCGGGCTTTTTATTTTGTATAATCAGGCTTTCCTGATGATTGAGAATAACGATGAAAGCAACTGTCGAATTACAACAAAATGTCTGTTTCAAAGGAACTGCTGGTAGCGGCAATAGCGTCATAATGGATGGTCCGCCAGATCATGGCGGGGAAAATCTAGGGGTTCGGCCAATGGAAATGCTATTGCTGGGTCTGGGTGGTTGTGCCTCTTTTGATGTGGTTCATATACTGCGTAAGCGCCGAGTGGTAGTGGCGGATTGTGTTGCAGAGATTACTGCAGAGCGAGCCGAGACGGAGCCAAAGGTCTTTACCAAAATCCATTTGCATTTCAAAGTGTCTGGCGAAGGGGTTACTGAAAAATCGGTTGCAAGAGCAGTTGAGTTGTCTGCTGAAAAGTATTGTTCAGCGTCAATAATGTTGGGTAAAACGGCTCAAATGAGTCATAGTTTTGAATTGCTTTAAAATATTCTAACCTTCATTTTGTTCATGCAAATTTAAACCTTGTAAATGTAATGCAACTATCGGTATCCGGGTCAGATACAATAGAATTAAACGATACCGGAAATCTGCCTTTAATGGTGGATCAATAGTCTCTGAAGAAGGCCATATTTATGCAATCTACTGTAAATGCTCGCCCTCGTTGTCATTGGCAACGACTGAACTCGACTTGTAAGAGTCCATTATCACTGTTTTATTTTCTTATTCTGGCACTCGCTTTTTTTGCTTCTGCTGCACAGGCCAATCCATTCAGTCGTTTTCAGGTTGATGATGAACTGTTGCCTGATCTGGAAGCTTTTCAGGTTGTTCAAGGTGTCGTAGAAGGGAACCAATTAGTGGTTGCATGGCAAAGTGCGCCTCAGTACTACCTGTATAAAAAGAACTTTAAAATTGTCAGTAGCGACCCAGCGGTTCAATTGGGAGAAGTGATTTTCCCGCAAGGTGAAATTGAGAATGATCCATTGTTTGGTGAGGTTGAAGTCTATTTTGGTCAGGTAGAGTTACGAGCTCCTATCTCATTAGTGGATGAAGGGACAAAATCTGTTGAACTCGAGTTACATGCACAGGGATGCAATAAGCCAGTTGGGGTTTGTTATGCACCGCAAAAACGATCTTTGAAGGTTGATTTGTCTGGCTTTGTTGTAGGTGATGCTAATGCTTCTGAGGTGAACTCCATAGCTGATACTGCTAAGGTTGATAAGGTAACAGCAGAACCTTTGGCTGTTGCAAAGCCGTTGTCCAATGAAAACTTAGCTGGAAATTCGGAATATACTCTGTGGTTTTACGTGTTAACTGCTTTTGTAGCTGGTCTGGGTTTGGTTTTTACTCCATGTGTATTGCCTATGCTGCCTATCCTATCTGGTATTATCGTCGGACAGCAATCAGCACCTGTCAGTCGCATGCGGGGAGGTTTGTTGTCAATTGCATACGTGCTTGGAACCGCCATTACCTATACAGCTATGGGTGTTTTGGCTGGGGCAGCAGGCCTGCAGTTACAGGCTTATTTTCAGCACCCAGTGGTTATCTCTGTTATGACGGTAATCCTGGTGTTGCTGGCATTATCCATGTTTGGCGCTTTTACTTTACAATTGCCTTCGGCTTTACAGACAAAAATAAATGAGTCTAGTTCAGGAGTGAAGGCTGGGACCTTATTCTTTGCTGTGATTATGGGTTTACTGTCTGCGTTGATTGTCAGTGCATGCGTATCACCATTGCTGATCATGGCGTTGGGAGTTGCCATCACCAAAGGAGATCCTGTGCTTGGCGGTACGATGATGTTCGCAATGGCGATGGGGATGGGGGTCTTGCTGGTTGCTTTTGGCTTTGGTGCAAGTTGGTTGTTGCCTAAAGCTGGTGTGTGGATGGATCGAGTCAAAGACCTGTTTGGTTTTTTGTTGTTGGCTGTAGCAATAGTGGTTCTGTCATCCATTAAGCAAGTGCCTATCTTGTTAGTGTGGTCACCTCTGTTATTAATGTTTGGTTTCTGGTTGTGGTTGAATGCCAGTTCCAGTCCTGGCAATACCGTTTTTCAGGCTTTGTTGAAGGCTCTGGCTTTAATTGGTTTTCTCTGGGGAAGTCTGGCCTTAATTGGCGGTTTGACTGGAGGTTCTCAGTTGGATAAACCGCTGGATCAAATATCGATGGGCAGGTCGGTAGTGTCAGAAAATTTGGTTTTTAAGTCAGTTAAGAATGAAGCCGATTTGATTGAATTGCTGGCTCAGGCAAAACAGAATAAACAGCCTGTCCTAGTTGATTATTATGCCGACTGGTGCACTGATTGCGTGCGTATGGAACGTACTACTTTTCAAGATTCTGATGTGAAAACAGCCGTTAAATCCTGGTTGTTGATTAAAGCTGATGTCACTAAGGTTAATCCTGAGACAGAAAAACTTAAACAGCATTATGGTGTTTTTGGTCCACCGGCGACCATTTTTATCAGCGCTACGGGTGTTGAGCAGCAAGATATGCGGCGCTATGGCTATATCAAAAGTAAAGATTTTCTGCCAATGGCTGCACGCTTGGCTAACGCATTATAAACTCGGTACTGGAATTTCCTGGCCTAATAAAATAAGTATGAATAAAAAACTAAAAATAGTCAGCGTCGTAGTGGTGGCTGCTATCGCTTTATTATCTGGACTATGGTGGGCACAAAAGGCTCAACATTCAGGTGACCCTAATGTGGAAAAAGTTGCTGATATTGCATCATTTATGCCATTGGAATTATCAGATACTCAGGGGGTTAAATATTCGATTGCCAGTAAAATGGGACGTTTAAATCTGATTAACTTCTGGGCGACCTGGTGCGGTCCATGTCGCAACGAGATGCCTTTATTTGATGTGTTTTATCAGAAAAATCAAGCTGATGGGTTTGTGGTCATTGGTTTAACCATAGATACAGCAGAACGGGCAGAAAGTTTCCTCCAGGAAGTTGGAATAAGCTATCCGGTGCTAATGGCTGAAGAGCAAGGTTGGGATTTGCTAAAGAGTTTTGGTAATTCCAGAGCCTTATTGCCTTATTCCGTTTTAGTGGATGGTGATGGCCGAGTTCTGGAGCAAAAGCTGGGTGAAATCCACGAGGAAGAATTGCAAGGATGGTTTGAAAAGTATTTAAAATCCAGCTAATTGGCCTGAAATGCACTTAAATTCCGTTAACTGGAATTTTATGTGAAATTCTACCAATAAATAAGAAAATTGGCTTGTTTCAGGCACTGAAAGCCTGAAAAATGACTCGTTTTTTACATTTTCTATAATTTAAAAGTAAGGATTTTGCTTTTATATGTGCTAAACTCCTGCGAAATTTAATTATTATAGACTTTTTGCTTGCTAATCAGCCAATGTTGTATTGCAAGCACATCAGAGGCCAAACGATGGATATTAGAAAAATTAAGAAGTTAATCGAGTTGCTGGAAGAGTCCAATCTGAATGAACTGGAGATTCAAGAAGGTGAAGAATCAATTCGCTTGAGTCGTGGTGCGGCAATCATGCAGGCACCAATGATGCAGGCCCCCGCAACAGCTGCAGCGCCGCAGGCTGTTGCTGTACCGGCTGCCAGTGAGGCGGCAGGTGGTGAATCAGCAGCAGTTGAGACTGATGATGCTGATAGTATTAAATCGCCAATGGTCGGTACGTTTTATACAGCGCCAAAACCAGGTGATCCCGAGTTTGTCAAAGTGGGCGACACCGTTTCTGTAGGGGATGTGTTATGCATTGTAGAAGCGATGAAAATCTTTAATCAGATTGAATCTGATAAAGCGGGCAAAGTTGTTTCTATTTTGAAGAACACCGGTGATCCAGTTGAATATGGTGAACCATTGTTTGTTATTCAATAGTGACTTATTTCAATACTTATAGGCAAAATCATGATTGAAAAACTAGTTATTGCGAATCGCGGTGAGATAGCTCTTCGCATTCAGCGAGCTTGTCGCGAATTGGGTATCAAAACCGTTGCTCTTTATTCAGAAGCTGATAAAGAAGCAAAATATGTGCGCTTGGCCGATGAAGCGGTTTGTATTGGGCCGGCTCAGGCGAGTCTGAGCTATCTGAACATTCCTGCAGTAATCGCTGCGGCAGAAGTTACTGATGCTACTGCAATCCATCCAGGCTATGGTTTCCTGGCTGAAAATGCTGATTTTGCTGAATGCGTTGAACAAAGTGGATTCGTTTTTGTTGGACCAAGAGCTGAAACTATCCGCACCATGGGAGATAAAGTTTCAGCAATTCGAGCTATGCAGGCATCCGAAGTGCCTTGTGTTCCTGGTTCTGATGGGGCTCTTGGCAGTGATGCTGAAGAAAATTTACGCATGGCGCGTCAAATTGGTTTGCCTGTGATCATCAAAGCGGCTGGCGGCGGCGGCGGAAAAGGCATGCGAGTTGTTTTCACCGAAGAAGAGCTTAATAGCTCTATTGAATTAACCCGTGCTGAAGCGGGCGCTGCATTCGGTAATGATATGGTGTATATGGAGAAATTCCTGGAACGACCACGCCATGTTGAGATTCAGGTTTTAGCAGATGAACATGGCAATGCCATTCATTTGGGGGACCGTGATTGTTCCATGCAGCGTCGCCATCAGAAGGTAGTTGAAGAAGCTCCAGCGCCAGGCATCCCTGATAGTTTGCGAGCTAAAGTGGGTGAACGATGTGCCGAGGCCTGTAAAGAAATCGGTTACCGGGGAGCTGGCACTTTTGAATTTTTGTATCAGGATGGTGAGTTTTATTTCATTGAAATGAATACACGGGTTCAGGTTGAACATCCAGTAACGGAGATGATCACCGGCATTGATATCGTTAAACAACAACTGCGCATTGCGTCAGGCGAAAAGTTGGCTTATAAACAGGAAGATGTTGTTTTGCGTGGTCATGCGATGGAATGTCGCATCAATGCAGAAGATCCGGAAACCTTCATGCCATCGCCGGGCAAGATTAATCGTTATCATGCACCGGGTGGCCCAGGTATACGAGTTGATTCCCATGTTTATGGGGGATATACCGTTCCGCCTTACTATGACTCAATGATTTCAAAAGTGATTTCCTATGGTTCAGACCGTGATGAGGCTTTGGTTAGGATGAGTAGTGCTTTGACCGAAATTGTGGTTGATGGCATTCGTACCAATACTCCGTTGCACCAAAAAATAATGAACGATCCAGGCTTTCGCAGTGGTAATTTTACGATTCATTATTTAGAGCATCATTTGGTCAAATAATAGAATTCATCGACCCTGATAGAGCTTAGATAATTGATGCAGATTCACGAATAATGGATTGGCAACGTATACAGTTTCGTGTCGATGCCAGTCACTTTGACGATTTGTCTAATATACTGGAGGCGTGTCTAGCGCAGTCGGTTACTATTGAAAATGCTGGAGAGGCGGATTTTTTTGAAGTGGCCTTTCCAGGTCGGCCTGATTGGCAGAAGATACAGGTGACAGGGTTGTTTTATGCTGATGCAGATGCAACGGCAATCATCGATTTTGTTAATCAAACTCTGTTCCCTGACCAACCAGTGCCAGCAATAGTAGAGCGCTTGCAGGACCAGGATTGGGAGCGTGTGTGGTTGGATCAGTTCAAGCCATTTCATATTGCTGCTGATCTCTGGGTGTGCCCTAGTTGGATAACACCGCCCGAAAAAGACGCAAAGAATATTATACTTGATCCTGGATTGGCGTTCGGTACCGGAACACATGCAACGACTTTTCTCTGTTTGCAATGGTTGGCGACGAACCCTATAGCAGGGGCTTCGATACTTGATTATGGAGCGGGTTCTGGAATTTTAGCGATTGCCGGTGTGTTGCATGGCGCTGACAAAGCCATTGCTGTTGATATAGACCCTCTGGCAGTCGCTGCAGCCAAGGAGAATGCTCAACGCAATGAGGTGGCTGATAAAATGACATCCTTGTTGGTGACTGATCTTGTCCAAGAGCAATGTTATGATTTGGTGATTGCAAATATCTTAGCGGATGTGTTGATAGAGCATGCCGGGATATTGGCCAGTAGCGTTGTCGCTGGTGGCACACTTCTGTTGAGTGGTTTATTGAGCGAGCAGCGTGAAAAAGTGGAAAAAAGCTTTGCAGATCAATTCGTTTTCCAACATTATGTGCATGAGGGGTGGGTTTTATTAGTGGGTGTTAAGGCATCTTGAAGCTGGTTAACACGTTCTAGTTTGACATGATAGAATCAGGCGAATGATAGAATATACGCGATGTCCAAAATGCGGCACTTTGTTTGATGTCTCAGATATTGATCTGTCTGATTCAGATGGCTGGGTGCAATGTGGTGAGTGTACCCAACAGTTTCATGGCAAAGATAATGCGGTAGAGCGCAGTGAGTTGCTGGGCGAATCCATTCTTGCCAATATGGATGATATGTCGACGCCAGAGCAACAAGGTTTTAACCTTGATCAATTGGCTATAGAGCGAACGGTCAATGCAGAATTTGAAAGCAAGAGCGTAGAAGTCTCCGAAATGATTGACCTGTTTGACGGTAATCCGCCGTCATTTGTCGAAAGGCAGTTTGTTGGGGACGCTGAAGGTGCGCATAGCTATGAGAGTGATTATGCTGCCACTGAGTACGAATCTTATGATGATCAAGTGGCAAGCAGACTGGATCGCAGCACGGAAGTGATTGCTCAGACTGTTCAGGAATATTACAAAGAACAGAGTGTTTCGGTAGATGCAGAAACCAAGGATGTTGATAAACCTGAGATTCCTTTGGTCAGAGGGTTTACTGATGGTGACCCAGATGAATTAACAACACAGCAGTCAGGTTTTGGTTTAGATGAGCCAACAGTGGGCTTGGATGAAACAACTGAGCAAATTGATTTTGGTTTGGAGAAGCCATCTGAAGAGAAAGTTGTATTTGCTGAAGCTGATTTGGAAAATGACATTGTTAATCAGCAATTTGATGATGTAGATGATGATTTAATCGTTCTGGATGAGCCTGATCCGCTGTTAACTGAACAAGACAGTGATGCTGAGCTCTCAGTAGATGATGATGTCTATGCCTCATTACAGCCTGCGAAATCATCGTCTCTCCTGCGCGCCTTATCATTCAGTGTGGGTTTGTCCTTAATGTTGATTCTTGGTTTTGTTCTTGCATTTCAATTGCAGCAACGACAATTGTTTACCTGGATACCTGAAAAATACTATGATGAGTTGAACGAACGCTGGCTTAGCTTTTTAGATCGAGGGCAGGCGCCAAAAGCGGATCTATCAAAACTGCACTTATCGTCTACACGAACCGAACCTCATCTCACTCAACCAGGTGCAAGAACTCTGGTTTTGCAGTTGATTAATCGAGCTGACATTAATCAGGCTTACCCTGGCCTGCAAGTGGCTTTCACTGATGAAGCGGGCAAAGTTATTGCGCGTAGAATTTTGCAACCTTATCAATACCTGGAAGATGATCAGTTGAATATGTTGGAAAGCAAGCAGGCAAAAGCATTGCGTATTCACTTTTCCAGTTTGCCTGAGAATGCTGTTGGCTACGAAGTGAAAGTGGTGAATTAAAATAACTGAAAACCTCCGTCGATATTTATTTAAAGTCTATTTTTACATATTTTTACCTGCTTATAGGTGGGTAAACGCTTTTATCGTGCGCTCAAGCTTTACCATTGCTAATCATGTAGTTATCATAAGTCCCCAATTTCTTTATCTGATTACTCGTGCAAATAGGACCTATTACATTAGCTAACTCCGTCATTGCTGCGCCAATGGCAGGTGTCTCTGATCGACCTTATCGCCAGGTTGCCAGAGCTATGGGTGCTGGTTTGGCAGTTTCTGAAATGTTGACTAGTCAGGTGAGTTTGCGCCATACAACGAAATCTAAATTTCGCATGAATATTCATGAGGAAGCAGCACCAGTGTCGGTGCAGTTGGTAGGTACAGAACCTCATTTGTTGGCAGAAGCAGCGCAATTCAACGTTGCCAATGGGGCTGATATCATTGATATTAATATGGGCTGTCCGGCTAAAAAGGTCTGCAAGAAACTGGCGGGTTCTTCTTTGTTGGGGGATGCGCCGTTGGTGGAGAGAATCGTCAGTGCGGTGGTCAATGCAGTCCCTGTTCCAGTCACGCTAAAGATTCGTACTGGCTTGGTGCCTGAAGAGCGTAACGTGGTACAAATAGCAAGAATTGCCCAGGAGAATGGCATACAGGCATTAACCATTCATGGGCGAACCCGGCAATGTAAATTTGTTGGCCCAGTTGAATATGACAGTATCGCTGAGGCAAAAAGGTCAGTGTCAATTCCAGTCATTGCCAATGGTGATATTGATAGCCCTGAAAAAGCGGCGGCTGTTCTGAAATATACCGGAGCTGATGCTGTAATGATTGGTCGAGCTACTCAGGGGCAACCTTGGTTGCTGAGGCAAATAGCGCATTTTCTGGAAACGGGGGAATCATTGTTGGAGCCTGTTTGGTCGGAAAAAAAACAGATCATGCTTGATCATATTGCCGAGATTCATCGGTTCTATGGCGAGCGACTGGGTGTTAAGTTTGCTCGTAAGCATATTGCCTGGTATTTAAATCGATTGCCGATGAACTTGGTTGCTCAGCGCTCATCAATCAACCAACAAGATACTACTGTGCAGCAAATGGCCGCCTTAGAGCAATTGTTCTCGGCGATAGATGCTGGTTCTATTGCCTGGGTTGAGCAGGCTGTTAACCCAAATAATCAACAGGTGGCAGCATGAAACATGAAGCACTATGCGATTCAGTAAGGACGGCTATGCAACAGTATTTTCAAGACATGCAAGGCGAAGCGCCGAATAATTTATACCAGCTTTTCATGTCTCAAGTTGAAAAACCGTTTATTGAAGTAGTGCTGAAGAATTGTAATAACAATCAGTCCAAAGCTGCGGAAATTCTTGGTATTAACCGCAATACTTTGCGTAAAAAAATCCAAATTTATAAAATTAAATCATAAAAGATCACTGTACAAACGAGCTTGGGAATAATCGTTTATTATCTCAACTTGATTTTTTGTCTGTATAGAGGTCTTTGTAAACACTAACTAGAGGTATTATGTCCAATATTGTTCCACGTCGCGCACTCATCAGCGTTTCTGATAAAACTGGAATCGTCGAATTTGCTCAAGGATTGCATGCATTAGGAGTTGATATACTGTCCACGGGTGGAACAGCAAAACTATTGGCTGAGAATAAGGTTAAAGTGACAGAAGTCTCTGATCACACTTTATTTCCTGAAATGATGGCGGGCCGAGTCAAAACTCTGCATCCTAAAGTGCATGGTGGCATTTTAGGCCGAAGAGGCATTGATGATGATGTGATGCAGGAACATGATATTGCACCGATAGATATCGTTGTGGTTAACCTATACCCATTTCAGCAGACCATAGCTCGTGATGATTGTGATTTGCCTATGGCCATTGAGAATATAGATATCGGTGGACCTGCTATGGTGCGTTCTGCGGCTAAGAATCACAAAGACGTTACCATTGTTGTCAATGCCAGTGATTATGATCTTGTGTTGGAACAATGTAAGCAAGGTGGTATTAGCGCCCAAACTCGTTTTGGTTTGGCAACACGTGCTTTTGAACATACTGCCCAATATGATGGTGCTATAGCAAACTATCTGGGGAAAATTCAGCAGGATGGTTCACAAGCCGATTTTTCTGAGACGTTTAATCTGCAGATGCATCGAACTCAGGTTATGCGCTATGGCGAAAACCCTCACCAGAAAGCAGCTTTTTATGTAGAAGCCACGCCACCATCTGGGACTATTGCCACAGCAGAGCAAATTCAAGGTAAGGAGTTATCTTATAACAACATTGCCGATACTGATGCGGCGTTAGAGTGCATAAAACAGTTTGAACAGCCAGCATGTGTGATTGTTAAACACGCTAACCCGTGTGGTGTCGCAGTTAGCGACTCTTTGTTGAGTGCTTATCAGATGGCATTTGATACTGATCCGGAATCGGCTTTCGGCGGTATCATCGCTTTTAACCGTGAGCTGGATGTGGCTACGGCTGAGGCAATTGTGGAAAAACAATTTGTCGAGGTGATCATAGCGCCGGCAGTCAGTGAAGCTGCTGCCAGTGCTGTTGCCAGCAAGAAAAACGTCCGCCTTCTGGTGACTGGAGCCTGGGATGGTCAGGTCAATCAAGTGGAATACAAGCGTGTGGCAGGTGGCCTGCTGATTCAAAGTGCTGATATTGAGGTCTATAATGAGCTTCAAGTCGTGACAGAAATAAAGCCAACAGAAGAGCAGATGCAGGATTGTTTGTTCGCTTGGAAAGTGGCTAAATTTGTCAAATCAAATGCCATTATTTATGCTCGAGATAGCCGTACTGTAGGTATTGGTGCTGGGCAGATGAGTCGGGTTAATTCTGCCAGAATAGCAGCCATTAAAGCAGAGCATGCAGGTCTGCAAGTGGCTGGTTCTGTGATGGCGTCTGATGCCTTTTTCCCATTTCGCGATGGCATTGATAATGCGGCAGAAGTGGGTATAAAAGCGGTCGTTCAACCCGGCGGCTCAATGCGTGATGATGAAGTTATAGCGGCTGCCAATGAACACGGCATGGCAATGGTTTTTACTGGCATGCGGCATTTCAGGCATTAATCGTCTGAGGCGTGTTTGAGTTGGGTTGATCGGCAATAAACAGGGCTGACAATCACCATGGACTTCAGAGTGGCATTGAACACTGATCTGCCTCAGATAGAGGCAATACTCAGCGATCAGGGTTTGCCTTATTCTGATTGCGGTGAGCATATCGAACATTTTCTGGTGCTGATCGATAATGAAAGCATCGTTGGTGTTGGCGGGTTGGAATATTATGGTGATATTGCTCTTCTGCGTTCTATCGCCATCCTCCATAACCATCAAAAACAGGGCCTGGGTCACTCAATGTATTTACAACTTAAAGCGAATGCGCGTGAACTGGGCGTTAAGTCTTTATATCTTCTTACTGAAACCGCAGATGACTATTTTTCCCGGCATGGTTTTGTTGAAGTAGATCGATCAGTTGTTCCCGAAAAAATCAAAGCCACTAAACAATTTTCAGGTCTGTGTTCTGAATCGGCTGTCGTTATGAGTATCGCGCTTTAAGACTGTGGCGATAGTAGTTGGTCTTTTCTGTGTATGGCTTATATCCAAATAAGGTATTATTGTTAAAAGTACAGTTTCTTATGAAACTGTAAAAAATGATCGATATTAAACTGGTATAACTAAAGGCAGGGTAATGTGCATATTTAATACCAGTGATGCATCGCTACTTTGTGGTTGAAAGGGTTGTTGCTCAGCCTTTTGTGTATGCATCTAAGTTAGATAAGGGAGAGTTGAGATGGATGATAAAAGTCAAAAAGCGCTTAATGATATTGAAGAGTATGGGTGCCATGTTCTTAATATTATGGAAGGTGAAGGTGAGCCAGCATTTACCTATTCCATAGGTATCAATAAGAAGCAAAATAAACCTGATATCGTTATTCTAGGCTTGAAGTCTGAGTTAGCCCACTCCATGGCGAACAATTACAAAAACCGTCTTCTTGAGGGAGAGGTGTTTGAGCCAGGCAAGTATTATTCAGGCTTTCTTGGTGGCTTTGATGTCTGTTTCGTAGATGTCACGAAAAAACACTATGAAGAATTGTTTGGGTGGGGGTTGTGGCTTCATGATGGAGACGATTTTGAAATGCTTCAGATGGTCTGGCCTACCACCAACGGTATTTGGCCTTGGAGCGAAGGCCAATCAGATTTTTATAGGTGGGTTCAACCCATCCTAAACGAAGATGGTGTTCTAAGTGAAATTAAGCCTCAAGCTACATAACAACTTATAAAACTTAAAAAGGCTCTGATTCCTTTAATTCTTTGAAAATATACACAAGGGTGCAACAGATTTTATCATGAGTGCTTTACACCAAAAGTTTAACCAGTTTATACGTCTGCACGTAACCAATTAGGTGGAAAATTTGGATGAAATAAAAAAGCAGGTTTTGCAATTGCTTCCTAACAAAGAGAAAGTACTTCACTTTGTTTGGGACAGTCTTGAAGGTCCGCTAGGCCCTGAACTGAATGAGTTTTTGGTATCTAAAATCGAACACTATGGATTTTGGAAAGAAAGGATTCGCAGCAATGGTACCTTGGCCTATAAAGGTTGGATTTACAATCAACGAAAACAAGGCCATTGGTTGTATTTGTTCAAGAATGGTGGCATCCGAAAAGATGTTTTCTACCGCAACAATAAATATCATGGCATTTGCAAATTGTATGAAGTTGATGGTAGCTATGAAGTCAGGGAGTGCTATAAAGGCAGATTAAATGGTCAATGCTTGAGATACAATTCAGAAGGCGTGTTGTACCAGAGAGTGCTCTATGAAATGAATGATTGTAAAGAATTTGAAGGGCCGGTTGAGCTCGGGCTTTATAAAAATAGTTTCGAGTTATGAAAGGTTTCATAGATAACAGCTTTGCACACACGATGAATTCTATAATAAATCGCTGTAGAGACACGATTGCAATTAAACAATGAGGAGTTGGCAGTCTTTTCTGAGGGAAAACTCCGCAATTTCATCCAAGCAATCCTCTTATGTTCTGCCTATACTTTGTTGAATGACTTTGTGTAGAGCACATAATGAATTCCACAAACCAATTCCAATATATCAGAAGCCAACACCTTGATCGGGTGAGTGTATTGCAGGCGCAAATGAATGACTTCTCTTATGATAAGCATTCCCATGAAGAGTATTCATTTGGCGTGACACTGACTGGCCGACAGGACTTCTTTGCCAGTGGTTCATTTCATCGTAGCCACCCAGGTAATATCATCATATTCAATCCCGGTGAAGTACATGATGGTCATTCGGGAGTGGATGATAAATTGCAATATCGCATGCTCTACATACATCCAGACCAGATGGAGCTTATGCTTAACAGCGCGGGCATAGTACAGAGCAGAGATTTCCAGATAGTTGATACCCTGTTGGATGATCAACTGCTGCGGGAGCACATTCTCAATATGGCATTATTAATTGAGTTTAAAGCCGATGATAAGCTTCAACAGGAATGTGGACTTTATCAAATGGCATTGCGTATAGCTCATCTTTATGGTGAATGTTCCTATGAGCGTAAGGTGCGTAAAATTGATTGCCTGTTGCTTCAAGCTCGAGACTTTATTGTCGAGAATATTCAATCCGATATGTCATTGGATGAGATCAGTCAGCAGGCAAACTTATCCAAGTATCATTTTTTACGCATGTTTCACCAGCAATTCGGTATTACTCCGCACCGGTTTATTATGAATTGTCGCATCAACCGTGCACGTCTGGCTTTGGAGTCAGGGCTCTCTCCCGATGATGTGGTATTTGAATATGGCTTCAGTGACCTCAGTCATTTCAACCGCCGTTTTAAACCGATCTATGGTATGACGCCAAGACAGTACCAACAAAACTTTCTCATTTCCTGACATAAGACACTAGTTCTTTTTCTACTTCCAGGCTTATCACTATGGTTGAAATACTCGTGTATGCATTTTGCATTATGTACACACCAGGTCCGTCAAATATATTAGGTCTTAATGCTGGGCTGAATGGCCATATCAATTCTGCATTGTGTTTCTGTCTGGGTGTTGCCTGTGCCATGTTGTTGCTGTTTTTGATATTTGGTTATACCGGGACTTGGCTGTTTGATCCAGGTTATCAATTGTTGATCGGCTCTATTGGTAGTTTATGTATCGTTTATCTGGCGTATAAAATCGCTTGGACCAATATTAAGCCAGCAGATAATGTCGACCGGAAGGAAGTGTCAGAGTGTAAGTTGAGCTTCCAGTCAGGATTGGTTATGCAACTATTCAATCCTAAATCCTTTATTGCCATTCTACCGATAGTCACTGTGCAATTTCCTGCTGCACAGATTTCTGGAAGTTCAATTTTATTCTGGTCTTTGTTGCTATCAGGTGTGGCGTTTGGTGCACCTTTTTGTTATTTGTTGCTAGGGTCTCGCCTTGGAAAACTGATTCACAATTCTGGCTATTTTCGTTTGCTGAACTTAGCTATGGCCTCGTTGCTTTTGTGTGTGGCGGGAGATATTGCCTATAGCTATGTTTATTTGAAATGTGTGTGACTCAAGTGATCTGTTCAAATTTTAACTGGTGATAATGCCTTGGTTTGTGAGCAGGGTAAACAAGCTGGGCGACGTATTTTAACCGACACCTGTTTAATTAATCGGGTGTCTACAAACTTATGAGGATTTTTTGTGGAATTTGAAACTAAAGTCGCGATAGTGGTTGCTGATGATCTGGAGTATTGGCAAAAGTTAAATGTCGTTTCTTTCCTGACGTCTGGAATTGTTGGTCAGTTTCCGGAAATAATTGGTGAGAAATATGTTGATCAATCGCAGGAAGAATATTGGCCCTTAAGTGTTCAGCCTACGATTATATTAAAGTCTCATAGGGAGAAGTTGCAAACTATTCTACAGCGCACTAGATCCAGAGAAGTTGGGGCTGCCATATATATTGAAGATATGTTTGAAACTGGCTATGACGCAGCAAACAGAGCAACTGTTCAACGGTATGCAACCGAAAGCCTTCCGGTCGTTGGGATTGGCATCAGAGCTGAAAAAAAGACCGTTGATAAGATATTAAAAGGAGCGAAGCTTCATGAATAATAATGTTCTAAATAGGTAGCATAAAGAATTTATCACTCTTTTGGGCGTATCAGAGTATTTGTCCAAGCAACCTTTAAACCTGGGTCTTAATCGTCTCTAAGCAAAAATTGATTCTTGAAATTTTGCAGGCCTGGCATGGTTTCACTGGATGCGATATCCGCTTTGCCGTGAATTTCGTCGTCGAGAAATTTCAGAAAATCATCATGATCAGCGCTGACGACTTCGACTATAAGATCATAGCGTCCGCCAACTCTCACGATGTAAATGATTTCGGGCATTGCGGCCAAGCGGCGCGCGACGTCTTGAGGTTTTGTGCCTGACGCAACCTTGATGCCAATTATCGCATCGGTTGTATATTCTGCTACGGTAGGATCAACAACCGCCACGATGCGTAGCATGCCGGCTTGCTTCATGCCATTGACGCGGTTGCGAATAGTGCCTTCTGATACGTTTAGGGATTGCGCTATTTCGGAAAACGCCATGCGGCCATCTTCCTGAAGCATGGAAATTATGGATTGATTTAATGAATCTGTGGGTGAGTTTATATCAGAAGAGCGCGATGCTGGATCGCTTAATTTTCGTTCGTTGATGTCTAAAGTGCGCTCGGCTACTTCAGCCACTCTGCTGCCTTTTGCCATATTGAGATTTTTATTTAGAAATAATGGGTATGCGAAAAACATATTTTAGCATAAAATTAATTGATAAATTCGTAATTTAATGTTGTTGACTTGCGAATAACATGCATATTACAATTTTTAAATACGAAATATGCATATCTCAATATTTATGCTGGGAGGATAAATGGCATCCACACGATCAATCACACCTGCATTTGAAGGTGACTTTAAGGGCTATGAGCAATCGGGACCGGCTGGAATTGATGAGCAAATTGCCTGCACCGGGTCTGGTACTGCAGGTGGTGAATATATGCGCCGCTTCTGGCACCCGATTTATGTTACTGATGAATTGGGTGATTTGCCAAAAGCGATAACCATTCTGGGTGAGGAACTGGTTGTCTTTCGCTATGGCGATGGAAGCAAGATTGGCTTGGTGCATAAATATTGTCCGCATCGGCGTGCATCTCTGGAATATGGTAAATGCGAAGACAGAGGCATCAGATGTTGTTATCACGGCTGGCTATTTGCTCCTGATGGTGAAATCCTGGAAACACCGGGAGAGAATTCCAAAACCGAGAAGGCCGCAGAAATGGTGCGCCAACGTACGCGGTTGGGTGCCTATCCAGTGATCGAATATAAAGGTTTGATATTCACTTATATGGGGCCACCGGAAGTGATTCCTGAGTTTCCCTATTATGATGGCATGGAAATTGACGATATGACCTATCGTCCCTATCAGATACCCTATACCTGCAACTGGATTCAAGTTCTCGATGCGATTATGGACCCTGTGCATACAACATTCCTGCACAGTCAAAACAGTCATCCCCAGTTTTCCGAAGGCATGTCTGAGGTTGGTGAACTGAAGTTTTATGAACGAAATAAAAATCACTTTATTGGCACATCGACCCGCCGTGTAGGTGACAATGCCTGGGTACGAGCGAATGAATTGATTTTGCCAAATTTTACTCAGGCTGGGTCAGCTTTTGCGGCTGATGGCACTGAATCACGTTATTTCGGACGTTCCTGTTTTGTGCGTTGGGTTGTTCCTGTGGATGATGAGAATTGCATAGCCTTTGCATGGGCCTGTTTTGGCGAACGAGGTGATCCTCATGAATATAATAATCAGGAGGGTTGTGAACTGATCGAACAAGGTGAGATTCTGGATCGCACTGATGAAGAACGACAACGCCGTCCTGCTGATTCTGAGGCGGTTGAAGGTATGGGAGCAATTTCGACGCATATGGGTGAAAACCTGATGCCATCGGATCGTGGCGTATCGCTGTATCGCCGACGCCTGCGCAAGCAAATTCGTAATTTGGAAGAGGGTACTGAACCACCACAGCATGTGCGTCATAATGATTTTTCTGTCCGTACATACGGTCAAGATACAGTTCTGAACCTGCCGCCGATAGAGGGCAAAGATGACCGCGAATATCTGGCTGAGATTGGTTGTGCAGTGATGGATGCACAATTTTCCTTTGAGGAAAAAGATAATGATGCAAGGGATGAATGTATCATTGCTGCGATGCAGCACCTTGAAAACAATGGAATTGGCTAAGACTATAGCAACCATATAAGGTTAAATATCATGACTATAAAAGTACATATCAAAAATAACCGTTGGGCGGAAGGCACTTTCCCTAACACGCCAGAAGGGGAGGAGGTGTTCACTATCACCCAGAATCGTTTTGATGCGGCGCTGGTAGATTTTCCGGGAATGAAAGAGAAACTGGCGCCTTACATCGATTGGGATACGGATAATTACGCAACCTCTATGAGAGATGCGGAGGTTCTTTTGACTTGGGATATGCCCATGGAAAATTTAAGTGAAGTTGCACCGAACCTCAAATGGATTCATTGTATTGGTGCCGGTGTGGAGCATATGTTGCCGATGGACTGGTTGCCGGACAATGTGACCCTGACCAATAACAAGGGTGTGCATGCGGCCAAAGCCGGTGAGTTTGGCCTGATGGCCGTGTTGATGCTGCACTCCCATATGCCGGCGATTGTGACGAATCAGAAAAATGCAGTCTACGATTCACTATATGCATCACCAATAGCGGGCAAGACCTTGGTGGTTATGGGCACGGGTAGTTTAGGTGGCTCAGGAGCCAGAAAAGTTCAGTCTTTAGGTGTCCATGTCATCGGTGTTAACCGGAGTGGGCGCGCTGTTGAAGGTTGTGACGAGGTGGTGACAACGGCAGAATTGGATGAAGTATTGCCCAAAGCGGATTACCTGCTGATAGCCATGCCGGATACACCACAGACACGCGGTTTGATGACACGTGAACGTTTGAACCTTATGAAACCCAGTGCCGGGATCATCAATATCGGCCGTGAGGCGGCGATGGATTATGAGGCGCTGTGCGACAAGTTGGAAGAAGGTAGTCTGGCCGGTGCTATTCTGGATGTGTTCGACCCAGAACCTATTGCCAGAGACAGTCGTCTGTGGAACACAAAAAACCTGATTGTGACACCCCATGTTTCTGCGGATGATGGTGATGCTTATATCCCTTTAACGCTTGGGTTGTTTTTCCAGAACATGGAATTGTTCTTAGCCAACAAACCCCTGTTGAACCCTATTGATCCCAAGTTGGGATACTAGGGCTTGTTAAGGTTTCATTCTTTTTGATCAAATTCTCAGGAGCATAGTATGAATATTGGATTTATCGGCCTTGGCGTCATGGGTGCGCCCATGGCAGGCCATCTGACAGAGGCAGGCTACACAATTGTTACCTGCTTAAATAAATCGCCTTTGCCAGAAGTGTTGAATGGTAAGGCCGTTGAAGTCGTTGCAAACCCGGCAGAAGTCGCTGCAAAATGCGACACGGTTATCGTCATGGTGCCAGACAGTCCCGATGTAGAGCGGGTGGTTTTAGGTGAAAATGGCCTGCTGAATAAGCTTCATGACCAGTCGCTGGTGATTGATATGAGTTCGATCAGTCCGATGGTAACAGCCGAGCTAGCAGCAGTTGTGAATGCCAAGGGTGGCAAATATCTGGATGCACCTGTGTCAGGTGGTGAAGTTGGGGCAAAAGCTCAGACATTAACCATCATGGTGGGTGGGCCACAAGCAGCTTTTGACCAGGCAAAACCTCTGTTTGAACTGATGGGAAAAAATATCACATTGATTGGCACACACAATGGTGCTGGCCAGACGTGCAAAATAGCCAATCAGATCATTGTTGGTTTGAATATCGAAGCTGTCAGCGAGGCATTATTGTTTGCCTCCAAAGCGGGTTGTGATCCTGCGGTTGTACGTGAGGCTTTGATGGGCGGCTTTGCCTCGTCAAAAATCCTGGAAGTGCACGCAGAGCGCATGATCAATCGCACATTTGACCCCGGATTTCGCATCAAGTTGCACCAGAAAGACCTGAATCTGGCCTTAGAATCAGCTCGGTCTCTGGGCATCAGTCTGCCGAATACCGCCAATTGTCAGGAACTGTTTAATTCCTGTGTTGCCAATGGCGGTGCGGATGATGATCATTCAGGCTTGATCAAGGCATTGGAGAATATGGCAGCGCATGATATTGGATAAGGTAGATTTGCGTTATTAACAGGGCATAAGGTGGGTCGTTATCCACCTTATGCAGACAGGCGTGCGATCAGGGAGTATAGCATCGTCTAACTTATTCAGAGTTCCAACCCTTAAAAGCCAATGTGTTGATTTGAATGCTTAAGTATCTTAATTGTAAGTATTTAAGTGTTTGATAATAATAAAGAAAAATAATATTCTTTTAAAAGCGACAAAAGTTAGATCGATATGAAGTTGGTTTTAGATAAAAATCTTGAGCCAGAACTGTGTAAGGGTGAACCGAGTTAAAAATTCAAGGTACTGAGAAGAATGGTTATAATCTAGTTATGAGTCCTAATGGCTTTTTTACCGCCGATCATTGGTTTCAAACCAAAGTAGAGGCAATGGACTGCGCAGAAGAATTATTTGGTGTAATAAGAACCAGGTGGTCATAATTAGAATGTCTAGTGAAATTCAAACCATAGCAAATGAAGGCATCAAATTATGGTGCTGTTAGGTGTATAGTGATTTTTGCCGAAATCGTTACTAATCAGCACTATAATGACTTCTTTTTTGTTGTAGATGAAGTCATTCGAGACAACTTTGAAAATGTGAAGTCAGGCCTTCAGAGTGATGGTTGGATCTGGGTCACGCAGTCTGAAGAAAAGGTTGCAATAGATACTTTCTCTTCAATGTTGTTTGAGGTTAAATGTGATGATCCAAATAGTGGTTTGTTGAAATCAGTGATTGATTGCTTACAAGGAAATCTTGATTTAAAAATCTTTCCAAAGCCAGAGTTTGAGGAACATGAAGATTTCTAAACTAAAACCTGACAAAATTTTCAAATTACTTCGTATGTTTCATTCGCATAGCGGTACACGGCTTTAAAGGAATCGATGAAAAGAACCATAACTTTTAATTAAAAGGGTCAGGCCTTATTGTAGGAAAAATATATTGTATTAAATGGCTCTGTCCTGCTTACTATTAGAGATTTGTAATGGAACACGGATTTCAGCGCTACCGTGTCTCCTCTGGTTCTCTAGGCGTTATACAGCTATAACTAATATTGAGGTGTTTGTATGAAGAATGAAAGTGATAATATCTCCAAGGAATATTCGAAGGCGATAAGCAGTGAAGCGAATACCATCGTTTCAAAAACAGGGAATGCAAAGTTTGCCAACTACTCTCAGGACGAACTTGCTAAGTTGCCCGAAGACATTCAGGAACTATCATTTGGTTGTGGTAATCCGCTTGCTTTTAGCGATGTTAAGCCTGGGGAAATAGTGCTTGATTTGGGTTGTGGTGCTGGGCTTGATTTACTCATAGCTTCGGAAAAAGTTGGTGAGACGGGACGAGTTATTGGAGTCGATTTTAATGAAGATATGTTATCTCTGGCCAAGCAAAGAATTCGTGATTATCGGAACATAGAGCTTAGAAAAGGGCGGATTGAAGATCTACCCGTCGAATCAAATTCCGTGGATTGGGTGATTTCAAACTGCGTCATTAATCTCTCGGATGAAAAACAGAGTGCCTTTAATGAGATTGCTCGTGTTATGAAACCCAGTGGCAAGATGCTTGTTTCCGATATTGTGGCTGAAAACTTACCTTGGTGGGTACGACACAGCGGGGTTTTAAAAGCGGCATGTGGCGGTGGAGTTATTTCAGAGAGGCAATATTTAGCGGGTCTAAATAAAGCTGGCTTGCAGAACTCAAAAATTGTAGCTCGACAGTATTATGACCCAAATCAGCTGGCATCGATTGTGTCAGAGGCTGCTCCCATTGTAATACGTAAACTTCGCTGTTGTGGAAAACAGATACTTCACTCCGTGCTGACAAGGCTTGCTTTGCCTATTTCCAGGAATCTTTGGAGTGCAAAGATTAGTGCAACGGCATCAAAGATATAAGTGACTAAAAACAGAGCCCTTTCCAGAGAAGTTATGCTGCATTAAAGGGCTCTGATCCGTTTACCAAACAAGAGAATGGTTTTTCTGTTGTTAAACATGTCATTGAAATAATATTAAGTTTACTTAAAAAATAACTTGCTGAAAAAGCCGTTTAAAGCTATATTCACGCCTCTTACGGAACTGTTGGTGGATATCAGAAAGTGACATGTTCATGCACAGATAGCCATAATGGCCATAATGAGTCATCACCCAAATGGGTGATAGATGGACAAAAAAGGTGGAAATTCAAGGTGGTTTTAAATCGAAATTTCACCCTTTTGGGTGATTCGAAACCATCTGAATTTTGTTATAGTTCGCGACTGTTTTTGTTTTAAGTTTCGTTTTACATTTCGTGTTATATAGTTTGGCTGTCTCAGCCAGGCTTGTATTGTCAGGTTTACAGGGGAAGAAGTAATGGATCAAAGACGTTTTCACAGGAAACAGCATTTTTATCAAATATCTGAGGCTATCAGGCACTGGTCTGCACACCTGTCTGAGCACACCAGCCTGCGTATTGTT
>JBOEHE010000052.1:0-13917 GCA_050633785.1 Arenicella sp.
TGCTCCATCCAGTCCATAGTGGCCGCACCGTCATGAACCTCACCTATTTTGTGAGACACACCGGTATAGAAAAGAACCCGCTCAGTGGTCGTCGTCTTCCCCGCATCTATGTGCGCCATAATACCGACATTGCGGTACATGTGTATTGGGGTTGAACGAGCCATAATAAATTTCTAACCTACGGTTAACAGTATCAATATTGTAAAAGAGCGAATGTGTAAAACGGGTACTAACTAAAAACGGAAATGCGAGAATGCTTTATTCGCCTCCGCCATGCGATGAACGTCTTCGGTTTTCTTAACAGCGCCGCCTTTTTTCTCAGCAGCATCAAGAATTTCACCAGCCAAACGTTGCATCATAGATTTTTCGTTACGAGCACGTGCGTATTCAACCAACCAACGCATTGCCAAAGCACCACGACGGCTGGCACGTACTTCAACAGGAACCTGATAAGTAGCACCACCAACACGACGGCTTTTCACTTCTACCGCCGGTTTAATGTTTTCCAAAGCCTGGTTAAACAGTTCCAATGGATCTTCAGTACGACGCTCTGAAATCAAATCCAAAGCATCATAGATGATTTTTTCAGCAACAGACTTCTTGCCGTCGACCATTAAAATATTGACAAACTTAGCCAGGGTAACATCACCAAACTTAGGATCAGGTAATATATCGCGTTTAGGAACTTCTCTTCTTCTAGGCATTACAGTAAATTTCTTTTAAATGTTTGCTAAAGGTTAAGTCAACTCTAATGAGTTAAATAACTACTTAGGACGCTTAGCGCCGTACTTAGAACGACCTTGACGACGATCAGAAACACCTGATGTATCCAAAGCACCACGAACAGTGTGATAACGCACACCTGGTAAATCTTTTACACGACCACCACGGATCAAGACGACCGAGTGCTCCTGCAAGTTATGACCTTCACCACCAATATAGCTGGTTACTTCAAAACCGTTGGTTAAGCGTACACGAGCGACTTTACGCAATGCCGAGTTCGGCTTTTTAGGCGTAGTCGTATATACACGTGTACATACTCCACGACGTTGAGGACACGCTTCAAGCGCAGGTACGTTTGATTTCTGTATCTGCTTTTTACGCGGCTTTCTAACTAACTGGTTAATAGTTGGCATATAAACTCTAAATTCGTTGCATTTTTTAAATAAGTATCTGGGCGTCAATTTATCACTGTCGGACCAGACTATTTTATTCATTGGCTGACTGACTTCAATCAGCCATAAAAGTGGACGCGATTCTAGGGAGTGACAAGACTAATGTCAAGCCATAATTCCCAGTTTCACACCACTGATGAATAGATTCATTTGATTGTTGATTACCTGAGGCATATTTCACCGAAATCAAACTCGACAAACACCCATAAGAGCGCAACTACCGCACTTAGGCAATCTACAGCATTTTATTAATTTGTCAGCAGACCTCATTAACTGGCCACCTGACGGTTTGTCTTACCGGGGAGGAATGCTAAAAGCCATTAAACTACTCCTCACACTGCCCCAGCAGTTACAAAAACAACCAGGCTGACCGCCCAAAAGAGCGGCCAGCCCAAACTTCTTTACTTATTACGCTTCCTGCTGAGTATCTTCTGCGACTTCAGCACTCGGCACAAGCTCACCATCATCTGACACATCATCAGGCAAACTGCGAAGCAGAGCTTCAAGTTCAGCTGCTTTATCGTCAGACTCTTTACGTTTACGTACACGCTCTTCATGGTAAGCCAGACCTGTTCCTGCCGGAATCAAACGCCCGACAATGACATTCTCTTTCAGACCACGTAGACGATCAACCTTGCCCGCAATTGACGCTTCCGTCAAAACACGCGTAGTTTCTTGGAAAGATGCCGCTGAGATAAAGGACTCGGTCGTCAAAGAAGCCTTGGTAATACCCAACAAGACTGGATCCCACTCTGCTGGCAATTTATCTTCATTACGAGCCTCTTCGTTCTTTTCAAGAACAATGGATCGTTCGTATTGCTCACCTGGCAACAACAAAGTCTCGCCAGCGTTTGTGACACGAACTTTACGCAACATCTGACGCACAATCACTTCGATATGCTTGTCATTGATTTTCACACCCTGCAAACGATAAACGTCCTGCACCTCATCCACGATATAATCAGTCAGAGCCGCAACACCGCGCAGAGCAAGAATATCCTCAGCTACCATAGCACCGTCAACAACAACCTCACCACGGGCCACTGTCTCACCTTCAAACACATTGATATTGCGCCCTTTAATGATCAGAGTCTCATGCATGATGCCATCGGTATCGGTAATAACCAGACGATTCTTGCCTTTGGTCTCTTTACCCATGGATACCACACCAGAAGCCTGCGCCATGATAGCAGCATCTTTTGGTTTACGTGCTTCAAACAATTCAGCAACACGCGGCAGACCACCCGTGATATCACGAGTTTTCGAAGATGCCTGCGGGATACGTGCAATCACATCACCACCACCGACTTTCTGTCCATCCTGCACCGTGATAACCGCACCGGCCTGCAATGAGTAACGAGCTTCGACATCCGTGCCAGAAATCTTCAGAGCTTTGCCTTTAGCATCCACCAACTCAATCATTGGCTTAACATCGCGGCTCGCACCACGACGCTCTTGAGGATCAATAACAACATACGTTGTGATACCGGTCAGATCATCCGTCTGCTTGGTAACAACACCATCGCTCATATCGATAAACTTAACCTTACCACCAACCTCTGTGATGATCGGGTGTGTATGCGGG
Organism: Arenicella sp.; assembly: GCA_050633785.1. GTDB lineage: Bacteria > Pseudomonadota > Gammaproteobacteria > Arenicellales > Arenicellaceae > CALKZN01. Next base: position 2,761 of record JBOEHE010000052.1, read on the forward strand.
TCCCAAGTCGCAATCATCTGACCTGCTTCAACCGCATCACCATCCTGCACCGACAGAATCGCACCAAATGGCAATTTATAACGTTCTTTATCACTACCTGATTGATCTTGAACAACCAATTCACCAGAACGGGCAACCACAACGTGTTTCTTATCAGAGTTTTCAACTGAACGAACATTGTTCAGCTTAACAGTACCGGTATTTTTAACCTCGATGTTACTGATCGCAGCCGCTCGTGACGCCGCACCACCAATATGGAACGTACGCATCGTTAGCTGTGTTCCAGGCTCACCAATTGATTGTGCAGCCATGACACCAATAGCCTCACCACGGTTTACCAGATGACCACGTGCCAGGTCACGACCATAACACTTAGCACAGATACCATAACGAGTTTCACAGGTTACCGCTGAGCGGACATAGACCTCATCAACATTATGTTCTTCAATCTTCTGAAACAATGCCTCATCAATCATGGCACCGGCTTCAGCAATGATAGAGCCATCTACGTTGCTTTTCACTTCTACAACAGTGGAACGACCTAGAATACGGTCACCCAATGGAATAACAACATCGCCACCCTGAACCAGAGCCTTACGCAACACGCCTTTAGTAGTGCCGCAGTCATCTTCAGTGACCACCAGATCCTGACACACATCAACCAGACGACGAGTCAAATAACCCGAGTTCGCAGTTTTCAATGCGGTATCAGCCAAACCTTTACGAGCACCGTGAGTTGAAATAAAGTAGTGAGATACATTTAAGCCTTCACGGAAGTTCGCCGTAATCGGCGTTTCAATGATTGAGCCATCCGGTTTCGCCATCAAGCCTCGCATTCCAGCCAACTGACGAATCTGAGCGTGTGAACCACGAGCTCCTGAGTCAGCCATCATGTGAATCGAGTTAAATGATTCCTGCACAACTGTTTCGCCATCAGCATCAACTACTTCTTCAGTCGCAATCTTATCCAACATCGCAGTAGCTACTTGCTCTGATATTCGTGTCCAGATATCGACAACCTTATTGTAACGCTCCTGATCAGTCAAAAGACCTGAAGAATATTGGTTCTGAATGGTTTTAACCTCTTCTTCAGCACCAGCGAGAATATCAACTTTCTCTTCTGGAATAACCATATCATCAACACCAATTGAGATACCAGCCATCGCCGCATGACGAAAACCTGTATACATCAGCTGGTCAGCAAAGATAACACACTCTTTCATACCAACTGCGCGATAGCACATATTGATAGTCTCGGAGATGGTCTTCTTTTTCATTACCTGGTTGATTTGATCAAATGACAAACCATCCGGCAAAATTTCTGACAATAAAGCACGACCGGCAGTTGTATCACGCAATTCATAACGTTCAACACGTTCACCCGTCTCTTCCTCAATAATCACGTCACGCAAACGAACTTTAATTTTTGCCTGCAAAGACACTTTCTTTTCAGCAAAAGCTCGTTGTAGCTCAACAAGGTTGGAAAATATCTTACCTTCACCCAAGGCATTAACACGTTCACGAGTCATATAATATAGACCCAGAACGATATCCTGTGATGGCACAATAATCGGCTCACCATTAGCTGGAGAAAGAATATTATTGGTCGACATCATCAATGTACGCGCTTCTAACTGCGCCTCGATTGACAATGGCACGTGAACCGCCATCTGGTCNNCACCGTCAAAGTCAGCGTTGTATGGCGTACAAACCAGAGGGTGCAGCTGAATAGCTTTACCTTCAATCAACACTGGCTCAAAAGCCTGAATACCCAATCTATGCAAAGTTGGAGCACGGTTTAGAAGAATCGGATGCTCACGAATAACTTCTTCAAGAATATCCCAGACATCTGGCGTTTCAGCCTCGACCAACTTCTTAGCCTGTTTGATCGTAGTAGCCAGACCGCGAGTTTCAAGTTTATTAAAAATAAACGGTTTGAACAGCTCTAAAGCCATCTTCTTTGGCAAACCACATTGATGCAATTTCAACGTTGGGCCAACCACAATCACAGAACGGCCTGAGTAATCTACTCGTTTACCCAGCAGGTTCTGACGAAAGCGCCCTTGCTTGCCCTTAATCATGTCAGCCAATGATTTCAACTGACGTTTGTTGGCACCAGTAATCGCTTTACCACGACGACCATTATCCAACAGAGCGTCTACTGACTCCTGCAACATACGCTTTTCATTGCGCACGATGATATCTGGAGCGTTCAAATCCAGCAGACGACGCAAACGGTTATTTCGGTTGATAACGCGGCGGTATAAATCATTCAAATCGGATGTAGCAAAACGCCCACCATCCAACGACACCAATGGACGCAAATCAGGCGGAAGAACCGGCAATACTTCCATAATCATCCATGCCGGATCATTATCAGAATGCAGGAAACCCTCAAGCACTTTCAAACGCTTGGTGATTTTTTTGATTTTAGTTTCAGAACTGGTCTCAACCAACTCTTCACGCAAGCCTTTTACTTCTTTTTCAACATGAACTTTCGCAATCAGATCACGAATCGCTTCTGCGCCCATACCTGCCTTGAATTCGTCACCATATTGCTCCAAAGCTTCAATATAAGAATCTTCAGTCATCAATGTGCAAGGTTCAAGTGGTGTCATGCCAGGTTCTATTACAACATAAGCCTCAAAATACAATACACGTTCAATTTCACGAACCGTCATATCAAGCATCAAGCCCAAACGAGATGGCAGTGATTTCAAAAACCAGATATGCGCTACGGGACAAGCCAGATCAATGTGACCCATACGCTCGCGACGTACTTTTGATAGCGTGACTTCCACACCACACTTTTCGCAAATAACACCGCGATGCTTCAAGCGCTTGTACTTACCACACAAGCACTCATAGTCATTGATTGGACCAAATAATTTAGCGCAAAACAAACCATCACGCTCAGGTTTAAACGTACGGTAGTTAATCGTCTCAGGTTTTTTGACTTCGCCAAATGACCAAGAGCGAATTTTCTCAGGTGATGCAATACTGACTTGAATCGAATCAAAATCTTCAACTGCTTCTGAGCTTTTAAATAAATTAAACATATCTTTCATCAGATAATTCCTCGCTATACCAGTTCAGCCAATTAATCTTGTTTCAATTCAAGGTTCAGACCCAGAGAACGAATCTCCTTCACTAACACATTGAACGACTCAGGGATACTGGCTTCAATCTGATAATTGCCTTTGACAATATTTTCATACATTTTGGTTCTACCACCGACATCGTCCGATTTAACGGTCAACATCTCCTGCAAAGTATAGGCGGCGCCATAAGCTTCTAATGCCCACACCTCCATCTCACCAAAACGCTGACCACCGAATTGTGCTTTACCACCCAACGGCTGTTGCGTAATCAAACTATAAGGTCCCGTTGAACGCGCATGCATCTTATCATCAATCAAGTGATTCAATTTTAAGATATACATATAACCAACGGTTACAGGACGGTCAAACTGCTCGCCAGTACGGCCATCAAACAGAGTTGTCTGACCACTGCGAGGCAAATCCGCCAATTCCAGAAGGTTTTTGATCTCTTCTTCAGCAGCACCGTCAAATACTGGCGTCGCCATTGGCACACCTTTGCGCAAGTTGCCTGCCATCTCAATGACTTCATCATCACTGAAAGCATTCAAATCTTCCTGCTTACCACTGCCATTATAGACTTGATCAAGAAATTTGCGTATTTCAGCCGCTTTACGCTCTTCCTGAAGCATCGCATCAATTTTCTTACCAAGCCCAGCTGCAGCCCAACCCAAATGAGTCTCAAGCACCTGTCCAACGTTCATCCGCGATGGAACACCCAAAGGATTTAGCACAATATCAACAGTTGTACCATCTTCCATGTAAGGCATATCTTCTACCGGAACAATCTTGGAAATAACACCCTTATTACCATGACGACCCGCCATTTTATCACCTGGCTGCAAACGACGTTTGACGGCAACATATACCTTTACCATCTTCAGCACACCTGGTGCCAAATCATCGCCCGCTTCAAGCTTGCCGCGTTTTTCATCAAACAAATCATCAAAGTGTTTACGCTGTGATTCCAAAGCACCACGCAATTCATCTAATGTCTTGTTCGCCTCTTCGCTTTTCAAACGGATCTCAAACCATTTATTACGTGATAGCTCATCCAAGTATGTCTGGGTAATTTTGCTACCTGAAGTCAAACCATCAGGGCCACCATCAGCTTCCTTATCCAACAACAGACTTGCTATACGATCATAGGTATCCAATTCAACAATTCGATACTGGTCGTTCAAATCCTTACGGATACGAGCCAACTCGCTCTCTTCATTAGCCAGAGCACGAGTATCTTTTTCAACACCATCACGAGTAAAAACTTGAACATCAATCACTGTGCCTTTCATGCCTGGCTTCAAACGCAAGGATGTATCTTTCACATCAGATGCTTTTTCACCAAAGATTGCACGAAGAAGTTTTTCTTCCGGTGTCAGCTGAGTTTCACCTTTAGGTGTCACTTTACCAACAAGAATATCACCGCCTTTGACCTCGGCGCCGATATAAACAATTCCAGCTTCATCCAAACGAGACAAAGCATGCTCACCAACGTTAGGAATATCACGAGTAACTTCTTCTGAACCCAATTTGGTATCACGAGCAACACAGTTCAATTCTTCGATATGAATGGTCGTATAAACGTCGTCTTTGACCAACTTTTCAGAAATCAGTATTGAATCCTCAAAGTTGTAACCATTCCATGGCATAAACGCCATCATAACGTTGCGACCTAATGCCAGCTCACCCATATCAGTCGATGGGCCATCAGCCAGCACATCTCCACGGGCAATTTCATCGCCCGCTTTGACCAGAGGCTTTTGATTAATATTCGTATTCTGATTTGAACGCGTATATTTAATCAGATTATAGATATCAACACCGGCTTCACCAGCAATAGCCTCATCATCGTTTACGCGCACAACAATACGCGCCGCATCAACAGATTCAACCTTACCACCACGTTTAGCCGCCAGAGCAACCCCTGAGTCAACAGCAACCACACGCTCCATACCAGTACCAACCAGTGGTTTTTCACTGACCAGAGTTGGCACTGCTTGACGTTGCATGTTTGATCCCATCAATGCTCTGTTCGCATCATCATGCTCAAGAAAAGGAATCAACGATGCTGCAACCGATACAATTTGTGATGGTGCAATATCGATATACTGAACATCCGCCGGCAATGCCAAAGTAAATTCATTTTTATTTCGACAGGAAACCAGATCATCAATCAGCTTGCCACCTTTATCCACTTCAGCATTCGCCTGTGCGATAACAAATTTACGCTCTTCAATTGCAGACAGATAATCAACCTGTTCAGTTAGTTTGCCTGCTTCTACCTTCAAGTAAGGCGTTTCAAGAAAACCATAGTCATTGGTTCTGGCATAAACCGCCAGAGAGTTAATCAAACCAATGTTTGGTCCCTCTGGAGTTTCAATAGGACATACTCGACCATAATGCGTCGGATGTACGTCACGTACTTCAAAACCTGCACGTTCACGCGTCAGACCACCTGGGCCCAAGGCTGAAACTCGTCGTTTATGCGTAACCTCAGACAAAGGATTGGTCTGATCCATAAATTGAGACAACTGACTCGAACCAAAGAATTCTTTGATCACAGCTGACACCGGCTTGGCATTAATCAAGTCTTGTGGCGTCAAACCTTCCGATTCTGCTAATGTAAGACGTTCACGTACTGCACGCTCAACACGAACCAGACCAACGCGGAATTGATTTTCAACTAACTCACCAACCGAACGTACACGACGGTTACCCAAGTTATCGATATCATCAATTTCACCTTTACCATTTTTCAGATCGATAAGGATTTTCATCACTTCAATGATGTCTTCCTTGCTCAATACACCTTCACCAGTGTCTTCATCGCGATTTAAACGACGGTTGAACTTCATACGTCCAACTACAGAAAGGTCATAACGATCTGGGTTAAAAAACAAATTCTGAAACAGCCCTTGAGCAGCTTCTTTTGTAGGCGGCTCACCTGGGCGCATCATACGGTAGATTTCTACCTGAGCTTCCAATTGATTCAACGACGGGTCAATACGCAATGTTTCAGAAACATACGCGCCCTCATCGATATCGTTGGTATAAATAGTTTCCAGAGTTTTAATTTTTGCCTCGATGAAAGCTTCAACCAACTCGGCAGTAACCACTTGATTAGCTTCCGCGACCAACTCACCCGTTTCCGTATCAGCAATATCTTTGGCCAGTGTGCGACCAATCAAATATTCAACAGGCACTTCAAGGCTAGTCAACTTGGCTTTTTCCATTTCACGGATATGACGTGCAGTTACACGTCTACCGACCTCAACCAGAACATTGCCTTTTTTATCTTCAATGGCAAAATCCAATTGCTCGCCACGCAAGCGAGAAGGAACCAATGTTATTTCAACGCCCTTCTTAGACAATTTAAATGTGTCATTATTGAAGAACATTTCCAGGATTTCCTGGGAGGTATAACCTAGAGAACGCAATAGAATTGTTGCAGGCAACTTACGTCTACGATCAATACGGATATACAATAAATCTTTCGGGTCGAATTCAAAATCCAACCATGAACCACGGTAAGGAATTACGCGTGATGAAAACAATAATTTACCAGACGAATGCGTTTTGCCACGATCATGGTCAAAGAATACGCCCGGAGAACGGTGTAATTGAGCAACAACAACACGCTCTGTACCATTAATAACGAATGTACCGTTATCAGTCATCAATGGAATATCGCCAAGATACACTTCCTGCTCGATCTTTTCCTTGATTGACTTGCCACCCGTCGTGTCATCTTTATTATAGATAACCAGACTCATTTTCACTCGCAATGGAGCAGCATAAATCAAACCACGCTGTTGACATTCAGTCACATCAAATGGAGGAACCCCCAAACGATAGCTGACAAATTCCAATGCCGCTGCACCGTTAAAGCTTTCAATTGGAAAAACCGATTGGAAAGCTGCTTGCAAACCTCGAATAACACGCGCATCAGGCTTTAAGTCTGCCTGTAAAAAACGATGATACGAATCTTTCTGCATAGCCAGCAGATAGGGGATGTCCAAAACTGCTTGTGGACGTTTACTAAAACTTTTTCTGAGTCGTTTTTTTTCGGTGAAAGAGTAGCCCATGGTTGCCCTCAGTGTGGTAAACAAAAAATTGTTTTTTTAAAATGCTAAAGGCCGGTGGGAAAAACCCACCAGCCAACAGTTGAACCAATTGCCTCATTACAAGGCAATTGACTCACATGCAATAAATTGAACTTCTTACTTAAGCTCAACCGATGCACCAGCCTCTTCAAGCTGCTTTTTAAGCTCTTCAGCTTCGTCCTTAGTTGCGCCTTCTTTGACTGGTGCTGGAGCACTTTCAACCAAATCTTTCGCTTCTTTAAGACCAAGACCAGTCGCGCCACGTACTGCTTTAATGACTTTAACTTTGTTGTCACCAAAACCAGCTAGAACAACGTCGAACTCGTCTTTTTCTGCTGCGCCGCCAGCGTCACCGCCAGCTGCACCTGGTGCCGCCATTACAGCAGTCGCTGCAGCAGCCGAAACACCAAACTTATCTTCCATCGCTGTGATCAGCTCTGAAAGTTCTAAAACGGATAAGCCAGCAATGGCTTCCAAGATATCTTCTTTACTCATTGTATTACTCCGAACTTAAATATATAAAGTACAACCGGATTAGGCCGCTTCTTTCGCGTCTCTAACCGCTGCTAACGTGCGAACAAACTTGCCAGGCACTTCGTTCAATGTTTGGGCAAACTTGGCGACAGGTGCTTGCATAGTACCCATCAGTTTGGCCAACAATTCTTCGCGACTTGGCAATTTCGCTAATGCTGTAATATCTTCGCTAGACAATAAGTTTCCAGACATTGCACCTGCTTTAATATTTAAAGCGTCAATTTCTTTTTGAAACTTATCAACCACTTTGGCAACTGCAACCGGATCATCGGAAGCGGCAAATACCAAAGGACCAACAAAGTGATCATTCAAGCACTCGAATGAAGAACCAACAGCTGCACGTTTCAAAAGTGTATTTTTTACGATACGTAAAAACACACCGTTGTCGTGTGCATCACGGCGGAATTGCGACATTTGCTCTACGGTCATGCCACGGTATTCAGCCACGATTGCTGCTTGTGATTCTTGCATCACAGCGGAGACGGACTCTACGACCTGTTTCTTTTGTTCAAGATTAAGGCTCATATGAGCTACCTCCAGTTTCGGTACCCAAGTTCAGAACGCTTTCGTCAGTTAATAACACAACAAATAACAATTCTTTCACTTTGGGACACCATCTACGCGGGTCGACTTACCTTTCAGCTCATCAATTAAGCCGCTTTCATTCCACAACAATCAAAGATCAGTAAAACAAAAGTTGCACCTGCGGTCTAAGACAACCTGTCACCACCTGACTTACGCCACGCAATGACAAGCACCCAATGTCAATCTAACAATCCTACTACAAACCAACCCTAAGGCTAGAATTGTGGCAAAGTCGCTCGATCAACACGAATTCCAGTACCCATAGTTGTGGATACAGAAACGCGTTTAAAATACTGACCTTTTGCCGATGAAGGCTTTGCTTTATGCAAAGCTGACATAAGGGCAGTGAAATTCTCTTGTAAATCTTCAGCAGAAAAAGAAGCCTTACCAATAGTGCTGTGGATAATTCCAGCCTTATCAATACGGAACTGGACCTGACCAGCTTTAGCATTTTCTACCGCTTTACCAACATCTGCAGCAACAGTGCCGGTTTTAGGGTTAGGCATCAAACCTTTTGGACCCAGAATTTGTCCTAATTGCCCTACAACACGCATTGTGTCAGGGCTGGCAATTACGACATCAAAGTCCATATTACCTTTTTTTACTTCATCAGCAAGATCATCAAGACCAACAATATCTGCTCCAGCCGCTTTAGCCGCTTCAGCCTGATCACCATCAGCAAAGACAGCAACACGGACTGTTTTACCAGTACCTTTCGGCAATACAGTAGCGCCACGAACTGCCTGATCAGACTTTTTGGCATCAATGCCCAAATTGATTGAAACATCAACGGATTCATCAAATTTTGCTGACGCAGTTTCTTTAGCTAAAGTCAATGCTTCGTCAATCGCATAAAACTTTTCAGCTTCTACCTTTTCTACAACAGCTTGCATGCGTTTTGTCATTTTAGCCATGTTACACCTCGTCTGTTTCAAGACCCATACTACGGGCACTACCAGCAATGATTTTCACTGCATTATCCATATCATAGGCATTTAAATCAGCCATTTTAGCGCTGGCAATTTCTTCCAGCTGGGCACGAGTTACTTTACCGACTTTATCTTTATTAGGTACACCACTGCCCTTTTGAATGCCTGCGGCTTTTTTCAAAAGAATTGATGCAGGAGGTGTTTTTTTGATGAATGTAAAGCTTTTGTCATTATAGACAGTGATAATGACTGGAACAGGCATACCTGATTCCATATCTGAAGTTTCAGCATTGAACGCTTTACAAAACTCCATGATATTGACACCATGCTGACCCAAAGCAGGACCAACTGGAGGACTTGGATTAGCAGCACCAGCAGGCACTTGCAACTTAATTAACGCATCGACTTTTTTAGCCATTGTATTTACTCCGAAAGGGTAATAACGCTTACATTAACGCAAGCTTCCCAAAACAATTAATAGTTATTTAACAACTGTATTTTGGTTAAAACACCTATAGGCGCTTTAACCTTTCTCCACCTGTCCAAAATCAAGTTCGACAGGCGTTGATCGACCAAAAATCGAAACAGCAACACGCAATTTCGATTTCTCATAATTCACATCTTCGACCGTGCCATTAAAATCAGCAAAAGGCCCATCAGTAACACGTACCAATTCACCAGGCTGAAATGAGAACTTCGGTCGCGGTTGTTCCGCACCAACTTTAACTTGCTGCAAAATCATATCCGCTTCTGCATCTGTAATAGGGGCCGGACGTAATGTCGTACCACCAACAAAACCGGACACTCTAGGTACGCTTTTCACTAAATGCCAGCTATCATCATTCATTTCCATCTGGATCAAAACATAGCCTGGGAAAAAACGTCGTTCGCTGGTGCGTTTTTGCCCCGCTTTCATCTCCACCACTTCCTCGGTGGGCACAAGAATTTCGCCAAACATGTCTTCCATGCCCGCTCGTTCTATATATTCTTTTAACGATTCAGCAACTCTCTTTTCATAATTAGAGAATGCCTGTAAAACGTACCATTGCATTGCCATTATTGTTTTGCCACCTGTGTCTGTATGTATAACCGGAATCTATTTTTGCTATTGCCCTAACAAATAACAAGACAACTAATTGCCATCTACACCTAAGATCCAGTCATAAATTGCATTAAACGAGAAAGCATCTACTGCCCATAAAAACAAAGAAAAGATAATAACCAGTATAATGACCATGGTTGTACCCTGTATCGTTTCGGCACGGGTTGGCCAGATCATCTTCTTTAACTCAGTTTTTGAGCCTTTTGAAAACTCAACCGCACCACGCCCATAAGATGACATCATAGCGATAACAAGCGCAGCAACAACTGCAATAGCAATAGCCGCCACACGAATCAAAATTGAAACATCCGGGCCCATGATTTTTGGCAACTGATAATAGGCAACAACCCCACCAATCAATACCGCTATCGCTACCCAAATTTTTGCTTTATCTAACATGTATCTATGTTCCAGCTCGCTTCACTATCATTTCACTACACTATGCATAACACTGCTTTTTATGGCAGGCCAGGAGGGAATCGAACCCCCAACCTACGGTTTTGGAGACCGTCGCTCTGCCAATTGAGCTACTGGCCTATACAAAACAGCATTAATACAACCTTTCAGCATATCGCAGACTTATATTTAAAACTGCAAAACTTCTTAAATACGCAAAAAGGTGGGGTACTATACAGCACCCCACCTTAATAATCTACGTTTTATTACGCAATAATTTTCGCAACAACACCAGCGCCGACCGTACGACCACCTTCACGAATCGCAAAGCGTAAACCGTCGTCCATCGCAATTGGAGCTATCAACTCAACTACCATCTTCACGTTATCACCCGGCATCACCATCTCTAC
>JBOEHE010000053.1:0-85076 GCA_050633785.1 Arenicella sp.
TGTCTATCCTATTGTAGAGACTTGTACTTCCAGGAAGGTCAGATGCCAATTCTTTGGTAGCAACGTCTATGACACTCCGGCAAACGCTAACAATGATAGCGGGCATAGCGCCCTGAGATGCCATCTTTTGAACTTCGATAAAAGCATCCTTTATTTCTTCTGGATAGCTTTCATGAATAAGAGGTTTTTTCAGTGCTGGCCACATCTCGATTGGTTCAAAATCTTTTTTAGATATTCGATTGTGGTTAAAAGAATTGTCTTTCATGGCGGCATTCCATTCACCAGCTGTCTTGTAATCAATACTAAACAAGAACATAACTGGTTTAGTGCAAGAAGGGCACATAGCGGTTGTTACTCCATTCCACGTATCAGTAGGGTATCTAACCGTCTTCTGGGAAGGTGGTGGGTGATTCCCTTTATGGCTAGGAATGGACGAGAAGCAAGTATCCCCAGAATAATGATTAAGTACATAGGAAACAAAATGTTCGTGCGCCAAGCAATGCGGGCACTGCTGTTTAAATCGAAACAAAGGGTGGCTCCATGAGTAATCAAGTAAGAATAAATTCTATCATTGATGAATTAGATAAGTCAGTAAAATCAGATTCATTCTTAAACGCAGTAGATGAGTTAGGCCGAGAAGTAGAAAGGCAAAGGATATCGAATCCAGAATTGATTACATCTGCATTATTGCAAGGTTATGTAATGAACCTAATAATGTCTAGGGCGGTTAGTACGCCAGAGGATAGGTGATATGAGTTTTCTAACCCATCCATTACAAAACACAGGTGAGTGTGATTCAAAGTATCACTACGTCAAGCCAATGCGTAGGGCTATATCTGCCGAAACGCTTAAAGCACGAAGGAAAACAATAGCTCGCAGACTGAACGGTTACCAGGTTACGGTTATTAAGCGTTACATACGTCGTTACGGTGAGAGGGTTGTGTTTAACCAGATGGAGGGTTTTCTGGGTAAACGGTTTGGCGTTAGTAGATCAACAATAAGTCAAATCCGAAGGGGAGCGACTTGGGAGCATGTAGAGATATGATGTTCCACGGGAATCACTTTTCATATATGAGACGGGTGGGTGCATAGAATGGGTGCACACGGTTCAATGTATGATCGAGACTGGTCCGAATTGCAAAACGTCTTGCGTAAATCTGGTGTGACACATCGTGAGATTGGTGAGTTGTGTGCAGTAGATAAAGCCCAGGTTAACCGTGTATTGAACAAAGGCCGGTTTGGGACTGTTAAGCATCAAACTGTGCTGGCAGTCCGTAATGCAATTTGTAAGCTGCTGCCTCATTACACGGACAAGGAGCTTATGAAGATGTTTGCAGAGTATGACAGGGAGTTGTTGTCATGATTGAGTTACTAAATATCGATTGCATGGAGTATATGTCTACACAGCCAGATAATGCTTTTGATCTTGCTGTTGTAGATCCGCCCTACGGTTTGGGAGAGGCTGGCAAAAGAAGCGGTACCCGTGGCAGCAAAGGCAAAGCGCGTAAATTCTGGGGATCAAAAAATACTTGCGGTACCGCAATTAAACCAACTGTATTTGCGGATAAAGATTGGGACAATGAACCACCGCCCGTTGAATACTTTGTGGAACTTCGAAGAGTAAGCAAGAATCAGATTATATTTGGGGCTAATCACTTCATCGATCGCATTAATTTACCTTCTCCTTGCTGGATAGTTTGGGACAAAGATAACGGTACCAGCAACTTTGCAGATTGCGAATTAGCATATACAAGTTTTAAGACCGCTGTTAGAACAGTGAAATTCACTTGGAATGGAATGCTGCAGGGTGACATGAAGAACAAAGAGATACGGATCCACCCGACACAAAAGCCCGTTTGGTTGTATCGGTGGATATTGGAAAACTATGCAAAGCCTGGTCAAAGAATTTTAGATACACATTTGGGGTCCGGCAGTAGTGCGATCGCTGCTCATTACTTTGGTGTGGATTTTGTAGGGTGTGAGAAAGAATCGGACTATTACGCAGATACGTGCAACAGGTTCGATCGAGATACGGCACAGATTGATATCTTTGCGGGTGGTGTTGCATGAGCTTCCAGAAAGTAAAAGCCTGGCGTAATAAGAAATATCTGGAGTGGGTGGGCACTCTGCCCAGTGTGTTAAGTGGTAATTACACGGGTAAGTCATTAAGCAAGAATCAGACTAACGACCCACATCACGTTAAGGGTCACGGACATGGTGGAAGTGTTAAGGCTCCAGATTACATGACAATGCCGCTGACAAGGCCAGAGCACAATAAGTTTCATTACTCTATCCAAAAGGATTGGGAGTTGGAGAACGGCAACCAGCTACGCCATGCGTTACACACTTTGGTTAAGGCATTGGAGGCGGGTGTGTTGGTTATTGATGAGGATAGAGCGTCAGAGCTTATTGCAGAGTTCAAACAGTCGGGAGGTGATTAGTCATGGGCTATAGGATGTATTTAGGGCGTGCATTGAAAGGGGCTGAGCTAGTAACCAAAGAGGAGGGTTATCCGGCATTAAATCTTGAGGTGGTCGAACGGATGCATGAACTCGGTAAGTATGTCGAGTGGCGCAGTCTAGGTGCGGTCAATCTAATGGATGGCGATGATGAAGAGCTTTACATTGTTGAAAAATCCTTTTTGATTATTTTAATAGATCAATATAGACAGATAAACCAAAAGAACTGCCAGGCACAGTTGGCTGCACTTGAGGATGCTATAGGCGTTGTAGGCGGCAAAGCACTTTCGGATAAAAACACAGTAGGCGAATTGGCTGAAATGATCATGGGGTTGAGGTCAAAGGTTCATCCTTGGGGTGAATGGTCAGAGGAGCTTATTAAGAACAATGCTGGTAAAAAATTTACGGTTACGAGTTCGTGGAAATATGAGTACTCAATTTTCAACTTAATTCATATCTTAAAGATTATGGATTGGGATAAATACGACCTTGTTTATTACGGTTTCTAATGATGAATCAAGATCGAAAAATAACGATAGAGTTTCCAGCGAGAGTGCCGACATGGAACGCAGTACTGACGATGTCATTAAGGCAGCGTATGCGATTGAAGAAATTAACACGCCAGTTGTTCTCACTATCACGCATTACAGAAAGAGATTCGCAGATCCAGACGGGCTCTGCTCGAAGTGGGTTATTGATGCAATCGTTAAAGCAGGAATATTGCCAGACGATAACGCCGGCATCATCAGAGAAATCAGGCAAAGGCAAGTCAAAAGCGACATGGAAAGAACAGTTATTGAAATCCAAACATGTGAGGGTGATTAGTGAACACAATTAAATTTAACCAGGTGTATCGAGAGGCAAGGTCGTTAATGCCATTTCAGACGTTTGATGATATGGCATATGCTGAAGCTGTTGTATTGCAACTGCTACCACATGCAAATACTGGGCGAAAACTGTATAAGCTGCTCACAATAGCATCGCTGGGTTCAAAGCAGCGGAGAATGGTCCAAGCGAGACTTAAAAATATGTCAGTGAGGATCATCTAATGGCAGTGTATAGAAAAGTGAAATGGCCCATTATTGATTTGTCCAAACGGCCGGAGGGTTACAGTGTGGAACAGTATTTGATTCTGCTGTTGACTGCCAAAGATGAAATATGGTGGCCGACGGGATTGAAGGCTCTAGTTGCTGCTTATGCGGGTGTGGCAGTTGAAAGGACAGCAACACCGCAATTAGCTTGGCACTTTGCTGCCTGCAATGATTTCATTCAGGTGAACAATTGCCCTGAAGTTCTGGAGCGTCTAAGAGGTGTTGGGTACTGGGATGGGCTGGTAGATCACTGGGATAAGATTTCTGCAGTGGCCTACCAGCCGGAAACGTTTAACAAAGCTTATGCAATGATCTGTGATGCAAAACGGGGTAAGTTGAAATGAATGAAGCTGTAAATCACCCAAAACACTACACGCAGCATCCTTCGGGCATTGAATGCATAGAAGTTACCCGACACATGTCATTTTGTTTAGGCAATGCATTTAAGTATGTTTTTCGCCACCAAGGAAAAGGTAAGCCAATTGAGGATATAGATAAAGCAATTTGGTATTTGCGGTACGAAATTGGTAATAATACAAATTCCAATCTACCATCATTTAGCTTTGTTGCTCGTTCATTGATTCATGAAATCTATAAATGCGAAAGCGAACAGGCGTTAAAGTCTATATATTTGCAATTTTACAGAGTGTCTTGTCTTGGGGGGCAGGGTGAATCTTGTAGAAAAGAAGCATTGCAAGGCCTGGTGGCGTCTGTCGAAATTTACGCATCAGATTTTATGAGCGAGTCAAATGAAACTTGAGGAAACAATGAGCATATCAAAGTTAGTGACATTAGAACCAAGCTCCCCAAAAATCGGCGGAGTTAGATCAAGAGGGAAAACAGAATACAGCAGTATTGATGTGGCGGCTGCAATGGCTTACGTGAGACTTCATGATGACGCAAGGTATTATGTTTATGTAAAACATCAGTGCACACCTGAGCAACAGCTTGAGCACTATAATTCATTAAAAATACAGAAATCATTGATCTTGGTTTGTGTTTTGGAAGGGGTAAATTGGCCGTTAAATAAGCTAGCTGAATTAACAGATATTGTTGTGAAGCTTGAGTTGTTTGCCAATCGTTGCGATGATTGTTTTGGAGCGGGACATATCGGCGGTCATAGTTGTCAGACATGCAATGGGTCAGGTGTACATAGGATGGAGGATAAAGAGAAGGCCGAGCAATTAATGGTAAGCCCAGAGGCTTATTGCAGAAAATGGTCAAAGCATGAGGTGGCACTAATTGATGTTTTAAGAGGCTGGGAGGACTTGGCACATCGTGGGTTAATAGATCAATTCTCCTTAGAAGATTAAATGAAAATATTCAGATGATAAAAAGCACTTGACGTTAAAGTCAATTGAAACTACACTAATTGTCAGTGTCAATAGTTGCCACTAAAGAACAAAACCCGCTTAACGGCGGGTTTTTTTATGCCTGATTGGAGGGGATATGCAGACCGTAACCATTACAACCGATATTGATTCACTCCCTAAGGCGTTACACAACTTTGTCGATCAAGTACCTTTTGCCATTTCAAACTCTTTAAATGACATCGCGTTTAATATTAAGCGAGATATACAAGAAACGGGCTATGGCAATCAAATAACTATACGAGATAAGCGACAGTCTAGATTTACAACAAGAGTGTCAAAGTCAAACAAGAACACTCTCAAGGCAGAGGTTGGTTCTACAGCGTGGTATATGGACAGCTTGGTAAAAGGCGGTACGCGTAGAGCGCGAATAGGCATAAAACACAAAGGCAAGTCATACCTTTTGAAGCCAAGTGAAGAGCATTTGAAAAAAAATGGCAAATTAAAGAAAGGTGTGATGTCAGGTGGCCGAATCTTTATTTTTAAGCGTAACAATAATATGTTTCTAGCCAATAAGAAAGGCAAGAAATTAATAGTGGTTGGGCTGCTGGAGCCTAAGTTTGTGTATAAGAAACAATTGAACATCCCAAGGCATGTTGATCCGATCATTAATAAGCAATGGCCTGGCACTGTTGCCCGGCAAATGGTGCGGGCAGCAAGGCATGCTAGATAGAATCCAACGGTGATCGCCTTTTTAGAAATGCTCATCACTTCCAACATTATAAAATAGGTGTAACCCATTGAAAAATAAAAAGGTACTACTGGGGATATTAGCCTCGGGGGTATCGTTGCGCACCCCGGTCTCACTCTAGTTTCGAAATTTTTTAGTCAGTTGACGGTATATGCCTAACAAAAAGCCCAAGAAATATCACGACTATATGTTGAATATGAGGCAGGCTTCGGAGTCTTGTGGTGTATCGGTAAATACCTTTAAAACATGGGGTGTTGAGCCGATTTTTACTGATGGAAAAAACAAGTATTTCTGTATCGCTGATATCCTCGAAAAAAGAGTTGATTCTATTGTGTCAGATAGAATCAAAACTGGAGAGGATGATCAAGAGATCGATAAGGACCAGGAGTATGCTAGAAAGCTGCAACAAGAACGCATCAAGCTTGAATTGGCTAATGCGGTCACGCTACGCGAACAAGCGCCAGTAGAGCTGTTAAGTTTTGCCCTTGAAAATGTAGTGACGCAGATGATTCCAGTGTTGGAGGGTGTCGTGTTAACTGTAAAGCGGGAGGCGCCTGATGTGCCAATGTCGATATTGAGCGTGGTAGATAGAGAGATTGCAAAGGCTAGAAATGCGATGGCTGACACACAGATAGATTTTAATCAGATGGAATTGTGAAGTTAGATTTTTCAGTAGTAAGCCAGGCAGTTAAAAAGTCACTCTCATTATTAAAAACTCAAGAACCGTTAACGGCATCGCAATGGGCGGACCAGTATTTTTACTTGTCGGCTGAAAGTTCATATATCGAGGGACGCTGGAAAACGTTGGCGTTTCAAGTTGCTCCTTTAAATGCCATGGGCAATGATGTTATAAGGCAGGTTGATTTTATAAAATCAGCCAGGGTTGGGTTCACTAAGTTGTTAATGGCTAATGCAGCTTATAAAATTGAGCATAAAAACAGAAAGTTGGGTTTTTGGCAACCGACAGATAACGACGCGAAAGAATTTTGTAAACAGGAAATAGACACGATGATTCGTGATGTTCCGCTGTTAAGAAAAATATTTCCCGACTTTGACAAAAAGTCACCGAAGAACACTATAGACCTTAAGCAGTTCATTGGTTCCGTTATTTATATCAAAGGCGGGAAATCAGGTAAGAATTATCGCAGAATATCTGTTGATGAAGCACTGCTTGATGAGCTTGACGCATTTGATGCTGATATCGAAACTGAGGGTACGCCATCAGGCTTGGCTTGGAAACGTACAGAAGGCTCAAGCTTTCGAAAAATGATTCGTGGTACAACGCCTAAAATCAAAGGTGAAAGCCAAATCGAAAAAGCAGTTGAAGAGGCGAAAGCATACTTTAAGTATTTTGTGCCTTGTGTGCACTGTGGCGAGTTTCAAGATTTGAGGTTTGGTGGGCGAGATACTGCATTCGGTTTAAAGTGGACTGATGATGACCCATCAACCGTCATGTATCAATGCCCTCATTGCGCTGGGATAATAGCAAATTCTGATTTGCCAGCAATATCGAATAAGGGTTACTGGCTTGATGAGGTACGAGGAGTTAAAACCGTAGATGGCATTACCTTTTTTAATCGGAGTGGAGAGACAATAGAAGCGCCTAGCCATATTGCTTTTCATGTCTGGACGATATATTCACCATTTACGACTTGGCGAGAAATTGTTACTGAGTGGCTGGACTGCAAGTCAGACCCCTTGAAATTAAAGACCTTTGTTAATACGACACTGGGTGAAACCTATGATTTAAATACGGGTGAAACGGTTGATGGCAATAAGTTAAAACATCGCGCAGAGGGTTTCTTTACTGACCCTTTGCCAAGTAAGGTTTGTTACATAACGGCTGGAATTGACCACCAGCCCGATAGGTTTGAAGTTCAAGTATTGGGTTGGGGTGTCGGATATGAGTGTTGGGTTTTGGATTATAAAATAATTCACTGCGATACTAGTCTTGATATTTCATGGCATGATGTTTTGCACAAAGAGTTACAAGTTCAATATCGCCATCCAAGCGGCAAATCGTTACCTATTTCATTTTCTGGAATTGATACTGGTGGTTCGGCTACTCAAGTTGCCTATAAATATTGCAAAAAATTTGACGGGAAAGGTCGTTTGGCTATGAAAGGTGTTGCTGGTCAAGACAAGCCAATCATACCGCTAAGACCATCAAACGCTTGGAAACTTAAAGGTTTGAAGGGTTGGAATGTCGGTGTTGATACAGCGAAGATGGTTGTTTATCAGATGTTGAGCATTGATATGGTAGGTGATCGCTTTGTTCATTTTCCAGATTCTGGTTTACCTGATGATTATTATGATCAGGTGACCAGTGAAAGGCGACTGATGAAAATCGACAAGATGAATCGGCGTAAATATTATTGGTGGAAGCCAGCTTCCAAGCGAAACGAGGCATTGGATACATTTGTTTATGCTTTAGCAGCATTGGAGCATGCTGGCGTAGATCTGTCGTATTTGAGTGAGAAGCTTAAACAGAAAGGTGAAAAGAAAATTGATGATCTATTATCGGAAATGGCTAAATGAGCTGCACTAACAAAGAGTGCTCAACCATGTTGTGCGAATTGGTTAATGCGTATAACAAAATGATTTCAGGTCAAACCGTGATTGATGTCAGGTTGGATGGTGAAATAACTCGTTATGAGCGCGCACGAGATGGTGAGAAATTGCTAATGGATCAAATTCGCCGTTTACATCAAGTCTGTGGAAACGAAATTAGTGCTGCCGTAACCGGCATGCCATTGTCGGGCCGAAGGCCGGCGGGATTATGTTATCGATGAAAAACCAACATTTAATAGATAGGGCGTTTAATCAGCCCGTATTGATGGAACCGGGCGCTGCTCGGTTTTTTTACGCCTATTTGTCCAGTCATGTTGGCGCAGATTCTATTCAGTTCTGTGACGGTGAGGAATTGGACCGTGAAGGAATGCTGGCTTTGTCAGGTTCATATAGCAGAAACAGAGAGGATAAAATTTATCAGGTGGTTGATGGTGTAGCCATCATTCCAGTGGAGGGGAAGCTTGTTCATCGTTATGGATATTTAAATCCACGGTCTGGCATGACTGGTTACGATGGAATAAATGCAAAAATTAATGAGTCGGAACGAGATGCTGATGTTAAAGGCATATTTTTCGACATCAATTCCCCAGGTGGAGAAGTTGCGGGTTGTTTTGACCTTGCAGACATTATTGCAAAAATTGAAAAGCCCACAATGGCCTACGCAGATGAGATGGCCTGTTCTGCCGCGTATGCTATAGCAAGTGCATGCGATGAAATTGTACTTCCAAGGACGGGTGAAGTTGGGTCTATCGGTGTTGTTATGGCTCATATGGATATTTCAAAAGCTATGGAAGATAAAGGCGTTAACGTCACACTCATACATGCCGGAAAACACAAGGTTGACGGTAATCCCTATGAAGCATTGCCTGAAAATGTCAGGTCAAAATTCCAGGCTGATATAGATCATTTTGGAGGTATGTTTTTCTCTTTGGTTGCTAAAAATCGAAGGATGAGCACAGATGCGATTTCCAGTTTAGAGGCGGCAACATTTCGAGGGGATAAGGCTGTCACATCTGGGTTAGCTGATGCTGTAATGCCCAAAAATGAGGCATTTAATACTTTTTTAAACCATGTCCGTAAGGGCGCAAACACAACGGAGACAACACACATGTCTAAACAACAAACGGGCGATGCGATTACCGCAGAGCAAGTTGGTGAGCAGATTGCGGACGCTGAAAAGAATGCTGCAACATTAGCCACCAAAGCTGAAGGGGAGCGTATTTTTGCAATCCTTGAAAGCGAGGAATCCAAAGGGCGAACTGCAGCCGCTATTGAATTGGCAAAATCCGGATTAAATCAGCAAGCCGCTATTGCCACTCTTTCTAAACTGCCAACAGAATCGACTCAAGGGGATTTTGTTGCACAAATGGATGCAGCTGGTGGCGCCGGAGTCGAGGATTTACCCGACGATGAAGGCGATCAAGCCAGTGCGGTAGATTCATTTGCACAAACATTTAAATCTCACGGAGGTAAATTATGAGTGCTGGATTTTCAAGTCAAACCTACGAGCCTAATGATTTTTACGCAGGTGGTGGAATCGAGACTAAAGATTATGCATTTCCGGCTGGGCTTGTTCTTAAAGAGGGGCGGGTCGTGTCACTAAATGGCGCGGGAACCGAAATAGTGGCCGATGAATCAAAGGTGGTCGGTGTCATGGCACATGATCTTGATACAACATCTGGCCCAACTCGAGCATCAATATTGGTTGATGCTCGGCTAATCAAAAGCAAAGTTCATATCACTGGTGAGGCTGTGGTTCCAGTTGCAGTTGACAATGCTTTGCGCAACATCGGAATCACACTTGTGGAGGCAGGATAATGTTAGGTACTTATACGACTTATGAACTGGCGAACATGATAAAAATTGTTCAGCCGCCAAGTCAATTTTTCTCAGATACGTTTTTTCCAGCTATGATTACCTCGGAAAAAGAAGAGATCTCTTTTGATGTAGAAACTGATGGTGAACAGCTTGCACCATTTGTGCACCCGTCAGTACAAGGTAAAATCATTGAGGGCGAAGGTTATCAAACGAACACTTTTAAGCCAGCTTATATAAAAGTAAAATCCGGTTTACGTCCAGGGCAAGTGATCAAGCGCCGAGCAGGTGAGCAGTTTGGCGGGTCACTGTCAAATGAACAGCGGCGTCAGCTGATGATTGCTGGTTATCTGCAAGATCATGAAAACAGAATTCAACGCCGAATTGAAGTTATGGCTGCTGAGGCATTGGTTTATGGACGTGTCACGGTTGTAGGTGATGACTACCCTGAAAAGGTTGTGGATTTTGGTCGAAAAGCATCCAATACAATTGCTCTAGCGGGTGCCGCTCGATGGTCAGATTCTAATTCCACTCCTTTGAAAGACCTTGAAGATTGGTCATTACGCTGTCTGGATGAAACGGGGTTTGCGGGTGATACGCTTATTCTATCCAGTAGTGCATGGAATTTATTGTCAAAACACAATGATTTTAACGACCAACTGGATCGTCGCAGAGGCATTAAAGATGTTCCTTTTATCAGCCCAGAAGTGGCAAAGCGAGTTCAGTATAAAGGCGCCATTGGTGATTTTGATATATTCGTTTATTCAGGGCGCTATAAAAATAAGTCAGGCGGTGTAGTTCAACTTATGGACGATAACCGAGCCTTGATGATTGCCCGCGAAGGACTCAAGGGTATTCAGGCTTATGGAGCGATACAGGATTTAAGCAATTTAGTTGCTATTGATCGCTATACAAAAATGTGGGAAGAAAAGGATCCAAGTATCGAGGTTATGTTGACTCAGACAGCGCCTTTAGTTGTCCCTCGTTTACCGAATGCCGTTGTATCAGTGGTGGTTAACTAATGGTTACGGCAACGTGTTTGGTTGTTTTGCGGGTAAAAGAAAACGACAAAAGCGATAATTACATCAAAAAGGAATTTATGCCTGGAGATGAAATTACAGGACTTGATAAAGATTCAGTCGAAGCACTGGTAAAGTCTGGATCTGCTGAAAAGCGTAAACCGGCTGAAAAGCCAGAACCTGATAGCAAGGGCAAAGGTCGCAGAGGTTAACGAGTGACCAGTCCGCAGCGCGAGGTGTACAAAAGAGCCGTTTTGGATCGCATTGATAGTTTTGGTGAATTTGTAAAGCATAAGGGCTCATTCGGAGAGGAGTGGGTCAAACTGCATTTTACAGATATACCCAGACCATCTGACGTAAGCGGTATTGAAATTGGAATTGTGGATGCCAATCCGTTTTTAACTGGGCATGTTGATCAGCTGGTAAGTATGCCTGAACCCATCAGAAAGAATAATCAGTATTCTGCTGCATCGGGGTCAGTTTTTATCGTTAATGGTATTTCATATGATGTACAGAGCTTCGATGTCAATATGCGGGGTGGTTTTAAAATTGACCTAGTCGTTTCAAACCCAGACGATGATGTTGATGCCTCTTTTTTTGCCGAACAAATGGCTCAAGGCTGATGCTGAAACGGTCTCAAATACGCCCAGCAATAGTCGCTGTACTACTCGATCCAACTACCAGAAACTCACCGGCATGTGGTGATGGCGCTTTAACGAATGCAGGAACCCGTATTGCAGATACGCCAATAGATCCTCAGTCCGCTATTGATAGTAAGGTGACACTTCCTTATGCAGCGGTTTATACGGAATCAGAAATTTCAACGCCACGAAGTGAGCATAATCCAAACTGCTTTGAGTCTAGGGTTGATTTGATTGTTGAGTTTTTTGATTGTAGTGCGTCTGGACGGGAACTTGAGGAACAGCTGGATGAATTGGAGTATCAGGTAAAGTTCAAGATACTAACCAGCAACGCTTTGTATAAATTGGGAAAACTTGAAAGCGTACAAGCGTCAACCGTTCGAGATTCTGGCGGGGTTCGCGTAGGGCTGCGGAGGGTGGTATTCACTTTAGCGATATCAGAAAAGTTCGTATTAGATGTTTGCGAACCTAAATTTAACCACAAATATAATGAGGTCAAGCCTAATGGATAATATTTATGTTAAGCCAGGGATGGGGCGCAAAGTCAGAATGCCTGAAAGGGGTTTTGATTTATTGCCAGAGCAGGGACAGTCTGTTCCTAATAACAGTTATTACGCCTCACTTATTCGCTTTGGTGATATAGCACTCGCTAAAAAACCAAAAATGAATAAAAAAGGCCCGATTAAAGAGGATAATTAATGGCTATTTCAATACCTGGCGTACCATCCAATGTGCGCGTACCTTTTACTTATTTCGGCATTGATAATTCTCAAGCTGGATTTGGCCAACAGAACACCAGAATTTTAGTGTTTGGTCAAAAACTGGCTGCTGGATCAGCATTGAATGACAGCATTGTGCAGGTCTTTGGCAATCAAGATGCATTGTTCGGCGTTGGCTCTATGTTGGCAAATCAAGTTGATAAGATAATGTTGAACGCACCAGGGGCAGAAGTGTTTGCAATTCCTGTGACGGAAGTTGGCGCTTCAGGTGTTCACACAGTAACAGTATCAGGCGCGCCTTTAACAGCTCCTGAAATCATTAATATTTTAGTGGGGGGTAAACTGTACTCGACAACAGGCTTAACCGGCGATACAGACGACGACATTGCCTCAAGCTTGGCAGCGGAAATAAACAAAGATGTAAAAGCGTATGTGGTAGCAGTAGCAGCAGCCAACGTTGTTACATTAACCGCTAAAAATAAAGGCCAAGTGGCCGGCTCTATTGATGTTAGAGCAAAATACAAGCGCCAGCGAATCGATAATAAAACGGTCAACTTGACCATCGCGCAAAGCGTTGCGCCTGTAGGCAGCCCTTCATTGGCTGTTGCCTTGGCGGGTCTTGCTGATGAGGCATTTGACTGGATCTGCAACCCCTATCTGGATGGTGTAAATGTGGCCGCACTATCACAAGAATTAAGTGATACTGCCGGCCGCTGGGGGCCTTTGCAAATGTTGTATGGGCATGCAATTGGCGCTGTTCTTGATACCCCTTCAAGTTTAGCAGCATTTGGCGATACCCTGAATGATCAGCATTTTTCTGTGCTGGGCTTTTACGGCTCACCGACCCCCGCTTATGAAATATCAGCTGCAGTTACAGCAAAGGCATGGTTACACCTGTCTACTGCCCCTGAATTATCACGGCCTTTGCAGACCTTAGAGCTCAACGGAGTGTTGGCTCCAGAAGTGGAGGACGTTTTTACAAAATCAACTCGGCAAGCATTGTATTTTGATGGGATTGGTTCGGTCACAGTGAGTCGAGATGGCAAGGTCAGGATTGACCGTTTATTGACTACGTATAAAACCAATGACACAGGTGCACCTGATAGTTCTTATCTGGATGTTCAAACGATGGCCCAGTTGCAGTATTTCATTCGTTTTATGGATGCAAGGATTAAACAACGTTATCCGCGACATGCTTTACGCAATAACGATGAGCCAGTGATACCTGGACAATTTACAGTTCGTCCCAGGGATATCAAAAATGAAATGATTGCTGCTGCACAGGAATTAGCCAATCAAAACGTCATTGAAGATATAGCGGGGTTTGCAGAACGTGTCGTAGTACAGCGGTCTATTGACGACCCTAATTGTATCGAAATGGTGCTTACACCTGATTTGGTAAACCAGTTCCGTATTGCCAAAGTGTTAGTTCAATTTTATAACCAATACCCGGTAGCGGCGTAAGGAGAAATTATGTCTACATGCGAATACGGCCGTATCACCCTCACAATTGATGGTGAACGGCTTAGCGCGCGCGGCGCATTTGAAATAAAACCAAACAACTTTGAAAGAGAAGCAGGTCTCAACCTTGACTCCACCTTGTGGTCAACGGTCAAACCTATGCCGGCTGAGGCAAGCGGATCGATTGATGTGTGCAGTGCAGAGGATTTTGCAAAAATGCTAAACGCCTGCAAATTAACCGCTGTATTTGAACTGGGAAATCCTGAAAACCCAACCACGTATATTTATCCAGAAGCTTTGCTGGTTGGACGACCTTCATTGAACACAGAGACCGGCGAGGTCACTGATTTTGTTATTAACTCCGCTATAGCGAGAAAAATTTAAATGAAAGATATTACTGTAAAACTATCACGACCTCTTGTGGATCAAGAGGGTAAGGAGCATACAGAGATTGTTCTGAGCGAACCTACCGGAAGTCAGTGGGACGCAATTGGTAAGCCATTCTCAGTTTTTATGAAAGGAGATCAACAAATTGTTGATATAAGTAATACGCGATTAACGAATTATGTGTCTGCTGTAAGCGGTATTGATCAAGCGGTACTCAGAAGTTTGCCATTGTCTGACTTGCAAAAGTTACAGGATGAGATGATGAATTTTTTCGGGGAAGCGGATACCGACAGCTAGATGAAATGATGGATGATTTGGTTTTTTATTTTAAGTTTCCAATATCAGAGGTGCTTAATATGAAATTATCAAAAATTGTCCAGTGGCATCAGCGTGGAATGTCCGCCGATAAGCGATATAAAAGAGGAAAGTAATGGCCGTACAATTTGTTACTTCTACAGTCTTAAGGGCCGTTAACAAAGCCAGTGCTCCTATGCGTAAAATGGCAATGGATGCCCAGAAATTAAAACGTCAGTTTAGGGGCGCTCAAAAAGCAGCCGATGGTTTGCAAAAATCTGGTAAAAAATTGACGGGAGGCTTTAGTGTTCCGGTTGCACTAGGTTTTGCTGGCATTGTTCGTCAGGCCTCAAGTTTTGAGGATGCTATGACTGGTGTTGCAAAGCAGTTGCCTGATTCTGCTGGCGCTAACGGTTTAAGTGCTATTAAGTCGCAGATAATAGGTATATCAAAAACAGCAAATCAAACTCCACAGCAAATAGCTGCAATTGCCGAAGAGGCAGGAAAAGCTTCTGTACCCTTTGAAAATTGGGGTAAATTTATTAGCTTAACCTCAAAGGCCGCTGCTGCGCTTGATATGGAGGCCGGCGTAGCCGCTGAGGCTTTGCTTGGAATAGGGGCCGGTCTCGGTATTCGTAATGATTTGGCGGCTTTACAACAGTTTGCGGCAGATTCAAATATGGTTGCTGACAGCGCAAAAGCAACAGCACCAGAATTGCTGGATTTTGCCAAACGAGTATCAGGCATTGCTAGAATTGCAGGCGCTAGTTCAGACAAAGTTCTGGCTATCGGTGGCGCATTTATTGATACAGGTGTTGAGTCAGAGATTGCTGCACGAGCAACATCAAAGTTATTTACTGTTTTGGGTACCAGCGAGGGCATAACCAAAAAGGCTCAGTCAGCATTTAGTAGATTGAAATTGCCTAAGGATTTTGTCAAGCAGTTTAGAAGTGATGCGCCAACTGCAATAAAGTTACTGTCTGAAAAACTCCAGAATTTAGATGAAGACGCAAAGTTAGGTGTTTTGAAAAATGCCTTTGGGGAAGATCAATCAAAAAACATTGCCCGCTTACTGTCTAATGTAGGAAAGATGACTGAACTTGTGCAAAAAGTCGGTGATAAATCAAAGTCGGCGGCAAAGTTTGACGATGAGTATTCGAAACAATTGGCTAAATTTAGCTCTCAATGGCAAATGCTTAAGAACAATATTTCAGCATTTTCAATCGAAATTGGTGAGACATTGTTGCCAGTGCTTAAGGATGTTTTTAACAAGATAAAACCATTTATTCAGTCTACGGTTTCTTGGATTAAAGAAAATAAAAAAGCAACCACTACAATTCTGTCAATAGTGGCCGCTGTTGCAGTTTTAGGTCCAGTACTATTTGCTGTAGGTAGTGCCGTGAGCGGGGTGATTGCAGTGACTAAAGGCCTAATTCTTCTATCCTCAGCTGTTAAAATCGCTGCCATCTCTGCAAAAATGTTTGCGGTAGTTCTGGCTGCTAACCCAATAGGACTGGTCATTGCTGCAGTTGCAGCACTTGCGGCAGGTTTTGCTTATCTGGTGCATAAAACAGGTGGCGTAAAGGAGGCGTTTGTTGCTATTGGTAACTTTCTTCTTAAATTTACGCCTTTTGGACTATTGGCAAAGACCATTTATGACAATTGGGGCGGCATATCTGATTTTTTTAAAGGTGTTTTTGAAGGAATAAAATCCTATTTTTCTAAGGGTGTTTTATTCATCCTGAAAAAGATCAAATCAGTTTCTGACGCCTTGAACTTTGTGATACCCGATTCGGTTATCAATTCGCTCGATGCCAAAATAGCCAAGTTTGAGAATATTGCCAGTGGTGACCTAAAAGTTGCCAGTGATCTTGCAAAGCCCCGGTTTTATGAGTTTCCCGGAAGCGGCGGAACTGACAAAATTGATACCGAAATAAATATTAAAGTGGAAGGGGCTGCGGTGTTGAAAACATCATCAAGCACAAAAGCGACCAAACGTGCTGGCACCAATATTGGCAATATTGGCACTAACATTTTGCCTCAACAATGAGCGACAATATATTGCCGGGGCGTCAGGCCAGCTTTAGAGGTGTTCGATTTCATTTCGAAAATTCAACAGATGCAGGCGGCAACCGAATTGTTACACACATCTACCCTAACCGAGATCAACATGCCAATGAAGATTTAGGAGACTCACCCAATACTTACGATGTTTCAGGGTATATATTAACGCCTGACATTGAGTTAAAAGAAGCTGAGTTAAAGAAAGCTTTTGCAGATGAAGGAGCTGCAACCTTCTTTCATCCAATGTTGCGTGCAAACATTGAATGCCAGGCAGTTAATTGGAGCTTTACTCCCAGTAAGGAATCAGTTTCCAGACGAAACTTCACTGTTCATTTTGTTGTTGAAGGTCAGAAACCTTCACCAGTTTTAACAGTCAATGCGAAACCCAAGATTTTAGGGGCGTCGAATCAAAATAGAAAAATGATTGTTGAGTTTTTTAGACAATCAATTGAAACAGCAGTTGCATCGGCTGAAACAGTCGCTCATGCAGTAGAATCC
This sequence comes from Arenicella sp., assembly GCA_050633785.1. Taxonomy (GTDB): domain Bacteria; phylum Pseudomonadota; class Gammaproteobacteria; order Arenicellales; family Arenicellaceae; genus CALKZN01. The sequence goes on from JBOEHE010000053.1 coordinate 17,081, forward strand.
CTGAATGGGGCTATAAGTCAAACTAAGGATGCTGTCTTCTCAAATTTTTCAAGCGGATTGACCGATGCTACTGGCGATTTGGTGAATGCTGGATCTGTATCACAGGACGCCATTAAAGGGGGTGACTTTGGCTTATATGTGAATCTTGTAGATAGTGTTATTGACTCTTATAACAATGACGCCAAACGAGAATCGACTTTAGCGGGAATATCAGAGGTTAGTGTTTCTTCTGATTCAGCTCATTCCATTCAAGGTAAGGTTCGTAAAAACAATGCAATGGTTATTCAGTCGTCGGTTAGGCAATATGCGTTAGTGAAATTGGCCGAGTCGATTGTGCAGACGAACTATGAAGATTCAGAACAAGTACATAGTGCTCGCTTTGATTTTGTCAACAGAGTGAGGGCTGAGCAACAGGTGTTGTCAGAAATGGAAAAGGGCGTTGATAGTTTTGGCGCTCTGTCTTCATTGGCCTCACTTGTTGCAGAGCAGCTTTCTCATTACGCTGATAAGTTAAAACCGGTTGCTCAGATGGAAACGCAAACATCGCGTTCTTCTCTGTCTTTAGCGTGGGACTTGTATCAGGATCCTACGCGGGCGCAAGATTTAATAGTTCGGAATTCCGTTGATAACGGTTCATTTATGCCTCATTCAGTACGATACCTGTCACAGTGAAAGACATCGTTTCGATAGAAGTCAATGGAAATGAGTATTTTGGGTGGAAGGATGTAAGGCTTCAAAGTTCATTGAAAAATGCAGTGCGATATTTTGAAATTGGGGTAAGTGAGCAATGGAAGTCCTATGGCAAAGGGTTTGAGATACACCCTGGTGATGAATGTCTGATTCGCATTGATGGTGAATTAGTACTAACTGGCTATATAGATTTGTACAAGGTGAACTTGTCGCCAAAGTCTCATGACGTCACTATTTCAGGTAGAAGTCAGACTTGTGATATTGTGGATTGTTCGGCCATCCATGTTCCTGGTAATTTCTTTGGACTGACCCTTGATCAAATAGCCTTAGAGCTGACAGCACCCTATGATGTTCATGTGATTGCCGGTGAAAATATTGAATTTGCACCTATTGAAAAGTTTGAACTGAATCAGGGCGAAACACCATTTCAGGCGGTTGAGAGGCTGGCAAGAAAAGAGCGAACTTTAGTGACTGATGATCATCTTGGAAACCTGATTCTCACCAATGCGTCTGAACAGCGATACGATATTCAGATTGATAAATATTTAGAGGCGGTAGCAACAAAAGACTATTCGTCCCGGTATTCACTGTATAAAACCAAAGGGCAACAGCATGGCCCGGATTTTGGTAATCCGCTGGAAGCGGCGCAAGTGTTTGCTGAAGTCAATGATGCCGAAATTAAACGTTTTAGACCTTTAATAGTTCGTTCTGAAGGCAATACCACGCCAGCCGAGGCAGAACGGCGTGCTATTTTTCAGCGAAATAGATCAATCGGTGAGTCGATCAATGTGAGTATGTCTATCGATGGGTTTCATAATATCAAAGGCGAACTATGGGAGCCCAATAAATTGATATGGGTCAGTGATGAAATTTTGGGTATCGAGCATGAATTATTGCTGCACACAGTAACGTTTGAAAAGAGCGAGTCGGGTTCAATTTCTCATTTGGAGTTTTCACTCAAAACAGCATTTGAGTTGCCACCAGCTAACGAGCGAATAGGGGCTAAACAATGATTGGTCAACAGTTTAGTGATTTGTTCAGACGTGTTACGTCAATGATCAATCGTAATGTCGTTGCCAGGGTTGAAAATAAACACAAGAATCAGCTTATTTACACATTCGGTTTATATGAGCAGGAAAAACTGGTCGAGGTTATTGAGCCATATGGTCTAACTGCATGGCCTGTTGAAGATGAGCAAGCTGAAATGATTCGCTATAGCGTGAATGGGGTAGAGGACCACAGTCTTGCGTTGTGCGCCAGTGGCGGTAAATATCGTCCAAGGTATGCCGAGTACGGTGAGGTCATTGCGTACAGCTACTTGGATGAAGAGGATAATCACCGGGTGCATTTGAAAAAAGATCGAGTCATTGATATTTATTCAAGCTCAAAAGTTAAAACCATTATGACGCCCCAAAGCATAGAGCATGACGTTCATGGCTCAGCTAATATTATGATGCGTCCCAGTTACATTAAACTGGATGTTGCTGGCACAGCAAAAACAGTGATGGAGCCAGAGCTTATCGAACATGATGTCACTGGGACGGCAAACATCAAAATGCAACCCAGTGAAATCAAGTTAAATGTCACTGATACAGCGACTATTTTGATGCAGCCAGATTTCATACAGTTAGATGTTGCTGGCACAGCAAAAACAGTGATGCAGCCAGAGTTGATTGAACATGATGTTACTGGAACAGCCAATGTAAAAATTGAGCCAAGTTTTATAAAAGTCGATACGGAAGGAACAGGCGTTGTCACAGTTGAACCCAAAAAAATTAAAGCATCAATCAATAACGATGTATTTATCCAAATTACTGACACAGAGATTCAGTTGAATGTAAAAGGCCAGAATATATTGACAATGACTGCAGGTGGAACTGATTGGCTCATGAAAGACTATGAGGCGCATAATGTCTAAAATAATTGATCAATACGGTAATAAAATTGTCGCTGACAACTCGTTTACTGCTGGCAATAAAATGTCTCGTGAATTGGGGAAATGGCAGCCTTGGCTTAAATCGGCAGATGCGGAAGTCCTGCCGGAGAAAGAGTTAATTGAAGGCAGGTCACACGATCTTGCCAGAAACAACGGTTTTGCGCATGGCGTTGTTCAATCTCAAAAAGATACTGTTGTCGGTTCGTCTTACCGTTTAAGCTTGCGCCCAGAGACACGAGTTTTAAAAATTGATGCAGAAGAAGCCAATAACTGGGCGTCTGAAGTTGAAGCAAAATTCCACCTGTGGGCAGATGACCCAGAGTGCTGGGTAGATGCAAGTCGAAAGCGAACCTTTGCGCAAATTGTACGTGATTCAGTATCTTCAGATATGTTATCTGGTGAGTTTATGTTGTCTCGCGAATGGAGGCCATCGCCAACGGGGTTTAATACCTGTTTCCAGGTGGTGGAGCCAGAAAGAATCAGGACACCATCGTCTTTAACAAATGATGAACGTATAAGGGCCGGAGTGAGGCGGGATAAATACGGCTCGGCTGTGTCATATTATGTGCTTAACAAACACCCAAGAGAGGGTGTTTTTTTTCGCCTTGATGATGGGTTCAAAAAGGTGGATAAATACAACGCTTATAACTGGCTTCAGTTTATCCATATCTTTGAAGCGCAGCGAGGAGGACAAACGCGAGGTTACAGTAAGTTCAGTTCTATTATTAAAAAGATGAAAATGTTGGACCGGCAGGAAGATGTTGAATTGGAGGCGTCGATATTGGCAGCAACTTATGCAATGGTAGTGACCAGTGACTTTGGTGCTAATTCTATAATGGAAGCAATGGGTCAAGCATCTGATGACAACGATCCATTCACTAAACTGCTGGCTAAAAAAGTGGGATATAAGCGTGATTTAAACCTCAACTGGGATGGGACAAAAATCCCTCACTTGTTTCCAGGTGAGCAGATAGAAATGCTGAACTCAAACCACCCCAACAATAACTTTGATGGTTTTCAAAATTCTATGCTTCGACATATGGCGCGAGGGTTGGGTACCAGTTTTGAGCAGTTAAGTGGTGATTTTTCCAAAACGACATTTTCGAGTGCCCGGGCGTCGATGACTGAGGCTTGGAAGTATGTGCAGTCAAAGCGTAAGGGCATTGCCTCAAAGGTTGCTACGATAATGTTCAGGTTATGGCTGGATGAAGCGATCAGTCGCAAAATTGTTGCTTTGCCTGATGGTGTTAAAGAGTATTTTCCGAATCGACAGGCATTAACTCGTTGCGACTGGATTGGTGCAGGCAAAGGCTCTATTGATGAACAGAAATCAGCAAAGGCAAATGCAATCAAGCTGAAAAGCGGAGAAACAACATTGCAACAAGTCGCTGCAGAAGCTGGTTTGGATTGGCAGGAAAATATCGCGCAATCTGCCCGTGAATTTAAGGAACGGGTGGATGCTTTTGAAAAGGTCGGTATTGAAGTAACTGACGAAATGAAAATTAAGATGATGGAGCTATGAGCGGCGTCGCAGTTGGCAATTTGGATAATGCAGTTGGTATTCAGTTGTCACAGGCAAACCCATGGAACCGGGTCGAGTACGAGCCGACAGTTGTTGTTGGCGACTTGGTAGAGGCACACGCTCCATTTACGCCTCCACATGCACCAACACCAACAATGGCAGAAGGTGTTGACTGGTATCGAATTAACGGTACGCCAATTTGTGTTGAAGGTCATAAGGCCACGTGTGGCCATGAGACTACTGGGCGTCATTGGTACAGGGTGATCGAATGACACAGTGTGACACGCATAAAAATGATGGTTGGGATTGGATTGTCACTCCTCAACAGGAACAGTTCATTGAACTGACTAATATTGCAGATTGGCAAATTAAAGACGGTGATTTGGTGAATGACAATCAGCTTCATTCTGCTGTCATTATTCAGCTGTTTACAGACAAGCGCATTGCTGATGATAACGTGATTGATTTGCCTTTGGGCACAGATGATAAGCGAGGTTGGTGGGGAGATTTTTTCTCAGAATTCCCGATCGGATCATTGCTATGGACTTTATACCGGCAGTATTTAACAGATGAGATCATAGAAGACGCTGAGCGTCATGTACGCGATGCACTAAAGCCATTGATTGATCAAGGAGCCGCTGCACGTGCCGATGTCTTAATCGAAGTAAATAAGCAAAGCGGTTATATGGGCATACATCCAATTCTATATGCAAGAAATGGTGAAGAAATTTACAAGCAAGAATATCGACGTTTTTGGGATCAATAATGACAATTGAAAATAGAACTCTTGGTGAATCCGTTGAAGAGGTACGAAATTCGTTTAGGTCAAATGCACCGAATTCTGACGCATGGATATTGCCTAATAATTTCTGGATAACAGCAACTGTGCTTGGCGGTAAGATTTGGGAAATCTACGCTCGTGTAAGATGGTTAATTACCAATTCTTTGCCAGATACAGCCACAGGTGAGGTTCTGGACCGTTGGGGCAATATCTTTGATGTCACCAGAAAGCCAGCTACATATGCATCAGGATTCATTGAATTTTCAGGAGTGGATGGATTGATTGTGCCATCTGGAACTTCATTCAGACTATCAAATGGTGAACAGTTTTTATCGACTCTGGATGCTTCAGTAACTTCGGGAATAGTTCAGGTTAATGTTAAGGCAGATAATGCTGGCTCAAAACCAAATTCTATACCCGGAACACCAATCTCATTTACGTCAACAATTTCTGGTATTGACTTGGGCGGTGTTGTCGCTTCCGGCAGCATCATTGGCGGCGCTGACTCTGAGTGTGATGATATTTATCGCAAGCGAGTTATATCACGTATTCGAAAACGTAATCGCTACGGTACACTCAAAGATTATGAAGATTGGACAAAGGAAGTGCCAGGCGTAACCCGGGCATGGGCGGTCAGGTCGGGAAACTCTATCAATGTGTATTTCATGATGGATAATAAGTATCCACATAGCTCGCCTGACCCTATGGAGGTGGCGATAGTTGAAGCGTATTTGAATGACCCGTGTAGGAAGCCCGCATGTGCTGATATCAATGTGTTATTGCCAACAGTAAAAGATTTAGATGTATACATTGATTGCGTGAATTTGACGCAAGATCAGAAAGATACGATCAAACAGGAATTGGATGCCTTTTTGTTGGACACGGCTGATATCGGTGAAGACTTCTTTCACCATGAGATACAAAAAGTTCTGGGTGATATTGATGGACTGGGGATAGTCATTGAATGCGGTAAACATTGGTTTGCCAATTACAGCGATTTATATACAAGGTCTGTTATCACTTATGACTAAGTGCTGTCAAAGTACGTCAGATAGTTGTGGTGTTACTGAGCAAGATTATATAGACAGTTTCGAGGACACATTGCCGAAAGGCTTAATTTGGGAATTTGACCAAGAGCGAACTTACCCGAAATTTTGGAAATCTGTTGCGTATCCATTCTGGTTATTAAATAAGTATATTTGTGATGTGGTCAGGGAGTTGAACCCTTGCACAACTGAAGACCTTTTGAAACGCCAGGCGGATTTATGGGGGTATCCAGTCAGTTGTATTGGTTATCCCGAAAATAATAGTCAGCTATGCCAGTGGTTAAGGCTTGTCAATGGTCAGTGTTCGGGAACGAGCGTTAAATTTTTTGATGACATTGTCCAATTTTCAGGCCTTGAGGGCGTGAACTATTATGAAATTGATCACCATGGGGCACAAGCGGGTTGTGCGCAAGCTGGTTGCTCGCAAACAACGAATGACGGTTGTCGTTGCGGCATCTTAATTGAGGCACCAGCGGCATTGTTTGTGAAAACACGTCAACAAACAGGATCTTGTTGTGGGCAAGCTGGGAAGCCTATCTGCAAAGAAAATATACCGTTAATCGAATGCCTGGTTGGTAGGTTCCTTCCTGCTGACCTGGATATTATCTATAGAAAAATTTAAGAGGTACTAAGTGGATTATACAGATGCGAGTAATGCTGTGCAGGTGCATGGCAACCCTGGCTATGCCGATTGTAAACCTGGTGTTGAGGGGACGTTTCTGACTGCTAATGCATTAAACAGTGTTCAGTCAGAGATATTGAATGTCATAGAAAAATCAGGACAAGCGCCTATTCCTTTTGATGAGAACAATCCAGAAAGTTATAACCAACTCTGGCAAGCAATATCAAATCGATTAGGTGTAATGAGTGATGGAAAGCCATTAAGTATCCGTTTGCACAATAGTCAGGCAGGTGCAGTTTATGTTCCACAGATTGTGCCAGGTCAGGTAGATGTTCGGTGCAACAACCTTGTTGAAACGTCTGGGAATTTCCCGTCTGGATCATGGACGGGAACAAGATTAAATATCACAGCAGAAACAGCGGGCTCTTTCGGAGTTTACAACCGGTTGAACATAGTCGGGGAAACAGGTGAAGGCGCAAAAACCTATTTAAACGGGTCAATGATAGATTCGTATCAATTCAATTCGGATGCTGGCTCCTACAACGTCATTGGCTTTACGCATTTCGTTGAACTCAAAGATGGGGATTACCTAGAGTTTTATCACTCTCATCAAACACCAACCCCAAGAGAAAATCAATCGAGCTATGCAACAGTTTATAGATTGTTGGCACTTTAGGAGATGAAAATGGTAGAAATCGAATTGACTGCAGATGAAATTCATAATGTTGCGAGTCAGTGGAAAAAAAATCATGGTACTGAATTACCGGGTAGATATGACGGTGAATGCTTGATTGTTGATGAGTCTGTTTCGGAGGAGATAGAGGCTTATGATAACTCTCTGTTTGTTCCAGACGATGAGCAATTGAAGCTTAGTGGTTTTGATTATAACGGAGTGATGTGTTCTGCGACGCGCGAGGATCAAAACGGACTTGTTGCAATTTTGGTGGCGTCTGGAGCAGGCTTGATAACTGAGACTAATTTTAAGTTTGAGAACGGGGCGGAGCTTGTTTTGAATGCAAGCAACATAGGTGACTTTTCTCAAAAATGGACCGTATTTCGCCAATCATTTTTTACTGTTCCACAAGTGTAGTAAGTCTTCATGGCATTTTATAGATCAAAAATGTATGGCGGTTTATACGGCGAGCCAAGGCGAGATCAAAACACTGGAAGCTTATTTGACTTTGTAGAAGGCGATGATCGTTTTTTAACTTGGGATGGAGCGGGTGGATTCAATGCAATCCATCCATCAAATGGAATCTTGACATTCGATGGAGGCAGTTCACCAAATGCCGAACTGCAATTGTTGGCCGGTACTACTTATACAGTTTTGATAACTACAGATGGAGAGTTGCCAGAAGATACGGCATTACAAATATTAGATCAGGGGGTAGACATTGCTCCATCTCCTATCACCTTCACTGCGGGATTGAACACTATAAATTTTATAGCAACCAATTCAGCAGTTGATTTGAAAATTGGAGTTGAAGGTTCTGAGCTGGAGGACCCGATTTCATTTAGTCAATTTGTAGTGAATTTGCCAGATCAAGCCTGAGGAAAGAATGAGTAATATTGCAAATATCATTGGGGAAAAAGCTCACTTAGTCACTTACACCGGAGCGGGAGCCACTGTTGTAAGTGGAGGGTTTGACCTATCAGATGCTGGAGTAGTTGTTGGTATTGTCGTCAGCATCGTGGGGTTGATTGCCCAAATTGTATTTAAATTGCGGCATGATCGCCGAGAAGAGTTGAAGCTGAAGAGTAAGATTGATGGGTGATCTAACGCCAGATTTTAGCTTACATGAGGCTTTGCGTAGCGAAACAGCAAAACGTAAAAGGATCAGTAACAAGCCTAATTTAAAGCAGTTTCAAGGTATCTGTCAAAGTGCTGTTGGAATGCAGTTTGTAAGGGATTTGATAGGTCGGTCAATTTCGCCTAGTAGCTGGCTTAGGGTTGACCTGCTTAACATCGCAGTAGGGTCAACTTCCGAAGGCCACAAGAAAGGGGTGTGTATAGATTTCGGTTCAGAGTGGGACGACATCTATGATGTCTTTGTCAAAATTTGCAAAAGCGAAATTCCGTTTTCTAAGATCATTTTTGAAGATCACAAAAAAAACGTGAAATGGATTCATATCGAGTTTGATTTTTCTGTTGTTGCCAGTCAACGAGGAAAGATTTTTAGGTCTGCCAGAGTTGGCGGCAAAGTAGTGTATAAACCATTAACAGTAGGTCAATTATGAAAAAACTATTTACATTAATGATTGCGTTGATTCTTTCGGGTTGCAGTGGATTGGCAAAGCTAGATGCTGAATCCTATAGTGAATATTTGGATGCTAACGTACAGGTTCAGACAGCGGAAAGTGCGGAAGCATCGTTGTGTCACCAGCACAGCAAGCACAAGGTTGAGTTAATCGATCCTGAAACTCAGAAAACATCGGCTAAGGTCGAGTTTGCGTCGGGGGTTTGCGATAACTCTAAAGCTGTTACAATCGTCAAGCCTGACAGTAAGCATGGCGAAGCTATGGATACGCTCTCCAGAACAGCTCCAGCGGCGCTAGGACTGGCTGGAAATGTCTGGGCTATAGAATCAGCAGAAGATACCACGAAGTTCACACAGGGCGAAATTACAAAGCGTTTGCAGATTTCAGAAGAGAACCAAACTATCAGAGACGGCAGGCGTGAAGATACGATTAATCTACTGATTGAAAAGTATTCACCGGAAGAAACTACAGAAACTGAGGTGCCTACTGATGTCGATTAAAGATGTAGGCTACGCCACTGTTTTAGGTGGTGCTTTAGCTGGCAGTTTTGCGCTGAATGATTTAGGAATGAATGACCCTGAAATCCAGCAGGAAATTGTTGTTGAGTCTCAACAGGCCGAATCTCAAGTAGTTGTAGAGGTTACAAAAGAGCCAGTCCCGAAAATCAAGGAAATGCGCTTTGAAGGGAAAAACGACCGCATTGATAAATATCAGCGCGACTCGTTTAAAAACCTGAATTGGGACACATCCAAGATGACCAACGGGCAGATGGTCGCAGTTGTGACCGTAATGCACAACGAAAACAAAAGTCTTAAATCTGAAAATAAGGAGTTGAAATCACACCTTGCTCAGATATCTAGCGCATATAAAAATGAGTCAAGCAGAAGCAATCTATACGAAGCTGAATACAAACGCCTTCAGGGGTTGATCAATGCTAAAAAGCCTTAAGGGTTACCGAAAGAAAACACTTGCTGCGTTGGCGCTAGTACAGCCTTTAGCGGCTTATATCGGTTGGAACATTGATCCACAACTAATAACTGAGTGGGTAGCGAATCACAAGACATCATCACTGGTATTTCAAGGTATTGCCTCGTACTTAATTCATCATTTCGATTCTGAGGATAAGAAGAAGATGGAATCTATCAAGTCGGATTTGAAAGCCACCAAGCAAGACGTGGAAATGAAAAAGAACAACGAAACTTTCGATGATGAGGAGGCAGTTACTTTGATGATTGATGATTTAGAGCTAGAGCTGGACGAACTTACAGAGCAGGAGATAGGAAAATGAAGAAGATTATTTTTACTGCAATGCTGATTATTTTGACTGCATGCGCGGGAATTAACACAAGCGTTATCTTGCAAAAAACAACCGTAGTCACTGCATCACTACAACTCAAAAATAACTATGTGGCAACCAAGAATATTATTGTTGCCAATATTGATAAATTCAGTGATTCGGACGTTGAAATACTCAAGCGTGAAAGCGAGCAGGTAGAGCGTTTTTATAATACGTTGGTTAGGCTGTCAGACACGCAAGGCGCAGAGATTGTACTTGATGTTGATACATTGGTTGGGCTATCTGGAACTGTGCGAGTATCGGCAAATAGCTTGGCTGAAGTCACAAAGCGCAACCTGGGATTATTTGACCCGTCTGACCGTATCACGGTCAGTCAGGCATTGCGTAACCACTCTATTGTTGAATTGGATTTTGCACGGACATTGTCGGTTGGTGACCGGGCAGCAAAAAAGGATGCTTTGATCCAATTACTTAAAACTGTCACATCATTGGCACTTGCCGTTGGTCAGGCTACGGGGCGCATATGAAATCAATAATACTCATACTTTTAGCAACTGCATCATTCGCGAGTCATGCCGAGTGCCTGAAAGACTATGACCGCGAATTATTTCCGCATTGGCTCGATATTGACAGCGATGGACTTGATGCGCGCAAGCAAGCTATCAAATTGCAAATGGTGAATGAATCGTTGTATTACGATCCGTATACCGGTACAAATTACGATCCAAAAGCAAATGTGCCGGATGTTGACCACCTGGTGCCTCTTAAGCTTGCATGGCAACGTGGCGCTAATTGTTGGACTACGGAAAAGCGTCAGGCATTCGCCAACGATCCTTTGAACCTGGTAGCAGTGCACTTATCGGCTAATCGGCAGAAGTCTGCTAAATCGATATACGATTGGATGCCAAGTAATTTAAGTTACTGCAGCGACTATCTTGAGCGATTGAAGTTGATAGTCGAAAAATACGAACTCAAACCTACTGGCGGTGATTTGAAGGCCCATAAGATAATGGCCCGTGAGTGCAAACGACTGGAGAAGGGCATTAAGGTTGATTATTACCGAACATGGCTTGAAAAGCTTGGTGTGACGTTCTGATGAGCAATAATATTGTTTTAGTTCATGGCATTCACGATAATGTAGAAAACTGGAAAAAGTTTGCCCAAGGATTAAGTGAGATGGGCTTTAACGTCCGCCTATTTGCGTATCCTAGCCGATGGGCGTTGTCTTATTATCTGCCGTGGATTCAGCGAAATGACGGACTCAGGCTGGCAAATTTTGTGGAAGATGGCGATCATATAATTGCGCACTCAAATGGTGGGAACATTGTCCAGTCAGCAATCAAAAACAGTTGGAAAACTGGGGATGGTGTTTGCTTCGGCAAAGTAATATTGTTCTCGGCCGCTGCTACAAGTGACAAAATGTCATATCCTAATGGGTGTCTGGATGAATGCTACGTTGTATATAACCCGGAAGACAGAGCTTTAAAATTGGGCGCTCTATTGCCTTTCCATCCATTCGGCAGCATTGGGCTATTGGGTTTTGTGCGGACACCCGAAAAAGCCAAGGACAGGCGTTTTCATAATGTTCAAGCGTATTTTAGTAGCGGATGGTTTTCTACGAATCACAGTTTCTACAACGGTGTTCAGCGAAAAAAATGGATTGAATTTGCGGCCGGTATTATTAATTCAAAGCGGGGAAATTAATCATGACAGAAGAAAGAAGCAACCTGGTAACGTTCTATTACGAGTTGCCCAGCAACGAAACTAGAGAACAGATAGCACATGAAATATTAAGCGTGGGTCTGTCTGATCTGCAGCAGATGTACATTGACTTGCGACTGTCGCAAAAAAGAACAGGGTATAGCAGTGAAGTTACCACCATGGACCCGGTTGACTACATGATAGCCACTCAAGACAGCACAAATCGAGCTTATATCAACTCATTTCCTCTAAACAAAGAGCAGGGCGACGAGTTGGACTTGTCGCTTTAAGTGTAGATGGCTGGTTCCTACCTTGAGCAGCAATTGGTTAATTCTCATTCAATTAAAGATCAATTACCACTCTTTGTATTGCACCCTTATAACATTCAGCTTTAACTTGATATCCGCCATCTGCCCCTGTATTAATTTCAATCCCAGCACCAAACCTGCCATTTAAAAAAGAGAGCCGTTTGTAGTCCCGCCATACGTGGGGAGCTTCGTGGCCCTTAATGTAAGTTTTTGGGTCCGCAGGTAGATTATCGGAATATGGCAACTTTACAAGTTTACCAAGAGCTACAAGTTCACTCACCGGAAGGTAGTCATCCATATCATCGAGCATAAGATGTTCTTCAAGATCACCAGTAAAAAACAATTCACCAGTAATAGGGTTTTTATACTTATAAGGAAGAGGCACAAATTCGTCTCTTTCCCTTTCTTCATCCATAGACATATACCAAGGATCACAAATAATTATTGATGCTGTGTCAACAAATATTTCACCCAAATATTTAATTGTTAACTCTTCTGCTTCAACTGACTTAAAGTCCCCTAATTCACTATCATAAACAGTTAGGGCTCTGCTGTATTCAGCTACAGCTTGTAATTTTTCAGCATAAGAAGCTATCTCTTGATTCTTCTTTTCAATCTCGAACAGGTGTTGTTCCCCATCTTCCGCCAGACGCTCTATTTCCTGTTCACGAACTTTTATTCTGTCATTTAATTGTAATTCAATAAACTGAGGCGTATTCCGTTCTAATGAGAGTGCTTTTTCTTTCCAGAAACTTACTCGCTGAGTGATTAAATCCATCTTTTGATCTTTCAGCTTCAACCCTGCTCTAAGATTCTTTATATAAGAAACATATAAAACTCCTGCCACGGTTAGGGCGCCGATATTTGCCACGAGAGAAAAGATTTCTATATCCATGTTCACGACTAATTCCTCTTAATAAATGTATATAACGTTTTTTGCTTGACAAAATGTCGAAATATTTAAAATATTCGTACAGCCGAAGTATCCACCTAGTGATTATTATTAGTAAGGTCGAATGTAGTGTGGAGCTTGGCAAATATGAAGTTTGAGGTTTCACACAACCCGAGTATATAAGAGACATTCTAACATTGCACCTAGTCTAATTTAGTTTGTATATTGTTATCGCCAAGATTTCACTAACTCCATCCTGCAACAATTCCCTATAACCACTCCAATCATCACTACTACGCGCATTATCAATCCTGATAAGCAGCGTCTCGAATAATTCTTCAATATCCATTTCTAAGCCAGTTCTGGCAACATTTTCCATTTTCAAAACCTCCGTGTTTTTTTGCATTGTAATAAAAACATTCTTGCTTCTCAAATTGAATTTGATTACTGTACGATAATCAAATATTGTTAGGTCCAAAGATGTTATCAAATTATTTTATCCTGCCACTCGTAGGCAAACCCCAAAGAATACCGCTATTTACTGAGTCAATTCGCGCGGGTTTTCCAAGTCCTGCAGAGGATCATATTGACCGGTCACTGGACCTAACTGAACTGTTGGTTACAAATCCACCGGCTACATTTTTCCTGCGTGTAACTGGCGACTCAATGATTAATGCAGGGATACACGAGAGGGATATTTTAGTTGTAGACCGATCACTGACTGCACAGCACACGGATATTATTGTGGCTTCTATTAACTCAGAGTTCACTTTGAAGCGGCTTTACTGTCGCGGCACACGGGTTATCTTGCAGCCTGAGAACGATGCATATCAGCCCCTGATTGTGGGCGAGGGCGACGAATTCAGTATCTTTGGTGTTGTGTCTGGCGTCGTGAGGCAGTTGCGATGTTCGCATTAGTCGACGCTAATAACTTCTATGTCAGCTGTGAAAGAGCATTTCAGCCAGAACTTAATAATAAGCCTACAATCGTGCTGTCTAACAACGATGGTTGTGCGATCGCTCGCTCGAACGAGATTAAGGCGTTGAAAATTCCAATGGGTGAGCCGATTCATAAAATACAGAGTCAAGTGCAGCAACACAGAATTCAGATACGATCTGCTAACTTTACGTTGTATGGTGATATGAGCAGCCGTTTTATGAGTGTTATAGAAAAGCATTCGCCAAACATCGAGGTTTACAGTGTTGATGAAGCGTTCGTCAATATTGGCACATATCGCGATACAGGAACTTGGGCAGAACAGTTACGAGCGAACTTGTATCAACATATTGGCTTGCCCAGTTCTATTGGAGTTGCTCGTACTAAAGTGTTGGCTAAGCTGGCAAATAGATTGGCAAAGAAAAGCAGTGGCACATTTATAATCCGACCAGGTGATGAGCAAAAGGTACTGTCTGTAACTCCCGTTGGCGATCTGTGGGGTATTGGTCGGCGCATTTCTGAAAGGCTAATGAAGATGGGGATATACACCGCCTGGCAGCTTGCCCGCGCTAACACTCGTTTATTGCGCAAAACATTTAGTGTTGTTATGTCGCGCATACAAGATGAGCTTAATGGCCGGTCTGTAATGGAATTGGAAGTTGAAACAGAACCTAGGCAACAGATTATTGTTAGCCGGTCATTCGGTGAAACGGTGACTGATAAACGCCAGCTGCAACTTGCTATTACAAAGTTTGTAGAAGAAGGTACACGCAAGCTGAGAAAGCAGAACGGCGAAGCCAGGTTGTTAAGCGTTGCTCTAAATACTAACCCTTATTCAAGCCGTGACAAGCAGTATCATAAATCATGTGAATTGAAACTGCCTTATTCAACGTCGAATTCACAATGCATTAATCATTACGCGCAGCTGTTAATTGACAAGCTCTATAGAGAGGGCTATCACTATAAAAGGGCCGGTATTGTGTTGATGAACCTGACTCAAGCAGGAGACCATCAAGCCGACTTATTCAATGCAGCCCCGGATAATGAGCTTGATAAAGCCAAAGATGCTATTAACGAGCGTTTTGGTCGGATGGTGCTGAAACCGGCATCATTGATAACAGAGAAACAGAATTGGAAAATGAAACGTAATTACTTGTCTAAGCAATTTACTACAAACTGGCACCAGCTGCCGGAGGTTAATTAATGTGCGGCCGGTACGTCATATACAATCAATTAACTGAGGAATTGATGGAAATGATGGGCGTTCGGATTCCTGCGAACTACAACGCTGCACCTACACAAATGTTGCCGGTGATACTCAATAAAAGCAATGGAGATCCTGAATTAATACTGGCTCGCTGGGGATTACTTCCACGCTGGGCAAATGACACAAAGATAAAACCATTCTTCAACGCTCGAGGTGATAATCTTGTAGGCAACAAAGTTTTCTGGGAGAGCCGGGACCGGCATTGCATTGTGCCGATGAGTGGATTTTATGAATGGTCAGAGCACGACAAGCAGCCGTACTATATCTATTCACCAGACAACGAAAAAATATCAGTGGCGGGCCTTTGGCGCCAGTGGACAAATGGCGATGATGTTCTGGATACGTTTTGTGTCATTACTACAAAGCCACATCCGACATTGAGAGACATTCACCATCGTAGCCCGGTAATTTTGAACAATGAGGAGTGCGAGGAATGGCTGGCCAGTGATTACCAGGGTGGTGAGGGATTGTTAAGGGAATATGGTGGTAGTCTTGCCAAGCACCCGGTTTCTAAGGTGGTTAATAATGCTCGGAATAATTTGTCGCAGAATATTGAAGGCATTCAGTTATAGAAAGTTAAAACATTATTTTAGTTAAATGTTATGTAATAGGGTAAATGTTCGTAATACACTTACCACAGGCCACTGATAAATCATCACCAATCTCTAATAGGTCGTCAAACCCAATCATTTTAACGTCAGTTAGCTCATACTTCTCTATGCAGTCTACGCACAAATAAAGAGTCATTCCCGATTCGTCCTTTATAATATTAAATTCACTTTCGAATGTTCCGCTGTTCATAAAGCTATTGTGTAAATGACAACAAAGATGAACTATTCCTTGTTGTCCATGTTTCTCACAAATAATAAGCCCCATTTTTTACCTCATTTGGTTTTTTTATATAATGTTCTAACAGTTTCTTTTGAACCGCCAGCCTTTAAAACATCTGCGCAATGGTGGAGGCAACTATTCTTTGATACGCTATAAGTACCTGTATCAGTCCCTATCAATTTCTTTTGCAATGAATTCGCTGCCTTAGTGTCTGGCAGCTTGAGGGTTAATACTGATGACGGTTTTGGAAGGTTTTTAGTATTTCGAATTGAGGTATTATGCGCTGCATCAGTAATAATTTGATCGGTTTCAGTATCTTTTACTTTGATGCTGTAGTGTGGCCCTGTATCAAGATCGTACTTTCTCAATTCTGCAGTTCCTGACTTATTTCTCTTAATAATTTGGAGGCTTTTTTTGACAAGTTTACTACTCATGCGCCTGACAGATAACAAGTCCGTTGCACCACCAGTGTAACGACCCGCCACCTCGGCAACACCTTCTTTGGCAAGGAAAATTACGAGTGGTATCAATATTGGTAGATTCCCATCGGGGTCAACATATTTATAAGGGTTATTGTTACCATAAACATAACGGTTGAAGGTTTTCCAATCTTCGGCACTCACTGGCATAGGGTCTATTCCGGTGAAACGCCCACTTGCAGGATCATACCAACGACCACCAAAATAGCTTAGGCCTATCTCTTCATCGTACATCTTGCCAGCAAAGCTTAAATTGCTATTGCGCCGGACTTCTGTGTTGCTGTGCTCACCACCAAAGGGTAGATGTTCTATCTGCCATTCCAGGTTCCCTTGTTCATCAGTAGCCGCGAATGGGGTGCCGTCAGCATCGGTATGGATATAGGTAACGCGAGTATCGTTTTGCGCTAGAGCCGGTAATATAATGAGCAGCATTAGCAATGCTGTTACAGTTTTAGAAAATAGCCCTTTCATAAAATCAATCCCATTAATCATTTTAAAGTCGATGTTAGGCGGTATTCTCTATTAGAGATTGGAATCTGTCAATTTGGATGTTTACAAAGTTGTCCAGTTTCCCTGTGGATAACATTGTGAATATAATGCCAGTGCGAAGGAGGGCGTTGGTTTTGGTTGGGGTGATTAAAAAGTAAGCAATTTTTAGATATAAATTCTATTTAAAATGGTACAAATGTTGGTTGTGTTTTTAATGCATGAACAATATCAAGCATAGTTAAGTTGAGTTATGATAAAATTTTTCTAGAAAATTATGGGCGTGGATTTTTATATTAAGTCTCACCAGAACCTATATTTTAATTGGGTTCAAATAATTAAATAATGGAATAATTGGTAAAAAAACATATACAAAGTGCAATAAGTTGTACTAGACTTGAATTTTCCAGAATTCTAATGCGCTTCAGTGTTTCATCGCAGATGGGTGATTTATAGACTAATTCTGGTTTACACTATTGAACCAAGAGAATATAATCTCGCGCGTCAAATTGATTTTATAATTTAAAATATTACAAACGGATAATACAATGAGTGATTTAAATACACGTTTCAACAATGCTGTTGCTAGTGCTGCAAGTGATTGTGATCTTGATGTAAAGTTCTCCTTGTTTGAAGATGCTATTGATAGTAAAGATGAGGTTAAGGAAGAGTTCATTATGGCTCAAAAAATGTTAGAGGATGAATTTTCATTGGATCATTTAGCTGAATAGACTGAGCATAGGTACATGGACAGTATATACTTGGAAGCCATTAAGGCTGGCAGAGATATCTACAGTCTTCTTGATGATGACTGTAAAACTCCTATAGTTCCTGCTCTCCCTTTACATAAAGGAGTTCATTGTTACGATACCCAAGAGAATTCAAGGGGTTTAATACAAGCAACTTCAAAATATTGCCAAGCAGATATTTTTGTATCTCGCCTTCCTGTATCAAAAATAGCAGCATTAATGATCCTGAAAACAACTAGTGAAAGGAAATTAGCTAACATAGGCTACTCTAAAGACCTTAATACATGTTGGGCGAGATTTGTTTTGTGTAAAGAACTAGCTCATGTTGCTTTGTCAAAAGAAGAAAATAAAAGTAGTAGCACTGATCAGATTGATGATTTGATAACTGGTTTAATAAATGGGTCAAGCCACAACAATCAACTGCAAATAGAAAATATTGCTTACTGGGCAGCAACCGAAATGCTGCTGCCTAAGTCTTCAGTTGATGAAATTAGACAAGATTATACTCCTTACAATTGCGATGAGCTTAAAATAGCAAAGTCATATAAGGTTCCAGTTAAAGTTATACAATTTAGACTGACCAGTTCTGTGGATGACATATTTGAAAAGGTCTACAAAGAGTTATCTGATTAGATTTTTTAAGTAAAGTATTTGATGTTGAATCTTATTTATCTGTCATAACTCTTCCTGTGCATCCTTCCAAGCCTTATTAATTTTAGCCGAAAATTCATCATCGCCACCTCGGTCTGGGTGATTATCTGAAATCATCTTTTTCCATTGTTTTTTCACTACTGCAATATCATTAACACTATCATCTAGATTGAGAATAGAGCGCCAATTTTCTGTTGGGGCGGGTAGGGAGTTGAGCCCACGAAATTCTGTTTTCACCAGGTTTATTCCGCCATGGCGTAACATTGTTCGTTTGGCACCAATGCACTTAAATATTGCCTGTAAATTACATTCAACTTTATTGTACCGATCAATGGGAATGCAACAGCTTTCACCGTCCCACACAAAATAAACGCATACGCCTGGGTCATCGGGTTGTGTATCAGTCAGACTGTAGTTTGACGATATGACAATGGATTCAACCTTTTTACCACTGTCTTTAGCAAACAGATTCAATTCATTGTTTACGTTCTCTAAAGCCTGAAAAAGAGAGGTTGAAAACCGGCTTGATTCCCTGTGTTTAGTTCTATGGAAACCAGGTAACCATTGGAGTGGAAATGCTGATGCATTGACGAAGGTTTTACTCATGATGTATTCCTATTAAATAAGGTGTCGAGCACAGAGAAATGTGCCGATAGAATCGGGTTATTTGATTTGAAAATGCTGTCATTAATGCTGTCATTCCATTGACAAATGTTGACCAATAAATACCAACTAGGGCAGCTTACATCCGTGTAAGTTGTTGATTTTACTGCCTTTTGTTGGTGGAGGCGGCGGGGATCGAACCCGCGTCCACAAGCCCTCCGCACATCGGATCTACATGTTTAGTTTGTCTTTAATTTAGCTGTCAGCACCTGGACAAACGCACGTGTTTAACAGTGAGTCAGCTTGCGTTTTAACCGTTGTTTAACCGACACAAACAACTGGCGATTTCATGTGTTATGACGTTCCAAATCACAGGCCATGAAAAACCCGTGCGGAACGACGTCAGCTGTTTCTTAGGCAGCTAGAGCGTAGGCGTTATCGTCGTTTGCAACTATAACAATTGTAGATGGATTTCAGAGGAACTCTACACCTCTACATGCACCGAAGGTTTTGCGACCCATGTCGAAGCCATGTCGCCCCCGTAAACTGGGAATACGTTCAGTCACGGTAGTATATGGGGTTGATCCCGGGTAATCAAAGGGTTATTTGTCGAATTTTAATCCAGGGCGGTAGATTATAGAACGGCAATGGGTAGCAGCTTTGATGATTTGCTGTTGGCCAGTGGTTTTGTCGTTTCACCATGATAGGTGAACACTAATGAATATTTGTTCTGGTCGGTGGTGTTTGCGCCTGCTGCATGGAAGCAGTGGGCGCTGAATAGCAGGCAGTCACCGGCATTCAAATCAACATGTTGTGCCAAGGACAGTCGGGTTTGATTGGACGGGTGATCCTCAAGCAGGAACTGAGCTTCGTCTAATGCATCTTCTTCGATTTCCCAACGATGTGAACCTGGCAAAACCAACATGCCACCATTTTCTTTTTTCTCATCGCCCAGAGCCAGCCAGGCATTGATCAGATATTTGTTACTGAAACTCCAGTAGCGGGTATCACGATGCCAATTGGTTCGGCTGCTGAATTCAGGTTGTTTGGTCATCACACAGTTATGGTGGTTGGGGTTGATGTATAATGACTGAGCTTGTAACAGTTGCTGAATGTTCTGAGTGAGCTCTGAGCTGGTAGCCCAATTCCGGTAAGCAGGATCACGGTGATAGGCATCCAACAAACGCCGGGTGGTGGTGCCTCCAGGGGCATTCACTGAGTCTGGTGCGCCGGGGTAATGGACGTCGGCTTCCAGTTCAAATGGCCGTTTGCGGTCGGTTAATTGTTGCTGCGTAACCTGGCGCATATGATCAATTGTCTGGCTATCTGCCGCTTGTTGCAGGATCAGATAGCCATTGATAATAAAGTGATTGACTTGAGTTTGTGTCAGCATAGGGCGATTGGGCTTTGATTTTTTGGGAGCTTCCCGGTTTAGGGTAATTCTACTTTAACCGGAGGTGTCCAGTTATCGGCTCGATGCTCGGCAACTACGGTGGTAAAAATGCCACCACGTACATTCCAATTGGCAGTCAGGCGCATAAAGCGTGGTTGTGTGAGTTTTACCAGATCTGACAGAATTTCATTGGTCATTTTTTCATGGAAGCCACCGACTTCGCGAAAGGTCCAGAAATACATCTTCAGACTTTTAAGTTCTACACAGTTTTCTTCGGGTACATATTCAATCACAAAGTTGGCGAAATCAGGCTGTCCAGTGAGAGGGCACAGGCAGGTGAATTCCGGGACAGTGATGCGGATGGTATAATCGTTTTCCGGGTTCGGGTTGGGGAAAGATTGTAAGTCTTTTGAAGGTTTAGTGCTCATGGTGTTAGGTCGATTTTCCTAGTGTTTGCTGAATTTATGTTAACAAATAATGACGAAACAAAAATTTTCTGTTTTCATCGCCGTGATTTTAACTTACTCTACGCCATTAGGCTAAACTAACGTGTAAAGTTTGTGCGTTTTTTACCCATACTTTTTTGATGCTGTTTTTGTAATCAATTTAGTGACCCGTGAAACCGAATCAAAAAGAGTTGGATAGCCATAGTGTACACCCTTGTTATAATTGAATCGCAACGACCTATTGATTGCAGATGCATTGTTTTTGTTTGAAATTATAGATGCGGCTTAAATATATTAAGCTGTCAGGCTTTAAATCATTTGTAGATACCACCAAGGTGAACCTACCAGCGAATCTGGTGGGCGTCGTGGGGCCAAATGGCTGTGGAAAATCCAATGTGATTGACGCCATACGTTGGGTCATGGGTGAATCGTCAGCAAAAACCCTGCGTGGCGACAGCATGGAAGATGTTATTTTTAATGGTTCGGTTACCCGCAAACCTGTCAGCAAGGCTTCTGTAGAGCTGGTTTTTGATAACAAAGATGGAACCGCTCCTGGTGCATATGCCAAATACAATGAAATCTCGATCAAACGGGAATTGGTGCGTGAAGCAGGTTCAAAATATTTTATCAATGGGGTAAAAGCTCGACGTAAAGACATCAGTGACTTGTTTTTGGGTACCGGTTTGGGTCCTCGTTCGTATTCGATTATTGAGCAAGGCATGGTTAGTCGAATAGTTGAATCTAAACCTGAAGATCTTCGTGTTCTGATTGAAGAAGCGGCGGGTATTTCCAAATATAAAGACCGGCGCCGTGATACTGAAAACCGCATTCGTCACACGATGGATAATCTGGCGAGAGTGGAAGATATAGTTGGAGAATTGGAAACCCAGTTACGTCGTCTTAAACGTCAGGCCAATTCAGCTGAGCGTTATAAAACCCTCAAAGAAGAGCTGCGTCAACAAGATGAGCAGCTTGTGACTTTAAAGTGGTTTGAGTTGGACCAACGTTTGCAAAAAGACACTCAAGAGGTGACTCGTTTAGAAACAGAGTTGGAGTTGCGAGTTTCGGAGCAGCGCAACGTCGAAACGAATATTGAGACGATGCGTGAACAGCAGGTTGAGTTGACTGAGTCCATGAACGCTGTTCAGGGTGATTATTATAAGATTGGTGGCGAGATAACGGCCTTGGAACAGAAGATCCAACACGCCAAAGAAACCCGTCAACAGCAGCGCAATGAGTTGCAACGTTTGCAAAGCTCCCAAAATGAAGCGCAACAGCATTTATTATCTGATGAAAGGCGCTTGGAGGAAGTGGTTTTAAGTTTGGAGGAAATTACGCCTCAGGCTGAAGAAATTTTGCAGGAACATCAGCAGGTGATGCAGGTTTTTCTGCAGGCGGAAAAAACCTATTCGACGTGGCAGAATGATTGGGAAACCCTGACCGAAGAGTCAACGGTGCCTGAAAAAGAACGCAGTGTGCAAACGGCATTAGTGGACAGTTTGCAGCAGTCTATCAAGGTTGCTACAGAGCGAGAGTCACGGGCAAAGGGTTTGTTGTCTGAAATTGAAAGCAATATCGATATACAGCAGATTGAACAGCAAAAGGCCAGAGCTGAAGCTGCTCAATATGAAGCTGAGCAATTGGAAGAACAGGTCACGCAATTGGATGAACAGGTCAGTACTACACGTGCCGAGCTGGAGCGTTTGCGCGATAGCTATAATACTGTCAGGCATCGCTTGCAGGATGATTCGGCACGGCTAAATTCTTTGCGGGAAATGCGCCAACACTTGTTGGGCAAAGACGATGATACCCTGAACAAATGGCTGAAATTACGGAATTTGGATCAATCCCCTCGTTTGCTGGACTCAGTTCATGTGACTGAGGGTTGGGAGCCGGCAGTCGAAGCATTGCTGGGGGATAAACTGACAGCCATAGAGGTAGACTCTCTGTCATCAGTGACTGACGCTGTTGCAGAAATCGACGGTTTTGCGATCAATGTATTTAATGCCGCAGAGCCACAAGATAAAGTTCCAGCAGGTAAATACCCACTGCTGTTGGATAAAATACAGAGCAAAATCAATATTCAACCATGGTTGCAATCTGTGTATGCTGCCAGCTCATTGACAGAAGCATTAAGCTGGCAATCGGAGTTGGCCAGTCATGAAATAGTTGTAACAAACGCCGGAGAAGTCATTGGTGCCAACTGGTTGAGTCTGGGTGTTGCTGCGCAGACAGGGCAGGGCTTGCTGAAGCAGGACGCCGAAATTGAAAGTCTGGAAAAAGTGGTTGCCAAAACGGAAGCCGAATTTGATGGTTTGCGCCTTAAAGGTGAGCAGAAGAAAGAACAACTTGCACAAATGGAACAGCAGCGTCAGCAGCTCAGAGAACAATATCGTGCTCAGTCGCAAAGCAGTCAGGCCCTGCAGAATGATTATGCACGAACTGAGGCGAAGAATTCTGAATGGATCACTCGTCGGGAACAATTGACAATCGAGATAACGGAATTGACTCAAGAGTTGCTGGTGAGTCAACAAGGTCTGGAAGAAGCGCGTGATAAGCTTGAACAAGCCACTCTGGCCAGTCATGAATTTGATCAACGCCGAGCGGAATTGTCGCAGCAACGAGACGTGGTTCGTGATGCTCTTGAGCGTTCAAGAGCCGAAGAACAACAGGCTCGAGAGCGTATGCAGCAACAGCAAGTGCAGCAACAAGGGTATTTGAATAATAAGCAGTCATTGCAGGAAAGCATCCAGCGTTTGCAGGCTCAGTTGGAACAGCAGTTGGAACGTACTGCTGAATTAGAGGAGATGCTTGCTGAGCAAGATTTGTCGCAGTCCTTGAGTGAAGAATTGAATGCTTTGCTGGAAAAACGTCTGATCGTTGAAAAAGATTTGTCAAAAAAGCGCTCTGCATTGGCGGAACATGAAAACACGATGCGGGAAATCAGTCAGCAGAGAAGCGGTTTTGATCAACAGGCTCAGACTGTCCGAACATCTCTGGAACAATTGCGCATTCAAAGTAAGGAAGTGGCTGTGCGGCGCGATACGTATGCTGAACAATTGCAAAACTCTATTGAAGAGATGGCGGCGCTTGCACAAACGCTGCCAGAAGAAGCAAATGTTGCTGATTGTGAAGCTGAAATTGAAAGTTTGAGGGTTAAGATTGATCGAATCGGCCCAGTTAACCTGGTGGCCATTGAAGAGTACGAAGAGTGCTCGGAGCGTGCTGAATACCTGACTTCTCAACGAGAAGATCTGCTGACAGCATTGGAGACATTACAATCGGCAATTAATAAAATTGATCGTGAGACCCGGTCCCGGTTTAAAGATACTTTTGATAAAATTAATGACGGGTTTAAGGAATTTTTTCCAAAGTTATTTGGTGACGGAGAAGCTTATCTGGTCTTGACTGATAATGATATGCTGACTACCGGTGTCGGTGTTATGGCCAGACCTCCCGGCAAACGTAACAGTACTATTCATTTGCTGTCTGGTGGTGAAAAGGCATTGACAGCGGTTGCGTTGATTTTTTCATTTTTTGAACTGAATCCAGCGCCTTTTTGTGTGTTGGATGAGGTTGATGCGCCTTTGGATGATGCTAATGTTGAACGCTACAGCAATGTCTTGCGTAAACTTGGAGAAAAGACGCAGCTCTTGTTTATTACCCATAATAAAATTACGATGGAAGCCTCCGATATTTTGGTTGGAGTGACTATGGCTGAACCCGGAGCTTCAAGAATTGTTCAGGTGGATGTTGAAGAAGCTGCGGCAATGGCGGCTAGTTAACGTGTTTAAAGTAATGCGTGTGATGGATAAATTTGCAGTAAAAGTGACTGCAGTTAGTCTTACTACAAGAATAAAACTTTCTTTTTTTGAGTGATGGAAATGGCCCTATATCTTACATTCATTGTTGTTGGTCTGTTGTTGTTTGCCTTCGTTTATTTTTACTCAATCCGTACACAGAGTAATAAACGTGGCAAGACAGTAGATCCATTGGATGCTCTGACTGATAATTTTGAAACTGATGACAGTCCGGCAATTGAACCGCAATTGGATTCAGGGTCTGTTGTTGAACGCAAAGAACCTGTTTTTGCAGAAACGGGTGGTGTCAAACTGGATGATGTTGGCTCTGATGAGGCTTTTCCAGCTGAGCCTTTAGTAAGTGCTGAAGTTAATAATGAGGCGGTTGAAGGCCTTGAAGAAAAAAATGATTCAGCGCCTCAGAATGAAAATAATGATGCTGAATTTCAGTCTGAAAAAAAGGAGTTTCTTGGGCGACATAAAACTTCAATCGAAGGACGTGAAGAGCCAACGGTTGAACCGGCTTCTGGTCATGAGTTATCGCCTGCGCCGGGCTTTGACGAATCGTCACCGCCAGCTGTTCGCTCCTCACATGATTCGAAGGCAGATGTTTCTGAGACATTGTCTCGTGGTTCAAATGAAGATGTTGTTAAGAAACGGGTTGATGGTTTTTTCGATAACGCTGTTGCAAAAAGTTCTTCAGAGGACAAGCTCGATGTTTCACGAGATAGTTCTCCAACGATTGCTGCTGCGCAGAATGAGGCCGCAGTTGGGCGGGTAGAGCCAGCAATTCAAACCAGAGAAAAGCAGATGGAGCAACACGGGCTTCAAAAAAACACCGCTGCAGCACAAGTTGATGACTCCCTCAGTTCTAGCAAAAAAATTATAGAGCTAGTGGCTAAAATTCCCGGTGAAAATGCCGTTAGCAGGGATGATGTGCTGGTAATCTTTCGTAAATATGATTTTTTGTTTGCCCGAAAGCTGCATGTCTTTGGGTTTAATACCTTAAAGCAGATGTGGGCTGATATTGAACGTGAAGACGTCTCTGCAATTTTTACGGATTTAGGAGTGTCGGTGCAGTTGGCAGACAAGTCGGGTGCCTTGACGCGTAAAGAGTTGAATACAATGTCCCAGCTGGTATTGGCGATAGCTGAGAAATTCGATCGCCAATTCACATTTTCGATGGATCTTGATGAGGCTATTGAAAATGGCCGTGAACTGGACGAACTTGGGCGTAAGCATAATGCTATGGTGGTGCTGAATATCGTGCCAAAAAGAAAAGATGGTTTTCGTTCAAGTGACATCGATAGCTGTACACGTGATTTAAATATGGCGCAGGCAGAAAATGGCGTTTTTACTCGCTATAAACGGGTGGATGGTCAATCCAGTGTGCAGTACCATATTGCTGTGGCAGATAGTAATGGCCAGTTCAGTCCAGTGTCGAAGCAAGCGCCATTTCGAGTGCATGATGTCGTTGTTTATCTCAATGTGCCTGTGGTTAAACAGCCAATAGCTGCATTTGATACTATGGTCGATGAAGCTCGTAAACTGGCTACCTGGTTGGATGGGAAATTGGTTGATAAGCATCGGCGGAATATGACGACCAAAGCAATTAAGATGTTGAGTAGCCAAGTGGATGAGATTGAGCATAATATGCGCAAAGATGGCTTGGTGCCTGGTGATGACATCAGTCAGAAGTTGTTCTGAATAAAAAATGGTGTTGCTGAGCGCTCTACTGTTCAGCTTAGTATGGGGTTTTACATATGATGAAAATGGATAAAGAGCAAGCCAGTAAAAAATATGAACAGCTGAAACAACAGCTACAGGAGCATAATCATCGGTATTATGTCCTGGATGATCCGAGTGTGTCGGATTACGAATATGACCAGTTGATGTTGGAGTTAATGGATCTGGAAGAGCAGTTTCCAGACTTTATGACGGAAGACTCCCCGTCACAACGTGTAGGAGGGGAAGCCTTGACCTCCTTTGAGCAGGTCGAACATGAAGTGCGGATGTTGTCGCTTAGTAATGGTTTCAGTGATGATGATATTCAGCAGTTTGATCGCCGGATTCGTGAAGGTTTGGATTTGTCAGAGGATGCCGTTGTTGAATATGTGGCAGAGCCTAAGCTCGATGGCCTGGCTGTTAGTTTGTTATACAAGGAAGGTGTTTTGGTTCGTGCTGCAACTCGAGGGGATGGTAAGACCGGTGAAGATGTTACTGCTAACGTAAAGACAATCCGCTCAGTCCCTTTGAGGCTTCAAGGTAATCAACTTCCAGCAATTTTGGAAGTGCGTGGTGAAATATACATATCCCATGAAGGATTTCGAAAGCTTAATGAGCAGCAAGTGGCTGCTGAGAACAAAACGTTCGTTAATCCCCGTAATGCGGCGGCAGGGAGTTTGCGCCAGTTGGATTCAAAAATAACGGCGCAACGACCATTGGATATATTTGTCTATGCTTTGGGTCAGGTGGAAGGCTGGAACCCAGGCTCTCAGATTGAAATGCTGCAGCAATTGCAGGCATTTGGACTGCGGGTTTGTCCTCTGGCAGAACATGTGTCCAGTGTGGAAGGATGTCTTGAATATTATCAGCAGCTACAAGCAAAACGAGCCCAACTTGATTATGAGATAGACGGCATTGTTTATAAACTGAATCGTCGGGACTGGCAGGCGTCAGTTGGTTTTATTTCCAAGGCCCCTCGATGGGCCATTGCTCATAAGTTTCCGGCTCAGGAGAAAAGCACTCAGGTTGAAGATATTGATGTGCAGGTTGGCAGAACCGGAGCAATAACGCCGGTTGCCAGGCTGAAGCCTGTCTTTGTTGGAGGGGTGACGGTTTCTAATGTGACCTTGCATAATCAACAGGAAATTGAACGTTTGGATGTTCGTGTGGGAGATACCGTCATAGTGCGTCGTGCTGGTGATGTTATACCTCAAATTGTTTCAGTTAATCAGTCACTTAGAGATAAAACTTCAAGTGTTTTTGAGTTTCCGAGTAAATGTCCGGTTTGCCAGTCTACAGTTGTTTTTGCTGATGATGGTGTTATTGCTCGTTGTAGTGGTGGTTTGATCTGTGCCGCGCAACGCAAACAAAGTATAAAGCACTTTGCATCGCGTAAAGCGATGGATATTGACGGTTTGGGTGACAAAATTGTTGATCAGTTGGTTGACGAAGGTTTGATCGAGACGGTAGCTGATCTGTATAAGCTTGATTTAGCATCATTGCTGGAGTTAGAGCGCTTCGCTGAGAAGTCCGCACAAAACTTGATTAACTCTATAGATAATAGTAAAAAAAGTGACTTAAGTCAGGTGTTGTATGCTTTAGGTATCCCGCAAGTTGGTGAAACGACAGCTCAACAGCTGGCTCGATTTTTTGGTGGTATGTCAAATCTTATGTCGGCAGAGTTGGATGTTTTGCAGGCGATGCCTGATATTGGGCCTATAGTGGCGCAGAATATTGTTGATTTTTTTGATGACCCTAAAAATCAACAGGTTATCGAAACATTGCAGAAATTAGGTGTTACCTGGCCTGAAACAGAACCTCAGATGATTTCTTCTGACTTGGATGATTTGCCTTTGTCTGGCAAAACTTTGGTGATGACGGGGACATTTTCCAGTATGAGTCGCAGTGATGCTAAGAAAAAATTGCAGGCTCTGGGGGCGAAGGTGACGGGAAGTGTTTCCAGTAAGACAACTGCAGTAATAGTGGGCGCAGATCCGGGTAGTAAGGCGGCTAAAGCCGAACAGTTAGGAGTGGATGTGATTGATGAACAGGCGATGTTGTCTTGGTTTGATGATTAGCTTGAATCATCCCTAGTTGCTACTTGCGTTGATTGGCTTTGTGCGTGCGATACCAGTCCAGGCGGATCAATTCAGCTGTTTTAGGCTCAGGGTTGTATTGCGGTTGGATATGCATGTACTTTCGGCTGATATATAGGCCAATGTGCTCCAAGAGGTCAACATCTTTAACATCAACTTCGGGCTGGGTTTTCAGTTCGTAGTTGATTTCCCCTAAAGCATCTAAGGTAACCGATGGTTTTATGGGGGATAAGAGGTGGTTGCAACGGTTGCGCTTATAAACAGCGAGCAGACATTTTTTCATTGGATTGAAATAACCATCCAGTAATGAGGTCATTTCTTTTATGTCCTCTGGTTTGGTTGGTAATGGCAATTCCAAGTCTCCGATAATAGAGGCGATATCCTGCCAAAAATTTAAAAAAGGAACGGATTGTTGGATAATTCGTGTCTGGCTGCGTAATTTTTTTGTCATTGATCTCCTGCTGCAATCACTCTGCTGTAATGAAATGGGGCTGAAGATTGGTTGATTCTCGGCCCCCATAAAGTAGGAAGGCTGTAAATTTATAGCAAATCTCTAGCAATAATTTGCAAAGCTTTTATTGTTATAATGATACTATTAACCCTAGCAGAAAAATCTGCAGTTAAAAAGAAAAAACGGAAGGGCACGGGCAGAGATGGTTGAGTCTTCAGT
This sequence comes from Arenicella sp., assembly GCA_050633785.1. GTDB lineage: Bacteria > Pseudomonadota > Gammaproteobacteria > Arenicellales > Arenicellaceae > CALKZN01. The sequence continues at coordinate 46,268 of JBOEHE010000053.1, forward strand.
GATTGATTTTAATTGAATTTCAGTAAGCGGCTATCACTGTTGTGTGTGATAATCCAGAGACTAACTTTTGAGTAATGATTTAAAACGATGACCAAAACTTTATATGACAAATTGTGGGATGCACATTTGGTCAAACAGCGCGATGATGGTTCGGCGCTGATTTACATTGACCGACATATTATTCACGAGGTGACTTCGCCTCAGGCGTTCGAAGGCCTGCGTTTGGCAGGGCGAGATCTTTGGCGGGTAGATTCTATTCTGGCAACGCCTGATCATAATGTGCCGACAACCGTTGTTGAACGGCAGTCTGGTGTGGACGGCATTGCTGATCCCGTCTCTAAAATACAAGTGCAGACGCTGGATGATAATTGCGATGAGTTTGGTATTAATGAATTCAAAATTAATGATCGTCGTCAGGGAATTGTTCATGTAATAGGTCCCGAAAGCGGTGCTTCGCTGCCAGGAATGACCATTGTTTGTGGGGACTCACATACCGCAACTAATGGTGCGTTGGGTGCGTTGGCGCATGGAATAGGCACCTCGGAAGTTGAACATGTCATGGCGACACAATGTCTTGTTGCCAAGAAAATGAAAAATATGCTGGTTCGGGTTGATGGGGTTCTGGGAGCTGGAGTCACACCAAAAGATGTTGTGTTGGCTATTATTGGCAAAATAGGTACCGCTGGTGGTACTGGCTATGCTATTGAATTTGGTGGTCAGGTATTTCGTGATATGTCTATGGAAGGTCGCATGACGGTTTGCAATATGGCAATTGAGGCGGGCGCACGTGCAGGCATGGTTGCTGTAGATCAGACTACTATTGATTACGTGCAAGGTAGACCTTATGCTCCTCAAGGTAAGCTGTGGGATCAGGCTGTTGAAAATTGGCGTGAACTGATCAGTGATGAAGGTGCTGAGTTTGACTGTACGGTCGAGTTGCATGCAGATGATATTTTGCCGCAAGTCAGCTGGGGAACGTCACCTGAAATGGTGGTTGCGATAAATCAGAATGTTCCGGATCCCGCTAATGAGAAAGACCTGCAAAAACGTGCCGGTATGGAGCGAGCTTTGGAGTATATGGGCTTGAAGGCAGGACAGCCTGTTACGAAAATTAATGTGGACCGGGTATTTATTGGATCGTGCACTAATTCCCGTATCGAAGATATGCGAGCAGCGGCGGCGGTCGTAAAAGGTCGCTCAAAAGCGGAAACTATCAAAGAGGCTATAGTGGTTCCGGGTTCAGGTTTGGTTAAAGAGCAAGCTGAAGCTGAAGGCTTGCATACTATTTTCATCGAAGCGGGTCTTGAATGGCGTGAACCAGGTTGCTCCATGTGTCTGGCTATGAATGCTGATAAGTTGGGGGCAGGCGAACATTGTGCTTCAACTTCGAATCGAAATTTTGAAGGTCGTCAGGGGTATGGTGGTCGTACCCATTTGGTCAGTCCGGAAATGGCAGCAGCAGCAGCTATTGCAGGTCATTTCGTTGATGTGAGGAGTTTTTGATATGAAGGCATTTACACAGCACTCTGGGTTGGTAGCTCCTATGGATCGAGCCAATGTTGATACGGATATGATCATTCCCAAGCAGTTTTTGAAGTCGATCAAACGCAGTGGTTTTGGTAAAAACCTGTTTGATGAGTTGCGCTATCTTGATGAGGGTCAACCTGATCAGAGTTGTGAAGGGCGGCCATTGAATCCAGATTTCGCGCTTAACCAGCCTAGGTATCAAGGGGCGTCAGTTTTACTGGCCCGTGAAAACTTTGGTTGTGGTTCCAGTCGTGAACATGCTCCCTGGGCACTCGATGATTACGGCTTTCGGGCCATCATTGCGCCAAGTTTTGCAGATATTTTCTATAATAACTGTTTTAAAAATGGTTTATTGCCTGTGATATTGCCAGAAGCTCAGGTAGATCAGCTGTTTGGCGAGATGTATGCTGAAGAAGCTTATCAACTTAATGTTGATCTTGAGGGTAAACAGGTGGTGACCCCTGCGGGAGAGAAAATGGCGTTTGATCTTGATGAGTTTCGCCGCCATTGTTTATTGCATGGTTTGGATGATATTGGTCTTACTTTGCAGGATAGTGAGGCTATCAAAAATTATGAGCAACAACGCCGTCAACAGGCTCCTTGGCTGTTTGGTACAAGTTGATTAAAACTTTTGTTCAATATTTTATAGACGAGATAAGTAGTGACTAAGAAAATTTTATTATTGCCTGGTGATGGTATCGGGCCTGAAGTCGTGGCTGAAGCGGCAAAAGTGTTAACCTACCTGCAAGATAACCATCAATTGGATATCGAAATGCAATATGCCCATATTGGTGGTGTAGGCTATGAGAATCACGGTGTTCCTTATCCTGATGAGACGCATGCCAAAGCTTGCGCAGCAGATGCCATTTTACTGGGGGCTGTTGGTGGGCCGCAGTGGGAAGAGTTGGAGTATGATAAAAGGCCAGAACGGGGCTTGTTGGCCATTCGTGCGCAATTGGATCTGTATGCCAATTTGAGGCCAGCGGTAACTTTCAAAGAGTTGGCTGGAGCTTCAAGCTTGAAGCATGAGTTGGTTGCTGGTTTGGATATTATGATTGTGCGTGAACTCACTGGTGGTATCTATTTTGGTGAACCGCGAGGCTGGAATGAACTGGAAGGGGGTGAAAGGCAGGCTTATAACACCATGGTTTATTCGGAAAGTGAAATAGAAAGAATCATGCATAATGCTTTTCAAATCGCTCAGAAACGGGATAAAAAAGTCTGTTCGGTTGATAAGGCTAATGTTTTACAGGTTTCTGAATTGTGGCGTGAAGTAGCTCTTCGAGTAGCCAAAGACTATCCTGACGTTGCATTGTCTCACATGTATGTTGATAACGCGGTTATGCAGTTGATTCGTGAGCCTAAGCAATTTGATGTCATCGTAACAGGGAACTTGTTTGGCGACATATTGTCAGATGCTGCTGCAATGTTGACTGGTTCGATCGGGATGCTGCCTTCAGCTTCTCTGGATGCTCATGGTAAGGGTATGTATGAGCCGGTGCATGGTTCTGCGCCAGATATTTCTGGTAAAGCTATTGCTAATCCTATTGCAACGATATTGTCTGCCAGCATGATGTTGCGTTATACCTTAAATGAATCTGAGCATGCTGATCGCATTGATAGTGCGGTTAAAAAAGTGATTGCTGCTGGAATAGGTACTGCTGATTTATCTGCTATTGCTGAAGAGGTGGTCAGCACCCATGCTTTGGGTGATGCGATTGTTGCTGCAATGGCGGAATAATTGCAGTTGACGTTGTGCGAGTTTATTGATTAAAAGAAAAACTAGAGAAAAATGATTGAGAAATACGATGTTGCTATTGTAGGGGCAACTGGTGCAGTTGGAGAGATGTTGACGGAAGTGCTTGAGCAACGCCAGTTTCCAGTAGGGAAGCTGTACTTGTTGGCAAGTGAAGCTTCTGTAGGTAAACGTTACCAATTTAATAAAGCTTCAGTTGCGGTTAAAGATCTTGCCAGCTTTGACTTTACTCAAGTGCAAATTGCCTTTTTTTCTGCTGGTTCTGAGATTTCTGCAGAATATGCGCCACAAGCTGCTGAGGCAGGCTGTAAGGTTATTGATAACACGTCACAGTTTCGATATGACGAAGATAAGGCGCTTGTTGTACCGGAAGTGAACCCTCATGCATTACATGAATATTCCTCTAATATAATTGCTAATCCTAATTGTTCAACAATTCAAATGCTGGTGGCCTTAAAACCTTTGTATGATGCGGTTGGCATTGACCGTATAAACGTCTGTACCTATCAGGCTGTTTCGGGCACGGGTAAATCGGCAATTGAAGAACTGGCCGCCCAAACAGCGCAGTTACTGAATATGCAGAAGATAGAAACCAAGGTTTATCCAAAACAAATTGCGTTTAATGTGTTGCCACAGATTGATGTGTTCACTGAAAATGGTTATACCAAAGAAGAAATGAAAATGGTTTGGGAAACGCAGAAGATCTTGTCTGACTCTTCTGTTCAAGTTAACCCTACTGCCGTTAGAGTTCCGGTGTTTTATGGGCATTCGGAAGCTATCCATGTCGAGACGCGAGAAAAAATAAGTGCGTCATATGCCAGGGAATTGCTGTCGGTTGCTCCAGGAGTTCAGCTTATTGATGATGATGTTGATGGTGCTTATCCGACCCCGGTAACAGACGGATCCGGTCAGGATGATGTTTTTGTGGGGCGAGTTCGCGAGGATATCTCTCATGAGAAAGGGCTGAATTTGTGGGTTGTAGGTGATAATGTGCGAAAAGGTGCTGCCACAAACTCAGTGCAAATTGCAGAGCTTTTGATAGCAAATAACGACTGATTTTATCGTCAAATTGATAATTTAATGCTATTAATAGGTGAGGTAAGTGAATTCAGTTTGCAGTCTCAGGAATTTAATCTAGCATTGATAAGTGAAAATTCAGTTGTCAATTTATAATGTAAATTGTTACTATTGTCGTCTAAGCTATTATTATCTATAAAAATAAGCACAAATTTTATGATAGTTATATGGGTCCTGAGATGGTTTTGATTTGCTGTTTTTACTAAAAGCCTGGCCCATTTTTTATTACAACTAAACAAATAAAAAAGGTTGTTCGAATGTTTAAAAAGTCATTAGTTGGTTCTGCGTTACTTGCTTTTTGTGTTAATGCCTATCCGTTGGGGTTGGGAAAATTAACTGTGAATTCTTACCTTGAGCAGCCATTGAATCTCAATATGGATTTGGTTGTTGGTCAAAATGATGACTTGAATACTGTAACCGCTTCAGTTGCCAGTGATGCAGAATTTGCAGCTGCGGGCATAACGAAGCAACCATTTATCAATGATTTGGTGTTTGAAGTTGTTCGTGACAGTAATTCAACACCTTTCATTAAAGTAACCAGTAAAAAACCGATTGGTGAACCTTTTGTTCATCTGCTGATTCGAGTTAAATGGAATAGTGGAGAGCTGTTGCGTGAATATACAGCGTTAATTGATCCACCAGTTTATGCAAAAGAAGCTCCAAAACCAATAGTTTCTCCGAAGTCCATTGGCAGTGATACAGTAACTGTAACTGGGGATAGTAGTGCAAGTTCCGTAGCTTCAACTTCTGTTTCTTCGGCATCGCTGGATGGTGAAACATCTGCTCAAGTCAGCGATGGTGCAGGTCAATATGGCCCAATTCAAGCTGGCGAATCTTTGAGTCTGATCGCCCAGGAGCTGCAAAGCCAGTTCCCTGATTTAAGCATTTATCAAATCATGTATGTTTTGTTCCGTAATAACCCGGACGCATTTATCGATGAAAACATCAATGGCCTGATTAAAGGCTCTGTTCTTCAATTTAATACGATCGAAGATATTCGTGAAGCCAGTGTTAATGATGGAAAAGAGTTGTTTTCTGAACATTTGGCTCGATGGACAGAACAAAGCGCTTCGTCTCAGGACGGAGTAAAAGTCAGCAATGATGGTCAGTCAGGGGCGGGAGGTGCTTCTGGATCAGGAAGTCAGGCTTCGGGTTCAGCTGACAGTGCTAAAGAATTTAAAGTCGGGTCTGCAGAAATATCCAGTGCATCGCAAGTAAGCAACTCTTCTTCTGACGGTGTGGAAGTTGCTTTGCTAAAAGAGCAATTGGCTGATACGGAGTCCCTGTTAGGTTCTGCCAAGCTTGAAAATGCTGAGTTAAAAGATAGAATTCAAGAGCTGGAAGGGCAATTGGATGATGTCAATAAATTGATTGCTCTAAATGATTCGAATTTAGCGGATTTGCAGAATCAGGCTAAGATTGCCAATGAGCAAAATGCTGCTGATTCACAAACGGCTGCTGATACGCAAACAACTGTGGAGACTCAGCCTGATGAGCCTACAGTAAGCGAGCCAGCTGTTGTTGATACTCCAGCTATAGTGCCAGTGCCAGACGACGTTAAACCGGATGTTTCAGAACAACCGACACTACCTCCTAAACCGGTCATTCCAACGCAGCAAGAAGAGTCAATCTTAGATAAGGTTATGAATTTTGTTGGTGCCTTTTGGAAAATATTGGCTGGTCTGGGTTTGGCATTGTTGGCTTTGATTGGCTTGGCTTTATTTAAAAAAAGACAGTCAGAAAGTGATTTCGAAGATAGTGTTTCAGGAATTGAAGATATGGATTTGGAAACCAAGTCCAGCACGGTCAGTACCGATTTTCAAACAGCTGAAACAACTGTAACCAAAGAGAGTTCCTTTCTGACGGTATACAGTGATAGCGAAGTTGTTGTCCATGCAGATGAAATCGATCCAATTGCTGAAGCTGATGTATATATTGCGTATGGCCGTGATGAACAAGGCGAAGAAGTTTTGCTTGAAGGTGTGCGTAAATTCCCGAATAGGCCTGATATCAAGCTGAGTTTATTGAAGCTCTACATGAAGCGTAAAGATGTCAGTAAATTTGAAAGTTTGGCTGAAGAGTTGTATGCCGCAGGTGAAAACGATAACCCTGATATCTGGAATAAAGTTGTCGAAATGGGCCAGGGCTTAGCGCCAGAAAATCCGCTGTTTAAGTCTGAAGGTGGTGCTCCTGCTGTTGATGGAGCAGCAGCTGCTGTAAGTACGGCTGCCATTGCAGGTGCGGCTGCTGAAGCTAAATCATTGCTTGAAGATATAAAGCAGGATGAAGATACGGTTGATGATGATTTGATAGAAATTGAACCAGCTACTTCCAGTGTTGAATCGGCGGGGTTGGATGATATTGACTTTCAGGTAGAAGATGCCGGCATTCAAGATGCGCCAACGGTTGAAATAGATTTGGACTTAGGAGCTGAAGAAGATGTTTCGATAGAAATTGCTTCAGATAATGAAGACTCCATAAGCCTGGGTGAAGATCTTACTCAGACTGAAATGATTGATTTGGATCTGGATTTGAACTTGGAAGGGCTTGATGCCAGCACTTTAGAAAATGATGATGATCTGCTGGTTGTAGACGAATCTGAGTCAGAAGTGAGTCTGCTTGAAAGTGATGCGAGCTTTGTAGAGACGAGTGTTGAGAATGCCAGTATTGATAATGTCATAGAGTTTGATGACAGTTATGAGGCTGGTCAAGAGATGGAAATGGATTTGACAAATTTCGATCTAAAAGACTCTGACAAAGAAGTTGCAACTGCTGCTTCAGTAGAAGAGCCGGAAATCGATGTGGTAACTGCTGAAGAAGCAGAGATACAGTTGGAAGATACCGTTCTTGTTGATAATGAAGACGATGAATTCGAAATATTGACAGAAGAAGAACCTGAAATTTCTTTCGAAAATATTCAACTTGATGAACCTAAAGCCGAGCCAGAGGTTGAAGAGTTGGCTGAGGTTGCTATCGGTGAAGACTTGAGTGAACTTGATATGGATTCCCTTGAGCCGGTTATTGAGGAAGATGGCGCTAACAATTTTGATGAACCATTATCTATTCAACTGGAAGATGTGACCTTGGATGTGACTCCAGATGCAGAAGTAGCAGACCCGAACACTCAATTGGAGTTGGCGAAAGTATTTATCGAGTTGGATGATGTCAGTGGTGCTCGTGAAATTCTTGATGAATTGTTGAGAACAGATGATGCTGCTGTGAAAAAAGAAGCAAAAGATATTCTAAAAACACTGGAGTCATAAGTTCTTTATTGTTTGACCCGGTGTTTTATGGCAGTAGTGTTGTTTTGTTGAAAAAAATGAAAGGCTGCAGAATATGGCTTGTTTGGAGTTCTGATGCGTTATGCATTATGCGTTGAATACGATGGTACTCATTTCAAAGGTTGGCAAACACAGCGTGGCCAACGAACGGTTCAGCAAGAGGTAGAGGCCGCTTTATCAAAAGTGGCTGATCACCCAGTCAGTGTTATAACTGCGGGTAGGACTGATACTGCGGTTCATGCAACAGGGCAGGTAATTCATTTTGATACTGAAGCTGTCAGAAGTGATATTGCTTGGCACTTAGGTTGTAATCGTTTTTTGCCACACGATGTACGCATTCATTGGGTGAAGCCTGTTTCTACTGAATTTCATGCTCGTTTTTCAGCATTAAAACGTTCCTATCGCTATATCATATATAACCACAATGTCAGGCCTTGTGTGCTCAGGAATCATGCAACTTATAAGCACCAGCTGTTGAATAGTGAATTAATGCAACAGGCTACGGAGTATTTTCTTGGAGAGCATGACTTTAGTTCTATTCGAGCAGCGGGTTGTCAGGCGAAATCACCCATTAGAACGATTCACGAGTTGTCTGTTTATCAACAGGATCGCTGGATATGGTTCGATGTGACCGCCAATGCTTTTTTGCAACATATGGTGAGGAATATAGCTGGTATGTTGATGGATGTTGGGACTGGAGAGCGATTACCTGAATGGGTGGGCGAAGTTCTTGGGCATAAAGATCGAACTAAAGCTGGTGTTACTGCATTGCCAAATGGATTATATTTAACCGCAGTAGAATATGATTCTGTTTATGACTTGCCAGAAATGCCTGAAAAGATGAACTTTTGGAGTAATGATTAAATACTATGGCTAGAACTCGTATTAAGGTATGTGGGATGCGCCAAGCTGATCAAGTCAGTCAGGCGGTTGAGCTGGGTGTCGACGCGATTGGTATGATTTTTTATTCCAAAAGCCCCCGAGTGGTGACTCTGGACCAAGCGCGTAATGTAAGATCTGTAGTGCCTGCTTTTGTGACATTAGTTGGTGTCTTTGCTAATGAGTCTGTGGATGTGGTCAATAATACGGCAAATAGTATAGGTTTGGATCTGGTACAGTTGCACGGTGATGAGGATGCACATTACGCAGAACAGTTGACAGTGCCTTATATTAAGGCCGTTCGTGTGAAAGATTCGACTTATGTCAGACAGCAGCTCGATATGCATGGTAATGCTCGCGGTGTGTTGCTTGATACTTATCACTCTGATCGATTGGGGGGTACTGGATTAAGGTTTGATCCAAAACTATTGCCTGAGTCAATGCCGCGGAATGTTATTTATGCGGGAGGAATTTCACCTGAAAATTTAAAGGATGTGCTGGTTTACTCTCCTTATGCGATTGATGTGAATAGTGGTGTAGAGCAATCACCTGGGATTAAAAATATGGAGAAGTTGGAATCTCTAGTGCATCAAGTGCGGTTATTTGATGTCGAGCGCGCTACAGAATAACAATAATAACGGTGTTTACGTATTTATATAAATGCGTGAAGCGGGGTATGACAGAGCTTGTTTTATGTTATGAGTTATATAAACAGAGCAGAGTTAGGGTAATATTATTGCGATTAATACTATCGTATTGGCGATGACTTGATTAAAATAGCGACGTTTTAGTGAATACAATATACGCTTAAACACTACTTAAACAATTTAGGGCAGAGATAATGAGTTGGTTTGATAAAATTTTACCACCAAAAATAAAATCAGCTGGAAAAACCAGTAAGAATGGTGTTCCAGCAGGTATTTGGAGAAAATGTTCTCAGTGTGAGTCTGTTCTTTATGGCACGGATCTGGTGCTTAATATGTTTGTCTGTCCTAAATGCGGTAATCATATGCGTATTGGGGCTAATGAAAGGCTTGATTCATTTTTGGATAGTGATACCGATGCGCATGAAATAGCAGGGTCTACTCGTTCAATTGATATATTGAAATTTAAAGATACCAAACGTTATAAGGACCGGCTGAGCGAAGCGCAGAAAAAAACCGATTTGACTGATGCATTGGTTGCTAAGCAAGGAACTTTGCATAGCATGCCAGTAGTTGCAGTTGCGTTTGATTTTGGCTTTATGGGTGGTTCCATGGGCTCAGTTGTTGGTGAACGGTTTGTTCAGGCTGCGCATCGTTGTTTGGAAATTAATGCTCCCTTGATCTGCTTTTCGGCGAGCGGTGGTGCGAGAATGCAGGAATCGTTGTTTTCCTTGTTTCAAATGTCAAAAACTAGTGCTGCACTAACACGCCTTTCTGCTAAAAAACTGCCTTTTATTTCGGTGCTGACGGACCCAACTATGGGTGGTGTATCAGCCAGTCTGGCAATGTTGGGAGATGTCATTGTCTCGGAGCCGGGTGCTAATATTGGTTTTGCAGGTAAGAGGGTTATTGAACAAACAGTGCGGGAGAAGTTGCCCGAAGGATTCCAGACAGCTGAGTTCCTATTGGAGCATGGTGCTATTGATTTAATTATTGACCGACGTGAAATGCGTGATGAATTGCATTTGTTGTTGAAAAAATTTATGGATAAAGGCGTTACTGAGAGTCAAGTGCAGCAAGAAATACTGCCGTTAGTTGATGCTTGATTCTTAAGAAGGTACGTCGCTAATTTTGTTTTTTGATTTATGGCTATGACCCCACATACTGAGGCGTCTACTTTAAGCGAATGGCTGGGTTACATTGAAGAAATTCATGTTTCTTCAATGGACTTAACGCTGGATAGGGTTAAACTGGTCTTTGAACGTTTGCTTCCTGAAGGTGTTCCATTTCGAGTGGTTACTGTTGCTGGAACTAACGGTAAAGGCAGCTGTTGTGCTTATCTTGAATCCATATTGCTAGCTGCTGGTTATTCGGTAGGTAAATATACCTCTCCACATATTACTCGGTTCAATGAGCGTATTTGTCTGAATGGCTCAATGGTTGACGATGAGCTTGTTTGTGCCGCCTTTTCACGAATAGAGGCTGCGCGCGCTGATGTTTCTTTGACATATTTTGAGTACACCACACTGGCGGCATTGTTGGTTTTTGCCGAGCAAGCGGTTGAGGTAGTTGTCTGTGAAGTGGGTTTAGGTGGGCGTATGGATGCAGTCAATATTCTGGATCCTGAGGTTACCATCGTAACTTCTATTGGCCTCGACCATACTCAATGGTTGGGTGATACTCGTGAAGCCATTGCTATGGAGAAAGTGGCTGTAGCACGCCCACACTCAACCTGTGTTATTGGTGAACTTGATATACCGCAAGTAATGCTTGATTATTTGGTGGACAATAATTCTAAAGCATGTTGCTTGAATCAGCATTTTTCAGTGGATTTGGCAGATGATGATTGCTGGAATATTAAGCGACTAATTTCTAATACACCGTCAGAAGCCAGCACTGGTGTTGATTCTAGTGGTGATTACGATTATTGGGTGGAAGGTCTTCCCAAGCCAATAATTGCTGCCAGACATCAATATCAAAATGCTGCGTGCGCTACTATGGCGCTATTGCAAACAGATTTAAAGGTCAGTGCGGCTCATATTCATCAGGGGATTGAGAATGCTTCAATAGCTGGGCGCTGTCAGATTCTTATGGCTGAGCCTCTGGTGATTGTCGATGTGGCTCATAATAAAGATTCCGTGGAAGCTCTGTATCAGTTTGTGGTTGATCAGAAGGTGAAGGGTGATTGTTATGCCGTGTTTTCAATGCTAAATGACAAGGATATTGAGGCTTGTGTGGCTTGCATGGCTCCATTGATTTCGGAGTGGCATATAGCGCCTTTGAATGTGCCGCGAGCAAGCCTTGTTGAGGATTTGCGTGAAGTTATCCATTTGAATGATCCAGCAATTGGCATAAGCGAACATTCTTCGGTCGGACAGGCCTACCAGATATTGAAAAAACAGGTTAAATCGACAGATTGCCTGATAGTTTTTGGTTCGTTTCATGTGGTTGGTGATATAATCTAGTGCGTGATGAAACTATTGAATGAGTATTGATACCGTGCCTAATACTTCTAATCCAGCAACTCGATCTTCTTCCAGTACCAAATCGAGTGCGCAGACTAAAAAGCCTGCCAAGGATAATGAAAATGAAGATAATAATGATTTTGTGCTTAAACATCGGTTGATTGGTGCTGGTATATTGATTTCAGTAGGGGTTCTTTTCCTACCTTGGATTCTCGGTTCTTATTCTGTTGATAAAGTGAAAGGCCTGGTTGCTGGTGATGCAGAGTCATCTACGGTTTCTATTAGCCAAAATGATTTCGAATCATTGGGTGAAAAGGACATCAAAGTCTTTGTTTCAAAAATTAAACCTGTCAGTTCTTCATCTAAAAAAACCGATAAAACTGCGTCTGAGAAAAAGGAAGTATCTGATTCTGTAACTGAGAAAAAACAGAGTACAGAGCAAAAGGTTGTGGCTAAAAAGGCCAAAGAGACAAAAAAAGCGCCAGATAAGGTCAAGGTCAGTAAAAAAACAAGCGCTAAAAAAGACAAAGTTACAGCTTCAACTGACAAAAAAAACACCACGAAAAAAGATAAAGAAGTTAGTCAGGGGTATATCGTCAGTGTTGGTGTGTTTGTTAACTCTAAAAATGTAGGTCCAATGATGAAGGATTTGCGCTCCAAGAGTTTTAAGCCTTCTTCAAGCAAAATTCAAACTAGCAAGGGACCGGGAACGCGTGTTTGGCTTGGGCCGTTTGCAACACGTGCGGAAGCAGGCAAAGAGCGAACCAAATTGAAACAAAGTATCGGTGGCAAACCGGGCATTCTGAAATACCCCTAATGAGATAGTGATATGACCATTTTAGATATAGTAATCGTTATTGTTTTTCTAATTTCGCTGTTAGTTGGTTTGATGCGTGGTTTTGTTCGTGAAGTGCTTTCAATCGTTACTTGGGTGGTTTCCATCTGGTTGGGCTTGCAGTTTTACAGCCAGGCTGGTGAGTTTTTCAAGAATTTTCTGAATAATGAGTTGTTCAGAAATGCAGCTGGTTTTGCGGTGGTCTTTTTCGGTAGCTTGCTGATGCTGTCAATGGTCAGCTACTTGATTAACAAAATTGTTACTAAAACAGGGATTAAAGGTACAGACCGTGTACTTGGTTCGGTGTTTGGGATGGGGCGAGCAATATTTGTAGTCGCTTTGCTTATGCTTTTTGGCCGCTCAATTAATATGCAAGAGACGGATTTCTGGAAAAACTCACAGCTGTTGGGGCATTTCGTGCCAGTGGCAGATACTTTGAACACGATTTTGCCTGACGGATTGCGTGTTGATGGAACTAATTCGAATACAGGTTTATCTGCTCAAGGTAAAGATATTGCAAATAAAACTATTGAAGAGTTTTCGAAATTACAGCAAGACCTGCAAGGAAAGGTCGATAAAGAACAACCGTCTACAGTGGTGAAATAGAGATAATCTTATGTGTGGTGTTATTGGTATATTAGGTCAGAACAATGTTAATCAAGCCATTTATGATGGTTTGACCGTATTGCAGCATCGAGGTCAGGATGCTGCCGGCATATTGACCAGTGAAGACAATCGAGTCAATTTGCGTAAAGATAATGGCTTGGTGAAAGATGTGTTTCAGAAGCGCCATATGACACGTTTGCTGGGCAGGCTTGGAATAGGGCACTGTCGTTACCCAACGGCTGGCTCAAGCTCACCGGCAGAAGCGCAGCCATTTTATGTGAATTCGCCTTTCGGTATTGCTTTGGCTCATAATGGGAATCTAACTAATGCAACTGAGCTGCGTGAGGAGTTGTTTCGTGATGATTTACGCCATTTGAACACATCGTCTGATTCAGAGATTTTGACGAATGTTCTTGCTCACGAGATATATCAGGTCCTGGGTTCAGATAAATACGCATTGACTCCTGAGGATGTGTTTTCGGCTTTGGAAGGGGTATACACCCGCATCAATGGTGGTTACGCTGTTGTGGCTTGTATTGTTGGTTTTGGTCTGGTTGCTTTTCGCGATAAGTTTGGTATTCGTCCCCTGGTTTATGGTGAACGAGTCTCTGATGAAGGAGTCGAACACATCGTTGCTTCGGAAAGTGTGGCTTTGGATACTCTGGACTTCGAGCTGATTAATGATATTGAGCCAGGTGAAGCATTGATTGTTGAGATGGATGGAACGGTTCATCGCAAAGTCTGCGCTCCAGATCGTAAATATTCTCCTTGTATTTTTGAGCACGTCTACATGGCTCGCCCTGATTCTATGATGGATGGAATTTCTGTGTATAAAACCCGCTTACGCATGGGTGAAATGTTGGCCAAGAAAATTCAACGAGAATGGCCGGACAATGATATTGATGTGGTTATTCCAATTCCAGATACCAGTCGCACCACTGCGCTGCAGTTGGCCAACGAATTGAAGGTTAACTATCGAGAGGGGTTTATAAAAAACCGCTATATCGGTCGCACTTTTATCATGCCTGGCCAGGAAGAGCGCAAGAAATCTGTTAAACAGAAATTGAATGCTATTGATCTGGAGTTTAGAGGCAAAAATGTCCTGTTGGTAGATGACTCCATTGTCAGGGGGACTACATCAGAACAGATAGTGCAGATGGCTCGTGATGCAGGGGCTACCAAAGTTTATTTTGCGTCGGGCGCACCTGCTGTGCGTTATCCGAATGTCTATGGGATTGATATGCCTGCAGCATCGGAGTTGGTGGCAAATGACCGTTCAGACGAAGATGTGTGTGAGGTAATTGGTGCTGACCGATTGTTTTATCAGGACCTTGATGACTTGGTGGAAGCTGCTAGCGCGGGCAACCCGGATATAAAAGAATTTGATACTTCGTGCTTTAACAGTGTTTATGTAACAGGTGATGTCAGTCCGGCTTATCTAGAACGTCTGGAGTCGGACCGTAATGATCAGGCTAAAACCGAAAAAGAAGAAGATGGTGTCAGCGTGCGTGATGTCAGTAGGTTTGTCTCTAATCAGTAAAGCAAGAACAGGAAGTATTAGAACGTTAAATAACCGTAGAGAATGGCGATAATTTTAAAATGAATGACAATAATCGGTCTAAGTACAGGCCAGCGACAAATGCCATCAGGGCGGGCTTTGAGCGTACAAACCAACAAGAACATTCTGAGGCGATATTTACGACGTCGAGCTTTGTGTTTGATTCGGCTAAGCAGGCAGCTGACCGCTTTTCTAATGCAGAGCCCGGCAATGTGTATTCTCGTTTTACCAATCCCACTGTACAGCAGTTTGAAAGGCGTTTAGCTGCTATGGAAGGGGGAGAGTCTTGTGTGGCAACTGCATCGGGTATGGCGGCAATTATGACCATGTGTCTGGGTTTGTTGCAGGCTGGTGATCATGTCGTGTGTTCTTCGGGATTGTTTGGTACCAGTAAACTGTTATTTACCAACATATTGAGTCGTTTTGGTGTTGAGTTTGATTTTGTTGATTTAAACGATCTTGCCGCATGGCAAGAAAATGTTCGTGAAAACACCAAATTCGTTTATTTTGAGACGCCTACTAACCCATTAACTGAAATTGTGGATATCAGGCAGATAAGCGATTTGGTGAAATCGATTAATTCAGAAACCCTGGTGGTGGTGGATAATTGTTTTTGTACCCCGGCTTTGCAGCAGCCATTAAAGCATGGGGCGGATATCATCATTCATTCTGCCACTAAATATCTGGATGGCCAGGGGCGTTGTGTTGGTGGTGCGATAGTCGGTGATAAGTATTGGGTTGGTGAAAAGATTTATGGGGTCTTGCGTACAGCTGGGCCGAGCATGAGTCCTTTCAATGCCTGGGTGTTTTTGAAGGGCTTGGAAACATTGTCTCTGCGCATGGAAAAATCATCGAATAATGCTCAGATTTTGGCAGAGTATCTGCTGAAGCATCCGCAGGTTGATAATGTTTATTTCCCAGGTTTGCCTGATCACCCTCAACATGATTTGATTGGAAGGCAACAGTCTATGCCTGGTGGGATTGTTTCATTTGAGGTGAAGGGCGGTCAACAAGCGGCTTGGGATCTAATTGATCGAACTGAGCTGTATTCAATCACTGCTAATTTGGGTGATACTCGCTCAACAATTACTCATCCGGCCACAACAACTCATGGCCGATGGACACCAGAAGAGCGCCAAAAAGCAGGTATCCTTGATTCTTTGGTGCGTATTTCAGTGGGTTTAGAGGATGTGGTCGATTTGATCGAAGATTTGCGCTTTTAGATTGAAGTTTTGGTTTTTCAGTGTTCTTTATAATAAAGCAGAGATGCTGCCCTCAAAACTGAGCAATCTTAAGTAAAAAACGCCGCATGCTGCGGCGTTTTTTAATGTCACTATTAGTATGGTGTTGGGTTTTATTAGAACTCAGCTATGCCATTCAGTGCAAAAATTCCAAGATCCAAGTCGCCAACAGTGCTTGAATATTCCAGTTCAAGTGCTCCCCAGTGACCCATTTTTAAGCCCAAGCCGCCACCAAAGGAAAAATTGACGTCATCCTGAGTTTCGAGTTTGCGTCCACCATTGCTTACTAAGTCAACGCTGGCATATGATAGTCCGCCTTTTAATTTGAAGTATAGTTTGCCTGCTGAGCGGTAAGACATGTGGGCGTTTAGAATGTCTGCTTGCCATTGGCCAACGATACCGCCGCTGTTTACATCGCCATCAGCTGAAGGCAAAATTTCAAACTCTAAGGTGGATGAACCATTTAATCCAACGGGGCGAGCAAAGTGGTAGCCGAGTATCAAGCCAACGGCAGTTGCTTCGTCATAACCGTTATTTAAATTGCTGACTTGTGATATTTCAACGCCGTCATTTGATACTTGAGCAACTTTGATGCCTACCATCCATTTACCGGGTGCTGATTTGCCAAAGAACGTTCCGTTATTGTCATCAGCGGCATAAGCGCTTACTGATAAGCAAGCGACGCTGGCAACAAGAATTGTTATTAGTTTTTTCATAAATATCCTCATCGTACATAAACGGCCATGGATACAGTGACAGATATTTAAGAAATGTCTGTTTTGCAGATAGCCGGTGAACAGTGTTAATCATCCGAGCAAAAATAGTCTCACCTTTATGGTGGTATATTGCTTTTACTCGCTTTAAACTCACAGGTAAAATGTAACTATAACTAGATACACTAAACAACTTGCTAAGAGTATAGCAAATAATATGTAAATTCAATGTATTATATGCAACTGTTCGGGTAAATTATTGTAAGTGGGTATTCTGATGAACTCGTTAACATCACTGCGCTGAGATGAAATCTAAAAATATTATAATGACCGTACTTGCGGTGTTGCTGTTTGTCAGCCAGATAAAACTCTGGTTTGGTGATTATGGTGTTGTTCGTTTGTCATCGCTGAAGAATGAGTTGGAGCAGCAAGTCATTGAAAACAACCGTTTGATTAAACGTAATGAAACTTTGAATGCTCAAGTGGAAGAGCTAAGAGAAGGCAAAGAGGCTCTGGAGGAGCGTGCTCGAAGTCAATTAGGCATGATTAAAGATGGGGAGGTCTTTATCCAGGAAATGCAGTCAGAGCAAAGCCCAGAGGCTCAAAAACCATAGGCTTTGCGTTATTGACTATTCCTGAAATATATCGTGTCCGATTATGTAAGTTCGGTGATTTTCACTGTGTGTTTTATGTCCCAGTCTAAAGCTGCTTCTTGGCTGGCAGTGCTGACGTTTAAACTGACAAGGAGCAATGTGTCGCCATCGTCAGGGAGAGTTTGGTCGACAACCTGACCAATTTTTTTGTTTTCAACCGGATTGATAATATTCTTGCCAATTAAATCTTTGTCAATGTATGTCTGTTCAGTGGTTAGTGTTGCTAAAAAGAGCCGTTTTTTAGCTTTGCCTAAATAGTGCATTCGAGCAACAATTTCCTGCCCAGTGTAGCAACCTTTTTTGAAATTAACCGCTTCAAGTAAGTCCAGGTTGAGGGCTTCAGGAGTGAATTCCCCAGTAGTGCTTGGGTACAGTCGAGCTATTCCATGTTGGATGTTGCGTTGCTGCCAGCTTAGATGTGATGCGCTTTGTGCCGCCATTCCATTGGTTGGTGAGGTTGATAGTAGAAGTGCTTCACTCTTTTGTGTTGATAGGTTTAAGCAAAATTGTAGCTCATCTATGTCAGGGTGGGAGAAATCTTGAACCGAGCCGGATGTGTGGCATTGGTGATCAGACAGCAGTGTTTCAGCCGCGTCGCCATGTAAATAGAATGCCTTATAGTCGCTAACATTGATCTCAACTTTGCTGCGCATAACGTATTTTTTGATCTGAGCGATTGAGTCAGTCTCCAGCTCGGTGGGGGTTATTAAATAAAAGGTACCCTCGTGGCTGAATGTTACAAATAAGGCAATGGCACGACCTTTAGGGTTGCAGTGAGCTGCGTATCGCCAATGACGGTCAATTGTGGTCATGTCCTGGGTTAATTGCCCTTGCAAAAAAGTGGCAGCATCATCACCTGTGATGCTGATGACGGTAAGATCAAGTGGCTTTGACATAGAATGATATGATTGTGTTAATAAGCTAATAAGAAGATAATAGAGTAGCTGAACGCGACTTGAAATACACCTTAAAAAATAGGTAATAAACCAATGATGATTGATGATGAAAATGCTTTCGAAGCTAAAATGATCGCCAACTTTAATGCCAGGGTGAATGCGGAATCATCTGCTGGAATAGGCGAAAAAAAACCGAAAAAAAAACCGACTGCGAAGAAAAACTCTGAAGAAATTGGAGGGCCAAAAGGTCTTGAGCCAACTCGCTATGGAGACTGGGAAGCAAAAGGGCGTTGTTCCGATTTTTAAACTATTAATTTGCCGGTTTTTCTGTGAATGCGTTTAAATTTATGGCTCCATAGTGTAAGATTCGACGCGGAAATTAGTCATGTTGCCATTTTTTTCTATCTATTAGCTAAGTGGATGGAGGGCTTCGAATGATTTGATTTTAGCCCTACTAACAGCCCAAAACACAAAGTCTTTTTAGACAGAATAAAGAGAATTATGTCGAATACGCAGAAAGCGCGCCCTTTGTCGCCGCACTTACAGGTTTATAAGCCGCAACTAACATCTATTTTATCCATTTTTCACCGAGGTTCTGGAGTTTTTCTAAGTCTTGGTACGCCATTGCTGGTTTACTGGCTTTGGGCCATTTCAGCTGGAAATGCGTACTATATTGAAGCAATGCATTTCCTGTCCCATGGCATGGTGCAACTCGTTCTGTTTGCCTGGACAGCTGCTTTTTGTTACCACCTGTGCAATGGTATACGCCATCTGTTCTGGGATATGGGCAAAGGTTTTGAATTAAAAGATTTATATTTTTCTGGGTATATGGTTTTAGGCGTTTCAAGTGTCTTGACCTTACTTATCTGGGCAATTGCTAAGGGGGTGCTGTAATGGCTTTGCAAAGTCCATTGAGCAAGGCAATTGGCCTTGGTTCTGCTAAACATGGTTTTTCACATTGGTGGTTGCAGCGCTTGTCGGCTGTCGCTTTAATCCCGCTATCTTTGTGGTTTGTTTATTCTCTGGTCAGCTTGATATCAGCTGATTATGCAACAGTGGTTGCCTGGATGCAGTCACCCTTAAGAGCGTCCTTGCTGGTCATTTTCGTATTGACAACCTTGTACCACGCACAAACGGGTCTGCAAGTTGTGATCGAAGATTATATTCATACTAAATGGGTGAACTTAATTTTAATGTATGCAATGAAGTTTGCTGCAGTCGTATTAGCAGCTATTGCTGTTATTTCTGTGCTTAAAGTGTCGATTGGCAGCTGATAAGGGGTTTAAAAGTGACTGAATTTAATATAGCCGATTATAAAATCGTTGATCACAGCTATGATGTGATTGTTGTTGGTGCCGGTGGTGCTGGTTTGCGTGCAACCTTTGGTATGGCTGCTGCTGGTTTGTCCACCGCATGCATTTCAAAAGTGTTTCCTACGCGAAGTCATACTGTTGCTGCCCAAGGAGGCATGAGTGCAGCCTTGGGTAATATGGGTGAGGATCATTGGACCTACCATATGTACGACACCGTCAAAGGGTCTGATTGGCTCGGTGACCAAGATGCCATTGAATATATGTGCCGTAATGCCGCAGCTGCGGTATATGAATTAGAACATTATGGCGTGCCATTTTCACGTACAGACGAAGGCAAGATATATCAACGTGCTTTCGGTGGTATGACCACGAACTTTGGTGAAGGGCAGGCGATGCGCACTTGTGCAGCGGCTGACCGAACGGGCCATGCGATTCTCCATACTCTGTATCAGCAAGCGCTGAAGCATCACGCAACATTTTATATTGAATATTTTGCGTTAGACTTGATCATGGAAGATGGTGAATGTCGTGGTGTCATTGCTATGAATATGGAAGACGGTGTGATACATCGTTTTGCGGCCAAACAAGTTGTGCTGGCAACAGGTGGCTATGGTCGAGCCTATTTTTCATGTACTTCTGCACATACCTGTACTGGTGATGGTAATGCCATGGTGCTACGCGCAGGCCTGCCATTACAGGATATGGAGTTTGTTCAATTCCACCCCACTGGAATCTATGGTGCAGGTTGCCTGATTACTGAAGGTGCTCGAGGTGAGGGTGGTTATTTAACTAATTCTCAAGGTGAACGTTTTATGGAACGCTATGCGCCTAATGCGAAAGATTTGGCATCACGCGATGTCGTGAGTCGTTCGATGACTATGGAGATCCGTGATGGTCGAGGGGTTGGTGCTGAAGGTGATCATATTCATTTGCATCTGGAACACTTGGGCCCGGAACTATTGGAAGAACGTTTGCCGGGCATTTCCGAATCCGCCAAGATTTTTGCTGGCGTCGACGTCACAAAAGATCCAATTCCAGTTTTGCCAACAGTCCATTACAACATGGGAGGTATTCCAACCAATTACCATGGTGAAGTTCTGACATTGAAAGACGGTAACCCTGATTCGGTAGTGCCGGGTTTGATGGCTATTGGTGAAGCTGCCTGTGTATCGGTGCATGGTGCTAATCGTTTGGGTTCGAATTCCTTACTTGATTTGATTGTTTTTGGCCGAGCTGCAGCTTTGCGAGCTAAAGAAACCGTGAATAAGGCTGAGCCCATCCCTGCCTTGCCGAAGAATGCGGGTGAAGCAACTCTGGAACGTGTAAATACGCTGCGTTATGCAACTGGAGCTAAGCCAACGGCTGAAATTCGCCTGGAAATGCAAAAAACAATGCAGAACCATTGTGCTGTATTTAGAACCGATGAATCACTCAAAGAAGGCGTTGATAAGATTGCTGAAGTGACGGCCAGTTTTGCTGATGTAGGTGTCACTGACCGTGGGTTGATCTGGAATACTGATCTGGTTGAGACGTTGGAACTTGAAAATCTCTTAGGTCAGGCAATGGTTACCATGGCATCGGCTGAAAATCGTAAAGAGAGCCGTGGAGCACATGCCCAAGAAGATTATCCTGAGCGTGATGATGCGAGTTGGATGAAACACACTTTATCGTGGTATCAAGATAGCAAAGTAACGTTGGATTATCGCCCGGTGCATGATTACACCATGAGCGATGATGTTGATTACATAAAACCAAAACCTCGTGTTTACTAACGGTTGGGGACATAATAATGGCTGAATTCACACTACCAAAAAACTCAAAAGTAACCAAAGGTAAGCATTATCCGGCGCCCAAAGAGGCGACTAATGTAAAGACGTTTAAGGTCTATCGCTGGTCACCTGATGATGAAGCAAATCCGCGTACAGATACCTATGAAGTTGATGTTGATAAATGTGGTCCGATGGTGCTTGATGCACTGATTTCAATTAAAAGTACTGTTGACCCTACACTAACATTCCGGCGTTCATGCCGGGAGGGTATTTGTGGTTCCTGTGCAATGAATGTTGACGGAACGAATACGCTGGCCTGTACTAAGGCAATTGATGAATGTAAGGGTGATGTTAAGGTTTATCCATTACCGCATATGCCGGTAATCAAGGATCTTGTGCCTGATTTGACGCATTTCTATGCACAGTATGCTTCTGTTGAGCCATGGCTTAAATCTAAAACTCCAGTATCGCCTGATGAAGAGCGTTTGCAGTCTAAAGAAGAGCGTGAAAAACTGGATGGTTTGTATGAATGTATTCTATGCGCGTGTTGTTCTACCAGTTGCCCAAGTTATTGGTGGAATAGCGATAAATACTTAGGCCCTGCTATTTTATTACAATCCTATCGTTGGTTGGCAGATAGTCGTGATGAATCTACAGGTGATCGTCTAGATGAGTTGGAAGATCCGTTCAAATTGTATCGTTGTCATACGATTATGAATTGTACGAACACTTGTCCTAAGGGCTTGAACCCAGGGAAGGCTATTGCTGAAATCAAACAGATGATTGCAGAGCGCAATAGTTGATCTAATGCAATTCGCTTGTTAAATAAACGGGGCGCTGAAGGCGCCCCGTTTATTACAAGTGCATTGCAATAGTAAAAGTATGGTTATGAATCCGGCTAAATTGAAATGGCGTTGTCGACGAGGGGTGAGGGAGCTTGATGTTCTGTTTACTTACTTTATTGACAATGAATATGAGCAATTGAGTGAACTTCAGCAGGAATACTTTGATAAGTTGCTGGATATACAGGACCCCATTATAATGGATTGGTTATTCGCAAGGAGCGAGCCTGATGAGTCAGGCCTGAAATGGATTATTGAAAAACTGCAAACCTGTTCTGGAAATCTCACTCAAACCTGAGTTGTTCACAGCTTTTTATTTGACCGTTATTTATGGGTTTTGCGCTGTACTTGTCATTGTGCAGAGCATTGAAGTGCATCCGGCTTTGTTGTTTATATTGTTGGTGTTGGGTGTGGGGTTTTGTCGGCATTGGCAGCGTTATTATTCGCTTATGCATCCCCGATCAATACAATATATAGGGTTTGGTGATGGTGAAAGCCTTATCATATCCCGAAAGGACCAGTCAGAATTTCAAGCTGCTGTGCAACAGGTATTGTTAATCAAGGGTGTTCTGATTCTCAGTGTCTCAATTGTTGAACAGTTGGGGCTAAAGAATGTCGAGACAAAACACAGTTCTGGAATAGTTGGCCTTCAGTGGTTGTCAGACGTTTTTGATGTATTGTTGGTTTGGATACGACAGCGAAATCACTGTGCTTGTATTATTAGCGAGCACACTTTGGGAGCAGAGCGGTTCAGAGCACTATTGCGTCATTTGTATGCGTGATGGTGTTAAGCGCGTGTCTGTTTGGATTGTGCTTATTCCCATTTGCTGATTTGCAAGTAGCTGGTGAAATTTTCTGGTGTCAGTATGGTTTCTTTGGCAATATTCTTTGTTTGTGGGTAGTCTGTTGTGTAATGCAAACCACGACTTTCTTTGCGTTTCAAAGCGCATTTCACGGTGAGTTCAGCCACATTAACCAAGTTCCTCAACTCGATTAAATCGCTGTTAACAGTGAAATTGGAATAGTATTCCTGGATTTCTTCTTTGAGTAAGTTGACCCGGTTTAACGCTCGCTGTAATCGTTTGTTAGTGCGGACAATGCCAACATAATCCCACATGAAGCGGCGTATTTCGTCCCAGTTGTGTGAGACTACAATTTGTTCGTCTGGGTCACTGACACGGCTAGCATCCCAGGATGGCAGGCTTGGCATAGAATATTGCTTGTTTTGCAGGCGTTGTTGGATATCATTGGCAGCTGATTTTCCTAAAACCAGGCATTCTAGCAAGGAGTTGCTTGCTAGACGGTTGGCACCATGCAAGCCGGTACAGCTGGTTTCGCCTATTGCGTACAAACGGCGAATATCGGTCCGGCCGTTTAAGTCAGTAATGACGCCTCCGCAGGTATAATGAGCTGCAGGTACGACAGGTGCAGATCCTTTGGTGATATCAATGCCGTATTGCATGCAGTTTTCATGAATGTTGGGGAAATGTTCCATCACAAATTCCGCGGGTTTATGGCTGATGTCGAGGAAAACAGAGTCCAAACCGTGTTTTTTCATCTCATAGTCAATAGCCCTGGCCACTATGTCTCGAGGAGCTAGCTCTTTTTGTTCATGGTGCTGCTCCATAAAGCGAGTGCCGTCTGGCAAATGCAATGTTCCGCCTTCACCGCGAACAGCTTCGGAAATAAGTGAAGACTTGGCATGAGGGTGATACAGACATGTCGGGTGAAACTGAACAAATTCCATATTAGCGATCCGGCACCCGGCTCGCCAAGCCATGGCAATGCCATCGCCTGTGGAGCTGTCTGGATTGGACGTGTACAGGTAAGCTTTCGAAGCGCCACCGGTGGCTAAAACAGTGATCTTTGCTGAGAAAGTGTGTACGGTATTACTGTCCTTATTGAGTGCATAAGCGCCAAAGCAATGGTTTTTATCACTGCGTTCACTGAGTTTGTCGGCAGTAATCAAGTCAATGGCGATATGGTTTTCAAGTATTGTAATATTGTCTTGCTGTTTGACCAGTTTTTCCAGCGTAGTGGTTACGGCTTTGCCAGTAGCGTCATCAGCGTGGATGACCCTGCGGTGAGAATGTCCGCCTTCACGAGTCAGGTGGTAGTTGCCATCAACACCATCATATTCATCGCCGTCCACAACTGTGAACTCAACGCCATTGTTGATTAGCCATTGAATCGCATTCGGTGCGTTTTCAACAACATGCTTAACAGCAGATTCTTTGCACAAGCCAGCGCCAGCAACTAAAGTATCATCGATATGAGAAGCGAATGAGTCGCTTTTATCTAATACTGCAGAAATGCCGCCTTGGGCATATAAGCTGGAACCTTCGCCCATTTCATCTTTGCATAAAATGGTTATTTTGCAGTCTGTGGTGTTGGACAAGTGCAGGGCTAAACTCAGGCCGGCAGCGCCGCCGCCGATAATAAGGACATCAGCTGTGTATTTGTGCATGGTACTCTGGTTTTACTCTGGTTATTTAGATAATCATAGATTGGCTTATTGTAAACGAGTTACGTGTATTCTTGGATAATTTTGTGTCAAAAGTCACTAAAGAATGCTTTTCTTAATTAGTTGGCAAATAATAGTGAGTTTTTACATTCTTTTTGATTATATTTGTTAGAATACTGCCGCTTAAAGAAATGAATGCTGAATGATCCTGTCAATAGATTCATTAATGAAAGCTTCGACATTCGTTGTGAGAGCGTTGTTTGTTTATCAGGCTAAAGGCTTAATCGCTGAAGGCTCTCACCACAGATGAATTATCAAAACAGTTATATTATTCAGTTATACACATAACTCCGGTTTTTTATGGGACACGATATTTCAAAAATCCGTAATTTCTCAATTATTGCGCACATTGACCATGGTAAATCTACTTTGGCGGATCGTTTTATTCAACACTGTGGTGGCCTTGAAGATAGAGAAATGGCCGAGCAAGTCTTGGACTCAATGGATATCGAGCGTGAGCGGGGCATAACCATTAAGGCTCAGAGCGTTGCTCTTCGTTATCGTGCAAGTGACGGGGAAATATATCAACTAAATATGATTGATACCCCAGGACATGTGGACTTTTCTTATGAAGTGTCACGTTCTTTGACTGCCTGTGAAGGTGCTCTACTGGTTGTTGATGCTTCACAAGGTGTTGAAGCACAAACAGTCGCTAATTGTTATACAGCGGTAGATTTGGGTCTTGAAGTCTTGCCTGTATTGAACAAAATTGATTTACCGGCTGCAGATACTGATCGTGTCAGTAGTGAAATTGAAGATGTCGTTGGTATTGATTGCAGTGGCGCATTGCATGTGAGCGCTAAATCTGGAATTGGAGTAGGGGATCTGTTAGAGCAGATTGTAGCTGAACTGCCAGCCCCTGAAGGAGATCAGGAAGCACCATTAAAGGCTTTGATCATGGATTCCTGGTTTGACAGCTATCTTGGTACAGTCTCTTTGATCCGAATAGTGCAGGGACGTTTGCAGAAAAAGGACCGTATCAAAATGATGTCTACAAATAATGAATATGTGGTCGATGATCTGGGGATTTTTACACCCAAAAGAACACCTAAATCTTCCTTGGAACTGGGTGAGGTTGGTTATTTAATCTCTGGTGTCAAAGACATAAGTGGGGCAAAAGTCGGTGATACTATTACCTTGGCCAAAGGGAGTGCAGATGAACCCTTGCCTGGTTTTCAAGAAGTGCAGCCGCGTGTGTTTGCCGGTTTGTATCCAGTTACATCTGCGGAGTATGAATCTTTTCGTGATGCATTGGGCAAGCTGCGTTTGAATGATGCTTCATTGCAATACGAGCCCGAAGTTTCTGATGCCTTGGGATTTGGTTTTCGTTGTGGTTTTCTGGGTATGCTGCATATGGAAATTATTCAGGAACGCATTGAACGTGAATACAATATCGATTTGATCACAACAGCACCTACTGTAGTTTATGAGGTGTTGATGAAAAATGATGAAACTATCAAAATTGATAATCCCTCAGCACTACCGGATCTGTCGCGAATTGAAGAAATAAGAGAACCCATAATTGTTGCTAATATTTTGTTGCCGGAGGAATATATTGGTACGGTAATGACTTTATGCATAGAAAAACGTGGTGTGCAGAAGAATATTCAGTACCTTGGGCGTCAAGTGATGCTAAACTTTGAAATCCCATTGAATGAAGTAGTTATGGATTTCTTTGACCGTTTGAAGTCCGTGAGTCGAGGCTATGCTTCGCTTGATTATGAAGTGATTGGTTATCAAGCTGCTGATATGGTTAAAGTAGATGTGTTGATTAATGGCGATAAAGTAGATCCTCTTGCTATTCTGGTGCATCGTGAACAATCTATTTATCGTGGTCGCGACTTGGTTAAACGCATGCGTGAATTGATACCCAGGCAGATGTTTGATGTGGCTATTCAGGCTTCTATAGGAGCCAAGGTTATTGCACGAGAAACCGTAAAAGCATTACGTAAAAATGTAACTGCCAAATGTTATGGTGGCGATATCAGCCGTAAGAGAAAACTGTTGGAAAAACAAAAAGAAGGGAAAAAAAGAATGAAACAAATTGGTTCTGTGGAAATCCCACAGGAAGCTTTTCTGGCGGTTCTTAAGGTGGGTAGCGATTAATGTTGTTTGAAAAAATTCTATTGGGGCTAATTTGCCTTTCAGCAGTGATTTTGTTTGTAAGTCGTTTTGTATTGAAGAGACGATACGATAAAAAAAATCCTGAACCAGAACCCATTTTGATTGATTATGCTCGCTCATTTCTACCAGTCCTGCTGATTGTGTTTTTGTTGCGCGCTTTTATTGTCGAACCATTCCGTATTCCATCAAGTTCAATGTTGCCCACTTTGGAAATTGGTGATTTTCTGTTGGTGAACAAGTTTCAGTATGGTTTGCGCCTGCCAATTGGTTACCAGAAAATTGTGCCTATAAGTCAGCCAGAACGTGGTGATATTATAGTGTTCCGATATCCACTCAAACCAAAGATTAATTACATAAAACGGGTGATGGGCCTTCCTGGCGATCTGATTGAATACCGTTCGAAGCGTTTGTATATCAATAAAGAGGAAGTCAAGTTGAATGCTGATGGAGAGTATTCATTTGAAGATGCTCATCGGGCAACTCATAACGTGGAACGATTTGATGTGAGTCTGGATAGCGGTAAAAAACATGATTTATTGATTAATCCTAGAAAAACACCCGAACGCGATAAAAGCTGGATTGTCCCTGAAGGGCATTATTTTGCCATGGGAGATAACCGCGATCATAGTTCTGATAGTCGTTACTGGGGATTTGTTCCGGATGAAAATATAGTTGGCAAAGCCTTTTTTATCTGGTTTCATTGGGATACGATAACTGAGCGTGGCTTGAACTTTTCACGAGTTGGTCAGTCAATTTAGACGTTTTATCAATTACTATAAACTTAACTAATAGAATATAAGAAAAACAAAAAGGTGAAGATTGTTATGAATGAGAGTATAAAATTTAAGCCATCAACTATTAATATGCATCGACAACAAGGTTGGAGTTTTTGGAGTCTGAGTATTTCTCTAATGGTTGTCGTTTTCTTTTGTTATATAGGCATGCTGCTTGTGCCAGTCTATTCGACGAATAAGAACATTGAAAATGCGATGAGTATTGCCTTTGATCGTGCTGGGCAAGTCAGAACGCTAAGCCGTAAAAAATATTTGGATTTACTTGCGCGCCAGCTTTATCTGGATGGTAGTTATGAGATAAACCCAAAAGATCTTGTCTATAAAAAAGATAAAAGAGGTGTTTCTGCTCAACTTAAGTATGACCGCGTGGTTCCAGTAGTTATGAATATCAGCCTTAAGGTGGATTTTGATATTAAAGCTGAGAAGAAATTCTAATTTATAATCCATGATGAATGAAACTTTGCGCACAGCGTTAATGGCTAAAATAGATTATGAATTTAAAGATGATTCATTACTTGAGCAGGCATTAACTCACCGTAGCAAAAACAAAAAAAACTATGAACGCTTAGAGTTTCTCGGTGACAGTATACTCAGTTTTGTCGTTTCTGATTGGTTATATACTCGGTTTCCTAAATTGGGCGAAGGCAGACTCAGTCGCATGAGGGCCTCTATTGTTTGTAAAGAGTCATTGGCAGAAGTGGCTCGTTCAATAGCTCTGGGTCAATATTTGATTCTGGGTGAAGGCGAAATGAAAAGTGGAGGGTTCAACCGAGACTCCATTTTGTCAGATGCTGTAGAAGGTATAATCGGAGCCATCTATATTGATTCGGATTTACAACGCAGTCGGAATTTCGTTGAAAAATTTTTTTCCGAAAAGCTGAAATTGTTAGAACCAGAAGTGGCTTATAAAGACAATAAAAGCCAACTTCAAGAGGCTTTGCAGAAACGCGGTTTGGAATTGCCAAAATACTCGGTGGTTGAAACTTCAGGTGAACCGCATAAGCAAGTGTTTATGGTTATGTGTGAAATCAGTGCTTTAAATAAACAATTCCGTGCTTCCGGTACTAATCGTAAAGAAGCTGAGCAGTTGGCGGCAAAAAAAGCTATCAATAGTTTAAATACATAAACAGAGCAAAAAATATGTCGAAAGATCAGCAATACCGCTTTGGTTTTGTCGCCTTACTGGGTCGTCCTAATGTAGGGAAATCAACCTTGTTAAACAGAATGGTTGGTAAAAAAATCAGCATTACATCGGACCGACCGCAAACCACAAGACACAGGATTCTGGGAATAGTCTCTGATAAAAATAAACAAATCGTATTTGTTGACACTCCTGGTGTGCATTCTATTTCGCAGAAAACTCAAAAAAAACGTATCAATAAAATCATTAATCGTACTGCGGTAGCGAGCATTGATGGGGTTGATTTGGTACTGTTTATGGTGACAGCCAAAGGTTGGAAGCCGGCTGACGAAGTGCCATTGAAAGCACTGCAGGATAATAATGTTCCTGTTATTGTCGTAATCAATAAACTGGATTTACTAGCGAATAAAAACCAACTGCTACCACAAATTGAAGATTTGCAACAACGAATCAACTGTGTTGCTGTCATTCCTGTCTCGGCCAGTAAAGGCAATAATGTTCAGCATCTGATGGATGAAATTACTTCGCGGTTACCAGAAGGGCAAGCTCATTTTGATTCGAAGCAGATAACAGATCGAACTCAATCATTTTTAGTATCAGAAATGATTCGAGAACAACTTTTCCGATTGTTGGGTGATGAATTGCCTTACGCGACCGCGGTTGAGCTTCAACGTATTGAGTTGGTTGGCAAGACGTATCATATTGGTGCTGACATCTGGGTTGATAAAGCAAGCCAGAAAGCGATCGTAATCGGCAAACAGGGAGCTAAGTTGAAACAAATAGGTTCAAAAAGCCGCTTGCCTATTCAGCAACTGTTAGGCAAAAAAGTGTTTTTGGAACTTTATGTCAAAGTACGCAGTGGTTGGGCCGATCGTCAGCAGGATTTGCAATCGCTGGGTTACGATGAAGGGCAATAAAACAAACTTTTAAATATGGATTGATTGCACGTGAGAGTCAATCAACAAGCAGCGTATGTTTTGCATACACGCCCGTACAGTGAAAGCAGTTTGATTGTTGAAATATTTTCAGCGACATATGGACGTTTTGTCGTCTTAGCAAAAGGTGCCAGGCGGGTTAAATCAAGAGTAAGAGGCTTACTGCAGCCTTTTCAACCGCTGATGGTAAGTTGGTCGGGTAAAGGTGAAATGCCGACATTGACCCAGGTTGAATTAAACGGGCGCTATCAATGGTTGGATTATAAATCACGGGTTTGCGGTTTTTATGCCAATGAACTGATGATGAAAATGCTGCAAAGGCGTGACCCTCATCAACAATTGTTTCAAGATTACGATGTATTGATGCAATGTTTGTCAGTTAACAGTAAACGTGAACTCGCTTTACGTCGTTTCGAAAAGGCCCTGTTACAGGAGACTGGGTATGCATTAATTCTCGACCATGAAACCGAGAAACAACAGCCTTTGCTGGATGACCGTTTATACCGTTATATCCCAGAATCTGGGCCAGTTTATGACCCAAGAGGTATAAAAGACTCACCATTAGTGGTATTGGGAATCGTGTTGAATAGCATCGATAGTGATAATTACACCGACGATTGGGTAATGCATGATGCCAAACAATTTATGCGTCGTATATTGCAAATAATGATGGGCAATAAACCATTACGCAGCCGTGATTTGTTATATCATTCCATCAAATAAGCCTAAAGTATTGAACTGACTAATGAAACCATCCAAACAAGCCCCTAAAACTGAGGAGAACACTGTTTTACTCGGAGTTAATGTTGACCATGTTGCCACTCTGCGCCAAGCCCGAGGAACGGATTATCCAAACCCTTATTCAGCGGTAACGCTGGCTCAGCTGGGAGGAGCGGATGGCATCACTATCCATTTGCGAGAGGATCGTCGACATATTGTAGATGAAGATGTTAAACAGTTTTGTGAGCATAGCCCATTACCGATTAACCTTGAAATGGCAGCAACGGCTGAAATGTTAGATATTGCTCTGAAAAATAAACCGACAGAATGTTGTTTTGTTCCAGAAAAGCGCGAAGAGTTGACCACAGAAGGTGGGCTTGATGTGGTTTCTCAACAAGCAAGGTTGCAGGAATATGTAACATCTTTGCAATCTGCTGGTATACAAGTCTCCATGTTTATTGATCCTGATTTGAAACAGATTGAAGCTTGTCAGGCTATTGGTGTTGATATCGTTGAACTGCATACAGGGTCTTACAGTGAATGTGCTGGTGCTACTCAACAAGCGCAACTTCGTCAAATAAAAGAAGCAGCTGTTTTGGCAGACTCACTCGGCTTGGTTGTCAATGCTGGCCATGGTTTGCACTATCAGAACGTATTGCCTATCGCATCAATCAAAGAGCTGCATTGCTTGAACATTGGTCACTCAATTATCGCTGATGCCGTTTTTCGTGGGCTGCAACAATCAGTAATGGAAATGAAAAAGCTGCTTATACAAGCAAGAACATAGAGCTACACCCATTCATTGGAATTGTTATTGAGGCTATTGTTTGAACCAATAGCCTCAATTTCTAACAACCATTTGCATCAAATAACAAAGTAATCTCTTCAGCAATGATGCTTAAGCCACGCTCAACTACATGGTCAGGTTGGGCGTAGGTCATGCGAATACATTCTCGTTGATGTTGCCAGTCATTTTCGATATCAATGAAAAAATGTTCGCCAGGAATGATAAAGACTCCACGTTTAACCAGTCGTTCATAAAGTTCAACGCTGCTGACAGGAAGGCCTTCGCACCATAACCACAGGAAAAAAGCTCCTTCAGCTTTGTGTATTCTAACGGGCAGATCTTTGAATTTTTCCTGGGCAATTTGAGTCGCAGTCTGGGCTTTTTCCCGGTAAAAAGGGCGAATGATATTTTCGCGCAAGTCCATGATTTCATTCTTTTCCAGCAAGCGAGTCATCAAGCCAGGACCGACACTGTTGGGTGCTAAGGCCGTTATGGCATTAATAGAACTCATTGCTGCGATGATCTCGGGATTGGCTATAACAATGCCTGTGCGCATTCCCGGCAAGCCAAGCTTTGAGAGAGACATGGTCAGTATGATATTGTCATCCCAGTTTGGATTAACATCAGTGTAAATCGCCCCGGGGAAAGGAAAGCCGTAGGCATTATCAACAATCAGTGGAATTTTGTGCTTTTTTGCAAGTAATTCCAGTTGAGCCATTTCTTGGTCGGTAACGACATTGCCTGTGGGGTTGGTAGGACGGGAGATACAGATTGCAGCAATATCATCACCGATGTTGAGAGCATCAAAATCGATGTGATATTTGAATTGCTGTTCCTCCAATAATTCAATTTCCGGTTTATTAGATGTGAACATGTTCTCTGATAAGCCGATTTCAGCGTAACCAACATACTCTGGTGCTAAAGGAAAAAGTATTTTTTTGTGTGAACCATCGGCCATTTTTCCAGCTAATAAATTGAAAATAGAGAAAAAGCTGTTTTGACTTCCATTGGTCAAGCAGACATTGTCTGTTGTCAGGTTCCAATTATAGCGCTCGTTGAGCATCTTAATCAGTGCAGATGTGAAACGTTCAGAACCTTTAGGGCCGTCATATAGGCCCAATACCTGGTTGAATTGTTCATCATTGTTTAACAGAGCTTGCATTTCAGCTTGAAATATTTCCTCTGCTGCCGGGATTGAAGCGGGGTTACCGCCACCTAGCATACAAATTGTTTTGTCTGATGAATGATTGGCGTCACCAAGATCTTTCATCAGTTGAGTAATGCCGGAAGGGCGGGTGAATTTCTCCCCGAAAGCTGAAAATTGTGTCATTATATGGTACTGAAAAGGATTTTTAGTTGTGGTTGGTATTCTATGGAGAGGAAGGTAAGGTGTCACTAGTTATTCAATGAATATGCAAAAAAAACAAAGTAAAGCAGAATAGCTCTTGATTTTTGTACAAAAATCAAACAAGATGTGAATCCAACGTGTTCTGGTGGTTGTTTTTGTCAGCTTATGAAATAATTCCACAGGCTGGAAAAGTCATCTTTGCACCTGACTCAAATATAATTAACATTCAAAAAATCAACGCATAAACGTATCGGAGTATTTAATGGACGACAACAAACAAAAAGCTTTGCAAGCGGCTTTAAGCCAGATTGAACGTCAGTTTGGTAAGGGATCTGTCATGCGTATGGGAGACGGAGATGTCGTAAGAGATGTCAGCGCGATACCCACTGGCTCTATAGGCCTTGATGTTGCTTTGGGAATAGGTGGTTTGCCTCGAGGACGTATAGTAGAAATTTATGGCCCTGAATCTTCGGGGAAAACAACGCTGACATTGTCAGCAATAGCTGAAGCGCAAAAGCTGGGTGGAACTGCTGCATTTATTGATGCTGAACATGCACTTGACCCGTCTTATGCCGCAAAGCTTGGAGTCAATGTTGAAGAATTGCTGGTTTCACAACCAGATACAGGCGAACAGGCTCTGGAAATTACAGACATGCTAGTGCGGTCTGCAGCAGTTGATATCATTGTTATTGACTCAGTAGCTGCATTAACACCAAAGGCAGAGATTGAAGGAGATATGGGTGACTCTCATATGGGCTTGCAGGCTCGTTTGATGTCACAGGCTTTGCGTAAATTGACGGCTAACATCCAAAAAGCCAATACGATGGTGATTTTTATTAACCAGATCCGCATGAAAATTGGAGTCATGTTTGGTAATCCGGAAACGACAACTGGTGGTAATGCTCTGAAGTTTTACTCTTCAGTTCGTTTGGATATTCGTCGCATAGGTGCAATCAAGAAAGGTGACGAAATTCTGGGTAATGAAACTCGCGTCAAAGTGGTTAAGAATAAAATGGCTCCTCCTTTCAAGCAGACAGAATTTTCCATTTTGTACAATCAGGGAATTTCACGCGAAGGCGAAATAATTTCTCTGGGAGTTGAGCATAATATTGTGGAAAAATCCGGTGCCTGGTATAGCTATGATGGAGAGAGAATTGGTCAGGGTAAGGATAATGTTCGTGAATACCTGAAAGAACATACCGCAATGGCCCAGGAAATTGAAGGAAAAATTCGTGTCGCTTTGGGTATCGCTGAAGGAGGAGAGGTGCCAGAAGTTGATGCTGTTGACGGTTAGGTTTCGTTCCTAAACTTTTGTTTTAAAAGGCTTGTAATTGATTGAGTCAAAAAATAGTTGGCAAGACAGTTATAATCGTGCAATACAACTATTAGCGGCGCGTGAACATAGTGCGCAGGAACTTGAGACTAAGTTGCTGCGCAAAGGGTTTGAGCACGATGACGTTGAAATTGCTATTGGAATGTTGCAGGAGCAGAACCTGCAATCGGATCAACGGTTTGTTGATGTGTTTGTGCGCTCACGAAGCCAACGCGGTCATGGGCCAACCAAAATCAGCCATGAGTTAAGGCAGAAAGGTATCACTGCCGAACTCATTGAAGAGGCTGTTAATGCTCAAGGAAGTCACTGGTTTGATTATGCCAGACAACATTATCAAAAAAAGTACCGCAACACAGTGGTTAACAATTATAATGAATGGACCAAGCGAGCGCGTTTTATGCAAAACCGTGGCTATACTATGGAACATATCAAAGCTATAGTTGAGTTTGATCAGAAGTCTGCGGATTATGAATAGAATCAATGGGCTTCGAATATAAGAAAAATTGCACTAACCTTTAGTAAAACACCTTCTAGTATTTATGAAAACAGCGGAAATTAGAGAGCGCTTTTTAGCGTATTTTGAAAAGCATCAACATCAACGTGTTGCGAGTAGCCCCTTAGTTCCTCACAACGATGCTACTTTGTTGTTTACCAATGCAGGGATGGTTCAATTCAAAGATACATTTCTGGGGGCTGAAAAGCGTGATTATGTTCGGGCTACAACATCGCAGCGGTGTGTGCGAGCGGGAGGTAAACATAATGACCTAGAGAATGTTGGATACACCGCCAGACACCACACTTTTTTCGAGATGTTGGGTAATTTTAGTTTTGGGGATTATTTTAAAAGAGATGCAATCCAATTTGCTTGGGATTTTTTGGTCAAAGAACTCGGCCTGTCGCCTGAGAAACTCTGGGTTACTGTTTTTGAGGAAGATGATGAAGCTGCTGATATCTGGCTAAAAGATATGGGCATAAACCCGCAACAATTTTCGAGAATAGGCGCCAAAGACAATTTCTGGTCGATGGGAGATACTGGGCCGTGTGGACCTTGCAGTGAAATTTTTTATGACCATGGCCCTGATGTAGCTGGTGGGCCTCCAGGTACTCCAGAGGAGGATGGTGATCGATACATAGAAATCTGGAACTTGGTGTTTATGCAATATAACCGTGATCAATCCGGAGAGCTAAAGCCATTGCCAAGGCCATCGGTTGATACCGGTATGGGTTTAGAGCGAATAGCGGCAGTGATGCAAAATAAACACAATAATTATGATATTGATTTGTTTGCAAACATTACTCAGGATATCTGTCGTGTATTAGGGGCAGATGACCCTACTCATCATTCAGTCCGAGTGATTGCGGACCATATCCGTTCTTGTGCATTTATGATTGTAGATGGAGTGTTGCCGGGTAGCGAAGGTAGAGGTTATGTACTTCGTCGAATTATCAGGCGAGCAGTGCGACATGGCTATCAGTTAGGTGGTGAAACACCCTTTTTTCATCGTCTGGTGGATGTGTTGGTGGCAGAAATGGGTGAGGCTTTCCCTGAATTACCAGCTCATCATCAACAAATCAAAGATGCTTTAGAAAAAGAAGAAAAACGTTTTGCCGAAACGTTAGAACAAGGTTTGAAAATTTTTAGCCAAAAAACATCTTCTTTGTCAGGTAGTACCGTGCCTGGTGAAGTGGCTTTCCTGCTTTATGATACCTATGGATTTCCTGTCGATTTGACTGCAGATGTGGCTCGTGAAAAGGGTTTGTCGGTCGATATGGTTGGTTTTGAACGTGAAATGGAAGCCCAGAGAGAAAGGGCTCGAAGCAGTAGCCAGTTCGCAGAAGCGGCAGATCAATTGATTTCAATTGATACAGAAACAGAGTTTGTTGGATATGAGCAGCTGAGTGTTGATGCTGAAGTTTTGGCAATAACTGTTGAGGGTAATGAACATAGTCAGGCTAATGCTGGTGAAAGTATTGCATGTGTGCTTGATAAAACATGTTTTTATGCCGAAGGTGGCGGTCAAATTGGAGACCAGGGGCAGTTCAGGGTCGGAGAATGCGTGGTAGACATTGTTGATACACGTAAACAAGCAAATGATGTTTTTGTTCATTATGGCAAAGTCCGTATTGGTAAATTGAATGTTGGTGACACGGTAAATGCTCATGTGCACCACAGCTCACGTCGTGCGGCAGAGTGTAATCATTCTGCCACTCACTTGTTGCATGCTGCTTTGATTAATGTTTTGGGAACACATGTGCAGCAAAAAGGATCATTAGTGGATGCGCAAAAATTACGTTTCGACTTTTCCCATGATCAAGCTGTGACTGCCGAGCAGCTGATAGAAGTAGAAGCCATGGTTAACCAACAAGTTTTGGCAAACCAGCCTGTTGATGCAGAGCTTATGGCGATAGATGATGCTAAACAGGCCGGTGCTGCTGCTCTGTTTGGTGAAAAATATGGTGACACAGTCAGGGTAATTCGCATGGGGCCGTTTTCCATGGAACTATGTGGGGGTACGCACGTTTCTCGTACCGGTGATATTGGCATTGTTAAAATCACTGGTGAGTCAGGTGTGGCAGCAGGAGTGCGTAGAATTGAAGCGGTGACTGCATATCAAGCTTATGACTACATCAATACTAATTTGTCTCTGGTTCAACAGGCAGGTGCCGAATTAAAAGCAAAGCCGGCAGATATATTGTCAAAAATTAATCAGTTACAATTGCAGATCAAAACGTTGAACAAAGAGAATCTTGATCTGCAGAAGCAATTGGCAACAGGCGCAGGGTCCGGCTCTGATTTTGAAAGCCAATTTGTTGAAATGGATGGGGTTAAATTATTGACTGTTGACATGAAGAGTGTCGATAAGGCAATTCTACGAGAGACCATAGATCGGTATAAAAGCAAATACGATAATGCTGTGATAGTGTTGGCAACACGCAATAATGATAAGGTTGCTATTGTTGCTGGTGTTAGTAAAACTATTTCGAAACAATACCCAGCGGGCAAGTTGATTCAAACGATTACAGGTTTGTTTGATGGGCGCGGCGGAGGTCGGCCAGATATGGCAGAAGGTGGTATTCCTACTGAAAATAATATTGATGCTTGCCTTGCTGCAGTTAAGGATTGGCTTGTGCAGGTGAAAGCAAACTAATCTTAAAATTTGATCGAAAAGAGCCATGAGTTAGCAAAATAGGGTGAATAATTTATCAAATTGTTCACCCTGGACAATATAAATCATTATCTGACCTTTTATATTGGAAATAACTGTTTACAGTTCGCTTCAAACCATGTTTAATCGCCGCCTTAATAATTAAAGCTATTCGTAAAACGTAAAAAGATCAATGACGCTCATTGTTGAGAAATTTGGTGGTACATCTGTCGGCAGTACTGAACGCATCAGTGCGGTTGCAGATGGATTACTTGAACGATATAACCAAGGTGAAAAGCTGGTTGTGGTCGTCTCGGCTATGAGTGGGCAGACGAATAGACTTATTGGTTTGGCAAATGAAATTACTGCAACTCCTTCACCTCGTGAACTTGATGTATTATTGTCTACTGGTGAGCAAGTAACGATTGCACTATTGTGTATGGCATTGCATAAACGCGGCTTATCTGCAAAGTCTTATACAGGTGGCCAAGTGATGATTTTAACCAATGATGCGCACACAAAAGCCCGCATTCAAAAAATTGATGGTGACAAGATTCGCAGCGATGTCGATTCTGGACATATAGTTGTCGTTGCAGGGTTTCAAGGTGTTGATTTGAATGGTAATATCACAACTTTAGGTCGTGGTGGTTCGGATACATCTGCAGTTGCTATAGCCGCGGCTCTAAAGGCAGACGAATGCCGTATTTATACCGATGTTGATGGTATTTATACGACAGACCCTAGAGTAGTACCTGAAGCCAGAAGGTTGCAACGCATTACCTTTGAGGAAATGCTTGAAATGGCGAGTTTAGGGGCGAAAGTGTTACAAACCCGTTCGGTTGAATTTGCAGGAAAGTATAAAGTTCCATTGCGGGTGTTGTCATCGTTTGAGCCAGACGAGGGCACATTGATTACTTATGATGAAGAGGAAAGTACGATGGAAACCCCATTAGTGTCTGGTGTTGCATTTAATCGTGATGAAGTAATGTATACTGTTCGTGGTATTCCTGATCAACCAGGCGTAGCCTATAAGGTTTTGGGGCCAGTTTCTGCAGCGAATATTAATGTTGACTTGATCGTGCAGAATGTCAGTCCTGATGGTAATAGTAACTTTACTTTTACGACTAATAAAACTGATTTAGAAAAGTGTAAAGCAGTTTTGTCGCAAGTTGCTCAAGACATTGGGGCATCTGAAGTTGACATAAATGATGATATAGCAAAAATCTCGATAGTAGGTGTTGGGATGGTTTCGCATGCTGGTGTTGCTACTGATATGTTCCAATATTTGGGACAAGAGGGTATTAACATCGAGTTAATCTCGACATCTGAGATTAAGATTTCTGTTATAGTAAAAGAGCGGTATACTGAGCTAGCAGTTAAGTCTTTACATAAAAACTTTGGTTTGGAGCAACAATAATAATAAAAACAATCGTTAATCCTGCCTAAAAAGGCTTTGTGAGTAATCTTGTTTGATTGAAATGTAAAAAAAGATAGCGTATTTCGTGACAATAAATATAATACCCGGCTTAAGCTTAACTTAGGGGTTGGGTAACAGGAAAACAGGAGCAACATAATGCTAATTTTGACTCGAAGAATAAATGAAACATTAAATATAGGTGATGAAGTACAAGTGACCGTTTTGGGCATTAAAGGAAATCAAGTTCGCATAGGAATTAACGCTCCTCGTGACGTTCCTGTTCATCGTGAAGAGATTTATCAACGTATCAAGCGTGAAGAACGCATGAAGGCTGGGGGTGAAGCTAGCGCTGATGCGAGTGGACAAGACCAAGATGATGATTCATTTGATTTTCGTGATGATGATCAATTTATTGATGATTCATACGGAAATCGATAATTAAGATATTTAAATAAGTTTTGGAGAGGTGGCCGAGTGGCTGAAGG